>DAOROF010000010.1:0-19312 GCA_035441405.1 Candidatus Nanopelagicus sp.
ACAACAGGTAATGGATTTGGCGAATCTTCATTTATAAACGCACTACAAACAGATGCTGCCATCAATCCTGGAAATTCTGGCGGACCATTAGTGGATTTAACTGGTGCAGTAATTGGTGTTAATTCAGCCATTGCAACTTTAGGTGTGAGCTCGCAGGCAGGATCAATTGGTTTAGGTTTTGCAATACCAATCAATCAGGCCAAGAAGACAGCAGAGCAGTTAATAGATACTGGTTTTTCAACTTATCCAATCATGGGCATTTCTGTTGATACGCAATTCACTGGAACTGGAGCTTTGATCTCGAGCGAGTCAACCGGTATAACACCTGGAGGGCCAGCAGATAAGGCAGGATTGCGCAAAGGTGACATAATTGTTTCCTTAGACGGAGCTGAAATAGAAAATTCAGATGAATTAATTGTTGTAATTCGAAGCAAAAATATTGGCGATAAAGTTAAAGTTAAATTTAAGAGGAACAATATAACTAGAGAAGTAGATGTAGTTTTAGCTGCATCTAAGAGATAAGAGTATGTTCAATTTGGGGGTTGGTGAGGTAATTGGACTTTTTATAATCGGAATTATTTTGGTAGGGCCAGATCGTCTACCAAATATTGCCGCAGATGCTGCGCGATTTTTAGTTAAAGCGAAGAAAATGGCACAAAATGCAACAAATGAGTTAAAAGACAATTTAGGGCCAGGATATGAGGATCTGCAAGTTAAGGATCTAAATCCAAAAACCTTTATTAAAAAACATATTGGTGATGTAATTGATAAGAATGATTTTGAAATTAAACCAAAGCCTAAAATTGATCCGGATCTGCTATGAGCACTATTGAGGCAATAAATCTAGCCTTGAACAAGGTGATAGATCCAGAATTGCATAAACCGCTTCCTGAGCTTGGCATGGTTGAATCTGTTGATTTTGACTCAGGCCTAGCTAAATTAAAAATTCTATTAACAATTTCTGGCTGCCCTATGAAAGATAGATTAAAAAGTGATATTAAGAATTCTCTTGAAGGTATAAAGGAAATAACTGAGGTTGAGATAATTTTCGGAGTTATGAATGAAGAGCAACGAAATAATGTGAAAAAAATAATCCGCGGAGGTAGAGAAAAATTCATTCCTTTTGCCCAACCCGATTCCCTAACTAGAGTAATCGGAATAGCATCAGGCAAGGGCGGAGTTGGAAAGTCTTCTGTAACTGTAAATCTTGCAGTTGCTGCAGCTGCTAGAGGTTTAAAAGTTGGAATCTTGGATGCAGATGTTTATGGTCACTCAATTCCTAGACTCATGGGAATATTAGATAAACGACCCACTGCAATTGATCAAACATTTATTCCTGTTGAAAATTATGGAGTAAAAGTTGTATCTATGGAGATGTTTAAGCCAGAGCGATCAGATCCTGTTGCATATCGAGGACCGTTATTACATAGAGTTCTAGAGCAATTATTAAGCGATGCATACTGGGGAGATTTAGATTTACTTTTATTGGATTTACCCCCAGGTACTGGCGATATTGCGATATCTCTTGGACAACTGATTCCTAATTCTGAAATCATCGTTGTCACTACTCCTCAGATTGCCGCAGCTGAAGTAGCAGAACGTGCTGGTCGCATAGCTCATCAAATTAAACAACCAGTAATCGGTGTAATTGAGAATATGTCAGATAGTGAATGCGTAAAGTGCGGGGAGAAGCTTTCAGTTTTCGGTAGTGGGGGAGGCGAAGAAACTACGCGCAGATTAAGCCAACTTGTTGGTTCAGATGTACCACTACTTTCCAAAATACCTTTTGATGCTCAACTACGTGAAGGTGGGGACGAAGGAAGTCCTATCGTCCTATCTGATGAAAGATACAAGAAGATATTTGATGAAATACTAGATCAAATAATTGTAAGGCCAAAGTCCTTAGTTGGAGTTCGCTTAAATATCAATACTTAATTTTTCTTATTCAATTTCTTTACAATTTCTTCAATCGCATCAGTTAACTGTGTATTTAAGTAATCTCGAGTCGTAACCTCACTCAATGCAGTCCTTAAACTGGCTAATTCACGGGTTAGGTATTCAGTATCAGCCATGTTTCGCTCATCACGTTCGCGGTCTTCGTTACCTTGAATTCGGTCTCTATCAGCCTGCCTATTTTGAGCTAGCAGAATAAGAGGTGCTGCATAAGATGCTTGTAATGAAAGTAGAAGAGTTAAAAATATAAATGGGTAGTGGTCAAATTTTAGATCTTCAGGAGCTAGTGAGTTCCAGATTACCCAGAATAAAACAAAAGTTGTCATAAATACTAAGAATCTTGCAGTTCCCAAAAACCTTGCAAATTTTTCAGACCAACGTCCAAAAGTTTCTGGATCATAAGATGGTTTAAGCGTTCTACGTGCTTCACGAGGGTACTCAAGTGAATTTTTATTTACTCTTACCTTAGCCATTGTTATGTTGCCTCACTTTCTTGCTTTAGAGACTCATCTTGCCGCCAGTTTTCTGGTAACAAATGGTCCAAAACGTCATCGACAGTTACTGCACCTAGCAACCGATCATTGGAATCTACAATAGGAACTGAAAGTAAGTTGTAACTGGCCAAGTATAAGGAAACCTCATTTAGATTTGCCTCTACCGATAGGGGCACAATGTCAGTATCGAGTATTCCACCAAGTAGCGTAGAAGGTGGCTCTCTTAATAATCTTTGGATATGCACTACTCCCATAAAACGGCCAGTAGGTGTTTCAATTGGCTGGCGACATACAAAAACCTGAGCCGCAAGGCCTGGTGAAACTTCAGAAGATCTGATCTTCGCCAACGCTTCTGCAACTGTTGAATCAGTAGTTAGAACAATTGGCTCAGTTGTCATCATTCCACCAGCAGAATAATCTTCATAGTGCATAAGTCTTTTAACATCTTCAGCATCTTCTGGCTCCATTAAGGCCAGCAACACTTGTGCGCGCTCTTGCCCAACTTCACGCAATAGATCTGCTGCATCGTCAGGGTCCATCTCTTCCAATACATCAGCGGCTCGTTCACCTTCAAGTTCGGCTAGCAATTCAACCCGAGACGCTTCATCCATCTCTTCTAGTACATCTGCCAACCTTTCATCATTTAGTGCTCTTGCAACTTCAACCCTACGTTTTAGATTTAAATCATGAAGTACTGAAGCTAAGTCTGCCGCTCTTAGATTTGCTAAGGTACCAAGCAAGTTGGTTACACCTTGATTATTTTCATTTAATGTAAATCCTGATATCTCAGACCACTTAACTGTGATTGCAGACCCACGACGCCGGAAACCGGACCCTCGCTTCATTATATGTACGCGTTCAATGAACCAATCGCCAGTCTTTGAAAGTTCCATTGCTATATCTTCAACAGTAACTTTTTCATTTGTTTCTACTAAAGTCACAGAACGGTCCAACATTTCAGAAAGTACTGTTATTTCATTTGTGCGAGGTTCAAATCTGCGCATATTTAGTAAGCCAGTAATAATTACATGTCCATTATCGATTGAAGTCACGCGAGTAATTGGTACAAATATTCTTTTGCGTGGTGGAACCTCTACGATTATTCCTAAAATTCTTGGAGATTGGTTGTTAGATCGCAGGGTTGCAACAGCATCCCTAACTTTTCCGACCTGGTCACCGTTTGGATCAAATACCCCAGTGCCAGCTAATCTCGCCAGGAATACCCGTTCAAGTTCAATTCGCTTTGCGATATTCATGAGATAAGGGTATCGGCTAAGTATGAATTCATAATAATAATTAAAAGACAGATAGGTTCTACCTATGAAAGATCACTTCCATACCAAACTACCAAGCGGTCGAGATATCCCATTTCTTACGCTTGGGTTGATAGGTATCGGAACCTCAGGCCCAATCATTGCTAAGAGCCTAATTCCTGTTCCATCATTGATATTTTTAAGAAATTTAATCGGAGGTCTAGTAATTCTTCCCTTTGCCTTGTCAAAGGGTGAATGGAAAACAGATGAACAAAAAAGTGCTTTACGCTGGGCAGCACTATCTGGGGCTTTTTTAGCAGCTCACTTTTTATGTTTTTTTGGAGCTATGCGACTTACTAGTGTTGCTACCGGTACTGCAATAGCAGCTACCCAACCAATTTTTGCTGCAATATTTGTTAAGTTTAATGGTGGTCATATTCCACGCAGATCAATTGGCGGCATGATTATTGCTTTTCTTTCAGTTATTTTGATTACTGGAGTCGATTTAAATCTATCAATCAGGTCTTTCCAGGGAGATTTATTAGCATTAATTGGTGGAATTTTTGGGGCCGCATATATGTTAATTGGTGCTAAGGTTCAAAAAAGTGTTTCTACAGCAACCTTCACTTCAGTTTGTTATTTATCATGCGCAATAGTGTCACTACCAGTTGTAATTTTATCTAATTCAAAATTAATCGGATTTTCTGCTTACGATATTGCCTTACTAATAGCATTAATTCTTGGAGCACAATTACTAGGCCACACCATGTTTAATGCCTCTTTAAAAAGAGTTTCACCGGTTGTAGTTTCATTAATTGTGTTTTTTGAAGTCCCAGTGAGCGCTTTTTTTGCATATATTTGGCTTGGTCAGCAACCACCAGTTGGAACAATTCCTGGAATTATTGGTTTACTATTTGGTTGTGCCCTGTTTGTTGTTAAATCTAGCCAAGAAACTCCTCAATTAAAATGATTGATTTACACACCCATACAAATTTTAGTGATGGTACTGATACCCCAACTGAATTAGTTAATAAAGCTATGGCAGCCGGAATTACAACACTTGCCCTAACTGATCATGACTCAATAAGTGGATGGAATGAAGCAACTAATGCATTGCGTCCTGGTCTATCACTAGTTCCTGGAGCAGAAATATCTTGTCAAACTACCGATGGGATAAGTGTTCATGTATTGGGCTTGCTATTTGATCCCACTCATAGTGAATTGATGAAAACGTTAGAAAATACCAGAGATAATCGGCATGGTCGAATGGAAAAAATTATCAATCGTATTAATGAGGCAGGAATAGATATCTCTATGGCAGATGTACTAGAGCAACTTTCAGATGGTGCAACACTTGGTAGGCCTCATCTTGCTGATGCATTAGTTAAAAAAGGAATTGTAGTAAGCCGTGATGAGGCTTTTACTAAAATGCTTCATAACAACTCAAAATACTACGTACCGCACTATTCGCCATCACCTGAGGACGCTATTAAATTAATTAAAGCAGCTGGCGGCGTAGCTGTAATTGCCCATCCGATGGCTTCACATAGAGGAAGAGTCATATCAGCTGAGACATTTGGTTCGATCATTCAATCAGGTTTGGATGGGATTGAAGTAGATCATAGAGATCACACACCTGATGAAAAGTTCAGCCTAATAAATTTAGCTAAAGAGTTTGACCTAGTTATGACTGGTTCAAGTGATTACCATGGCAATGGAAAACTTAATATTTTGGGCGAATACACCACAAATCCAGATCAGTGGGAGAAATTAGAATCTAAAGCTAATGCTAGAAGAGTTGTTTCTATTTAATTAGCAAATCCAACACGACGATCTATTGATTCGCCTACTTCAATATAACTAATTTTATTAGCTGGTACTAACAACTCTCTACCTTTTGAATCACTAAGTGATAGTACGGAAGAGGATTTAATAGCCTCATTAACTTTTGCTATAACCTCAGATTGAGTACTTACACATTCAATATTTATTTCATGGGTTGAGTCTGAGATACCAATTTTTACCTCGGTGCGAGATGTGCTTTTAACTGATGTTTTTGCGGTAGCCATGGCCCAACCTTATCTATTCAATTACAACTATGCGAATTTAGGATTTCGATTTGGGGAATCCTGAGATTCCTCGCCAGATTAGATTCATTACCAACTCTGTGGCTCTTGTACGATCGATTTTGCCATCTCGATCTAGCCAATGACGTGCGGTAGTTTGTACCGTTCCAATTATGCCTACAGCCAGCATCATTGATTCTTCTTTTCCTAAACCAGTATCAATAGAGATTACAGCACTAACAGCTGCCGCACAGTCATAAGTCATTCGGTTTAATCGTTCTCGAACTTGAGGTTCAAGATTCATATCACTTTCAAATAATAATCTAAAGGCTTCACCTTCAGAATCAATAAATCCAAAGTATGCATCAACAGTTGCTGCAACTCTTGAAGAGTTTTCTCGATTAGATGCAATAGCTTTTTGAATTGCAAATACTAAAGAGTCAATATGTAAATCTAAGACCGCCAAATATAGATCCAGCTTTGATGGAAAATGTTGATAGAGAACTGGCTTGCTTACTTGAGCCTTGTCAGCGATTTCATCCATAGCAGCGGAGTGATAACCGGCAACTGTAAAAACCTCAAGTGCTGCAATTAGTAATTGTGCCCTGCGCTCATCTCGAGGCAGGCGATTGGATTTCTCATCAGCCATTGTTTAAGTCTAATCACTCTATTGTTGAATTGTCAGATTTAATACTTTCCCAGTTATATTGTGCGAGTGAATGCATCAAAAAGATTGTTACTAGTACATGCTCATCCAGATGATGAGACCATAAATAATGGTGCAACTATGGCTAAGTATGCAGCAGAGGGTGTACAAGTCACATTAGTAACCTGTACTCGTGGCGAAGAGGGGGAAGTATTAGTTGAAAGTCTGGCTAACTTAGCCAGCAGTAGAGATGACAAATTAGGTGAACATCGCGAAATTGAATTAAAGAAAGCCATGGTGCATCTTGGAGTAAAAGATTTTAGATTTCTTGGATCACCAAATAAAAAGTGGCGTGATAGTGGAATGATTGGAACTGCCCAAAATGAACGCAAAGATGTTTTTTGGCAAGCAGATTTAACTGAAGCAGCTCAAGAGCTTGTAAATATTATTTTAGAGATTAAACCCCAGGTACTTATCACCTACGATGAATTTGGTGGCTACGGTCATCCTGATCACATTAAGGCTAATCAAGTTGCAATGTTGGCTGCAGAGCTAGCATCAAACCAAGGTTGGAAAATCAGCAAGATATATTGGAATACTATGCCGAAATCTGTAATCCAAATGGGAATCGATAAAATGAAAGAGGTCGGTTCGAGTTTCTTTGGGGCTGATAGCGTAGACGATTTACCTTTTGCTAAACCGGATGAATTAGTTACCTCTGTTATAAAAGCTCCAGATTATGTTGAACAAAAATTAGAGGCAATGAAGGCACACGAAACCCAAATTTCAATAGATGGTCCATTTTTTGCGCTTTCAAATAATTTAGGACTATCAGTTTGGGCTGATGAGTACTACACACTAGTTAAAGGTGAAAAATCTAAACCATTTGATGAATCTGGTCGCGAAATAGATTTATTTGCTGGGATAACACTATGAGTATATTTAAATCTGTTGGCATGGGCTTGATAGTCGGATTTAGTTCGGTATTACTGCATAACCTCTACTCACCATTTGGGTTAATTGCCGCATTATTATTAACTTTTGTTGGCATAAGAGCTATCGGCCAGTTATTTTTCTTTCGGCGATATCAAGTTATCTTCAGCCTAGCTTGGCTACTTGTAGTAATTAGAGCTGGGTCACCCGGCTTAGCAGATGAAATACTGGTTTATGGAAATACACCTGGAAATATTTTTTTACTTGGCGGTTTAGTAGTTTTGTTACTTGGGTTAATTACACCAAAATCATTGAATCGCTAAATTAACCAATCCCAACTTTGCCCATCTTTTCCATCTTTTACCAAGATATTATTCTCTGCTAATAAATCTCGCAGGCGATCGCTTTCAACAAAATCACCCAGGCTTCTAGCTTTTGCCCTCTTTGTTAGCAGTTCATTTAGATGACCAGGTATTTCAGCTTTACTTGAGAAGGATTTTAGTAAGTCTAAACCAAACAAAACATCCACCTCCTTAAAAACTTCAAACTTTGTCCCATCACTAAGCTCCTGAGATTTTTCAATTTTCCTTAGTTTTTGAAGAGCCCGTGGTGTATCTAAATCATCAGTAAGATCAGTAATAACTTCATTCACTATTTTTTTAACTTCAGTTAGGTTAATTTCCTTACTACTCTGCCAAATTAAGATTTTATCTCGCCATCGCTGAATAGTTTGATGGGCAGCTTTAAGGCTATCCCAGCTTAAATCCATTTGACTGCGATAACGATTTTCAAGAAAGCATAACCTTAAGCAGAGCGGATCTAAATTACGATCTATTAAGTCTGATACTAAAACTACATTTCCTGCACTCTTGGCCATTTTTCGACCTTCAAATAACAAATGTTCCCCATGCACCCAAAGCGAGACTGCTTCCTTATCAATCACACAGTTTGATTGTGCCCGCTCATTTTCATGATGTGGAAATCGAAGATCTATTCCGCCTAGGTGTAAGTCAACAAAATTATTTAAGTAATGTAACGACATAGCTGAGCATTCAATATGCCAACCTGGAAAACCTTTCCCCCACGGTGAATTCCAAATCATTTCAGTTCTATTTTCAGCTGCCTTCCAAAGAGCCCAGTCTGCATGAAAACGCTTTGCACCATCCTCGGTGTACTCAAACCTATGCCCTGGTTTTAGTGAGTCAAGTCGATTTCCACTTATTGCACCATAACCTTCAAATGATTGTGCTGAGAAATAAACGCAGTTATCACTTCCAACATATGCATGACCCTTTGTTATCAATTTACTTATTAGATCATGCATAAGGTCGATACATTCACTAGCTTTAGGATAATTATCGGCTGGATTAATATTTAACAGTTTTAAATCTGAATGAAATCTCGCCTCATATATTCTTGCAATCTCATACGGGTCTTTAGATTCCTTTTTTGCCTGGGCTAACATTTTATCTTCAATAAAATCCTCTGACATGTGCCCTACATCAGTTATATTCTGGATGAATTTAACTTTATATCCGATAAATTTTGCTAACCTAATAACTATGTCAGATAGCAAAAATGTTCGCATATTTCCCACATGTGCATCACGATAAACTGTCGGACCACAGCCATAAATTCTTAGAATTTCTCCATCACTACTTGTTAGCGGCATAAGTTGCCTACTTTTTGTATCAAATAATCTGATTACATAATTTGTAGTTGATGATTTCATTTATTTGGCACTATCTTCCATACCGCTATCTTTGCCGGATCGAAGGTGGCTAGCGAACCATCCTTTTTGCGTACTGTGTTTTCGCTCTCTAATACCCCCAAAATGTCGCGAAAACCCCCATCAGCTTCATGCATGCGGATGCTTACCCGCTGGCCAATTTGGGCCGCTGATGGCTGCATATGGCGCCTCCTATTAAACTAATGCCTAAAGATCATCAGAGTTGATGGCAGTATTCTCCACCTAACTAGGTGAAATCACTGTAAGGAGTAGCGTGACCTACATAATTGCTCAACCATGTGTTGATGTGAAGGATAAGTCCTGCATAGAAGAGTGCCCAGTTGATTGCATATACGAGGGCGATCGAATGCTTTATATCCAACCAGATGAGTGTGTTGATTGCGGAGCTTGTGAACCAGTTTGCCCAGTTGAGGCAATTTACTATGAGGATGATGTTCCTTCACAGTGGAAAAATTACAGTGAAGTAAATAGTAAGTTCTTTATAGAGATTGGTTCTCCTGGCGGCGCGGCTAAATTAGGAGCAATTGGTAAAGATCATGAGGTCGTCGCAGCTCTTCCACCACAAGAGAAATAAGTTTTTCTGAAACTGCCAGATTTCCCATGGGATCTTTTGGCGCCCTACGGTGAAAAAGCAAAACAATATCCAGGCGGTTTTATTGATCTGTCACAAGGAACACCAGTCGACGCTACGCCAAAGTTTATTCAAGAAGCTTTAAGCCAAGCGAGTAATTCGCCAAGTTATCCATTAACTGCTGGAAGTGCGCAATTAAAGGAAGCGATAAAAAATTGGGCTAGCTCTACTCTCGGTGCAACTGGCGAGTTTGATGTTTTACCAGTTATTGGTTCAAAAGAGTTTGTTGCGCTATTACCGACTTTTTTGCAAAGTAAGAGAGTTTTATACCCACAAATTGCATACCCAACATATTTAGTTGGCGCTCTATTAGCGTCAGCACAAGCCACTGCAGTTGGTAGTAAGGCGGAAGATTGGCCAGTAGCTGATCTTGCCTGGATTAACTCACCAGCAAATCCAACTGGGCAAGTTCTCAGTGATTCTCAGATATCAGCATCCATTAATTGGAGCAGAGCTAATAATGCGGTCATAGCAAGTGATGAGTGCTATTTATCATTTTCAGATCAAGCTAAATCTATTTTGGCCCTTACTGAAGGTGACAACACTGGAATTTTGGCGGTGCACTCGCTTTCTAAGCGATCTAATATGGCCGGGTATAGAGCCGCATTTGTAATTGGCGACAAAAAATTAATCGATCAAATTAGGCAGATCCGAAAACATGCTGGATTAATGGTGCCTGCGCCAATCCAACAGGCAATGATTGCTGCACTCTCTGATGACAACCATGCAAAAGAGCAGGCCCAGCGCTATACAAGCAGAAGAGATAAGTTAATTAAGGTATTAACTAATGCTGGATTCACCATTGAATATAGCCAGGCTGGACTATATGTATGGTGCAGTAAAAATGAGGATTGCTATAAAACTGTTGATTGGTTTGCTCAAATTGGAATTTTAGTTACCCCAGGAAGTTTTTACGGCAGTGATAATTTTGTAAGAATTGCCTTAACTGCTCATGATCAAGATATAGATAAAGTTGTTGAAAGGCTCTCATTATGAAGATCAGTGCAATTTTATTAGTTGGTGGCAAAGGAACTCGACTCTTGCCATTAACACTACAAACACCTAAGCCGATGCTTGAGGTAGCTGGTGTGCCATTTACCGAACACCAAATTAGAAAAGCAGCCCAGGCTGGAATAAGCGAGATTGTCCTTGCCACCTCATACAAGGCTGAGTTATTTGAACCCTATTTTGGCAATGGCGAAAGATTTGGCATAAAAATTAAGTATGCAGTTGAGACTAGTGCCCTAGGTACAGCAGGAGGCATCAGAAATTCTGCAAAATTACTAGATCCTTGCGACCTAGTTGTGATCTTTAATGGCGATGTGTTAAGTGCCCATGATTTAAAAAAACAGATTCAATTTCATCAAGAACATCAGGCTGATGTCAGCTTGTATTTAACTGAGGTAGATGATGCTAGAGCTTATGGCTGTGTTGAATTAGAGAGTAATTATCAGGTTAAATCATTTTTAGAAAAAATGGATAACCCAACTAGTAACCTAATTAACGCAGGTTGTTATATTTTTAAATCTGAAGTAATACAACAGATTCCAGTAGATCAGGTAGTCAGTGTGGAGCGCCAAACCTTTCCAGAGCTACTTAAATCAGGAGCACAGGTATTTGGTTATTTAGATAACTCATATTGGCTAGATATTGGAACGCCAGCAGCTTTAGTTAAAGCCTCAGCAGATTTAATTATGGGCAAAGTTTTCTCCCCAGCTACACCAAAGCATGAAGGGGAGTGCCTTGTGGCAGCTGATTCAAATATCGATTCCTCCTCTAGGGTGGAAAAGGGAAGTTCTATTGCACCTAAAGTAATTATTGAGAGTAATTGTCAGATTACTGGTTCGATAATTGGTAGGGGTGCAAAGATTGGTGCAGATTGCAAAATTATTGACTCGATAATCGCACCAAATACCCAAATTTCCGCAGGAATGATCGTAAATTCCAATTATTTAGGTTTTTAACCCCACAGATCCACCAGTATCAACTTGACTTATTGGAGTTACAAGCGTGTAATTCTCTTATTGCGGGCACACCCTGGCCCTTGAGGTAGTTACAGGTCACTGACTAGGTTTAAGGAGAAAGATGTCAGATCAACGTGCAGAGCTTTCAGCTCTAATAGTTTCATCAGAACAACTCTCATGGCAGGAGCGAGCGCTATGCGCTCAAACCGATCCAGAGGCCTTCTTTCCTGAGAAGGGTGGCTCAACTCGTGAGGCAAAAAGAGTGTGCCTATCCTGTGATGTTCGCTCTGAGTGCCTGGAGTACGCGCTGGCCCATGATGAGCGGTTTGGTATCTGGGGCGGATTATCTGAACGTGAACGCCGCCGTTTAAAGCGCCGCAGCGCTTAAAATAGCGGGTGGCTGAAAAGCAAAGCACTCAAGCGCAGGTTAAAGACCAGCATGTAACAGCAATACTTGTTACACATAATGGTGTTACCTGGTTAAGTGAGGTGGTCGCTGCCCTCTCATCCCAAAAGCGATTACCAGATCAAATTATTGCAGTTGATAATGGTTCAATTGATGGCTCAGTTAAGTTATTAAGCAATGCTGGTATTCCAGTTATTAAACAATCTAAAAGCGCTGGTTTTGGATCAGCGGTAGCAGCAGCTGTTGCTAAATTGCCAATTGTTGATAAACAAAACAATAATCAAGAAAATAATGAATGGTTATGGATAATTCATGATGATTGTGCGCCAGATAAATTAGCGCTAGCAAAATTATTAGAAGCGGTAGTGGAACGGCCACAGGTTGGAATTGCCGGTCCTAAAATTCTAGGTTGGTATGACCGCAAACATATTTTAGAAGCTGGAATTAGCATTACAGAAAATGGCACACGTTGGAGTGGGTTAGAGGATAGAGAGCATGATCAAGGCCAACATGATGAGGTAAAAAATGTTTTAGCAGTTAGCAGTGCGGGTATGTTAATTAAGCGTGGTGTCTTTGAAGAGTTAGGTGGTTTTGACCCTAGCCTTGAGTTGTTTAGAGATGATGTTGATTTAGGTTGGCGGGCAAATATTGCTGGCCACTCAGTTATCTGTGTGGGTGAGGCGATTTTGTATCACGCCCAGGCATCCTCTTCAGAACGAAGAGAAATCGATGTCAGAGATGCGATCTTGCATCGGCCATTGTTGCTTGATCGTCGAAATGCTGCCTTTGTTTTACTAGCTAATTCAAGCTGGTGGATTCTGCCTTGGGTTGCGCTGCAACTTTTGTTTACCTCAATTGGTAGATCAATTATTTATTTACTCGCTAAATTACCTGGTTATGCAGCTGATGAAATTGCAGCTATTGGGTTGTTAATCTTCAAACCAGCAGATTTAATCAAATCCCGGCGATATCGAAAGAAAAATAAGGTGTTATCTGCTCGGGTAATTAAACAATTTATCCCGGCTAGATCAACACAATTACGGGCTAGCCTGGAGCGAATTTCAACCTCAATCTCTAAAGCATTTAGGTCAAAAAATACTCAACAAAGTTCTACTAAAGTTAAGAGTTATTCCGATATCGGCATTATTGATGAGAGCTTTGATGAATTAGAGTTTGTTGAAGGAAAGAGTTTTGCAAAAATTAGAGCATTAGCAAAACAACCATTTCTATCTGGCCTTATGCTGATAATTATTTTTTCAATTTTCTATTCTCGTAATCGGTTTGGTTCATTATCTGGGGGAGCACTACCGGTTGCCCCAGATAGCGCCATGCACTTAATTAGTGATTTTTTCACCTCCTGGCACTTAGTCGGCTTAGGTAGTAGCTCGCCAACACCATTATGGGTATTAATAGTTGGTTTAGGATCGGTGATAACTGGCGGTAACCCACAAATACTTATCTACCTATTTTTCTTTTTTATTCCATCACTGCTTTATGTTTTAACCTATCGATCGGCTAGAAAGTTTAATTTAAGCAATTACTCAGCCACCTTTGCCGGATTTGTTTTTGCACTCTCCCCTGCGATACTAACTTCAATAAATCAAGGTCGAATTGGAACTCTAGTAGTGGCTGCTTTTTTCCCAATTTTATTTACCGCACTTCATAATCACCAGCAATTAACAGATTTGAAATGGCGAAAGCTTTATTTAATAACAATAGTGGCAGCAATCTCAGCAGCTTTTTCGCCAATCTTCCTCCTGATTTGGCTTGGCTATCACCTCTATCAATTTATTAATCAATACATTTCTTCCAAAAATAGTAACTCTACAAAATGGAAGGACATCTTTAAAATTTTAAGTAAAGATGAGATTAAGAAGAGATTTGCCCTATTAATTACTCCCTTTTTGATTAATATTCCAAACTCACTCTCATTCTTGCTTGCTCCCACCTCTAAGTTACTAGAGCCTGGCTTATCAGTGCCATCAGGTGATTTCTTCTCTATTTTGTTATTTAACCCTGGCGGTCCAGCATCACCGAATCTTTATCTGCTCGCACCATTTATTCTTTATTTAATTTTATGCTTAGTGGTAAAGCAGCAGCGCAAAAATGCAGTCCTGGCCTTAATTTTATTGGTAATTAGTGCAACAATTTCATCCTTTTTTATCGCAGGTAATAATTCCACTGCGCAAAGAGTTTGGAGTGGAAGTTTAATAATTATTGCTCAATTTATTTTAACTCTAAGTATATTTTCGATTGGTGAACGAACAATCCCGCAGCTTCGTACCATTAATTTTGGCTATAAACACATACTTTCAGCAATTACCGCCTTAATAACAATTCTTTCAACGGTAGTGATGACTGGATGGGGAGTTACGGTTGGTGCTAACTCTTTAGTTAGTACCGATAATGATCAGGTAATCCCAGCATTTATATCTGATTTGGCTACCACCAATGAAAGACCAAAAACTTTGGTGGTAAGAAAAAATCAAGAACAATTGAAATACTTTATTACCCGAGGAAGTGATCTATTGCTGGGTGAACCTGATGTTTCAAGTAAAACACCTGAAATTGTTCACACTTCAATTGTTGATTTATTTAATGGTGTCGGAGTTAGCAGTAGTCAGATTTTAGGGTTTTATGGAATCCAATATGTATTTATGAAGGATCCAGCAGATCCTGCATTAGTCAGAACTATTGATGGAATTGGTGGCTTTACCAGGAGCTCTGCTACTAAAGATGGCGTTATTTGGAAAGTTAACAATTCTCATGCCAGAGTTTCTTTCCAAAATATGAAAGGTCAATATTTTCCAATTAATTCAAATGACATAAGTGCAAATGGGTATGTTTCATCAAGTGGAACCATAATTATTGCTGAAAACTTTGATAAGTCTTGGCGGCTGTTATTAAATGGAGTTGCCGTCCCGCTAGAGCAAAATGAATTCGGCCTTCCTGTATTTAAGATTGATCAACCAGGTGAAGTACTTATTTCCCATGACGGTACGGCAAGAAGAGGTTGGATTTCCCTGCAGTTAATTGTAATTATCTCCGTGATTATCCTGGCTTTACCAGCCGGCCGCAGACGAAAAGAAGTCCCACTTGAGGAATTACTATGAAAAATAGATTCTCAGTTAAATTGATAGTGTTAGTAGGGTTTTTATTAATTTCATTACTAATATCCTTTTTTGCACCAGAGCGGACTGATCAGATTAAGGTTATTTCTGCATATCCTGCAACGGTATGTCCGGCAATTGGCAATAACGTCTCATCAATTGCAGGTGTTGCTTCAGCAAAAATTGGTCGAAGATTAATCGATGGCTCTAGTAAGACGTTAAATCCTGGAAGGTCAAATCAAATTCCACTTTCAAAATCATCTATCTTGGTGGCAGGAAACTCTGACACAGCACTTACCTTTGCAAATAATAAATGGAAAGCAGTTGTGCCTTGTTCGGTAAGTAATGGTCAACAATGGTTTATTGGTGGTTCTGGAGCTGTAACTAGCAAGTCATTACTTTTTATTGTAAATAGCGGATTTTCCGATTCAAATGTAACAGTTGAAGTGTTCACGCCAAATGGACCAATTGAAGAACGAAATTTTTTAATTTCCCAAAACTCAACTAAAAAGATTTCGGTAGATACATTAGCTCCTGGGGAGGAAGAGATCGCCATTGCAGTTAATACAAAATCTGGTCGGGTGAGCTCCTTTTTATTTGATGAGCGAAAAAAAGGTCTTAAATCTTTAGGTGCAGATTTTGTATCAGCTATTGCTGCTCCAAGTAAACAAGTTAGATTAGTTTCGATTCCGGGCTTAGTTGGTAGTTTAAATAGCAATAACAACTCAATAAGTCACAGTTTACGATTGTTTGTACCAGGCAAAATTGATGCAAATATAGAGGTTACTATTAATTCAAATGATGGAAATTTTGTTCCAGAAGGATTGTCTGAGGTAAAAGTATCAAGTCAAAAAGTGTTAAGCATTCCGCTTAAGAACTCACCACCGAACCAGCCATTTTCACTTTCGATAGATTCTGACCAACCTATTTTAGCAAGTATTCTTTCAAACTTTACATTTGGTCGCAGTAATGAAATTACCTGGACAGCCGCCTCAGATCCAATTAAGAGTTGGAGTGCGAATTTAACTGGATCACGTCCAATCTTAACTTTTACGGGTGACAAAATTGATGTGCTCATAAAAGCTAATGGAATTAATGGCAGAAAGATTGAGAAGAAAATTACCGGTAGAGATTTTGTTTCATGGCAATCACCAGTAGGTTTAAATAGGTTACAAATTTTTGCAAATAATAAGGGGATAAGTGGTGGCGTTATATTGTTACCATTAACTGGGAATATCGGTATAAGCACGATTCCAATGAATAATGGCGCTAATCTGGAAACAGCCTCTGAGCCAATTTCGGATGCCTCGGTAATCACACGCCGTTAAATCCCAGCTTTTCCAATCAACCCCATATAACCTGTTCATATGAAAAGGTCTTCAGTCAGAAGGTGTTCTAGAGCAAGTTGCACTAGTGCTGCAATAAAGACACTGACTTATATCTATTCTGACTCAACTGCAGTACTTGGTCCACTATCTACTTACGCCGAACCACACAGTTATGATTTGTGTCCAATTCATAGTGAACGATTAACAGTTCCAGTTGGTTGGAATGTAATTAAAGAAGAAGTTATAAACAACAACACAGGTCCAACCGAAGAAGATTTAATGGCAATTGCAAATGCTGTTAGAGAGGTTGCAAACTATGATGTAAGTGGAAAAACGATGCAGCCTGAGTTAGGTAGACGCGGACATTTACGCGTATTACCTTCAAACTAAATTTAATATTTATTTAAGGCTTAAAGATTAAATGCTAGATAAAATTATAAAAGCCTACGACATCAGAGGCTTAGTTAAAAATGAAATAACTCCAGAATTTTCCTTCTCTGTTGGCGTCGCATTTGCAAAATTTTTAGAGTATGAAAGAGAACCAGCCACAATTGTCGTAGGTGAAGATATGCGCTCCTCTTCGGCGTCGTTAGCCGCGGCATTTTGCGATGGTGTTACCAGTCAAGGTATGGATGTAATCAGAATTGGGTTGGCATCTACTGATATGTTGTATTTCGCTAGCGGAAAACTTAATTTGCCTGGAATTATGTTTACCGCCAGTCATAACCCTGCAAAATATAATGGCATGAAATTGTGTAAGAGTGGAGCAAGGCCAATAGGACAAGAGTCTGGCTTGCTTTTAATTAAAGAGTTTATTGAAAAAGGTGTTCCAATTTCTACCAGGCCCGTTGGAAAAGTTACTTCAAAAGATTTATTGAGTGAATATGTTGATTATTTAATAAAACAATTCCCAAAAAAAGCCTTTGCTAAGCGGAATCTTAAAGTAGTTATTGATGCTGGAAATGGCATGGCTGGATTTACTGCTCCAGCAGTTATGGGCAAACTTAACGTTAAGTTATATCCGATGTATTTTGAATTAGATGGTAATTTTCCAAACCATGAAGCTAACCCGATCGAGCCAGAAAATTTAAAGGATCTTCAGAAAAAAGTTAAAAAAGAGAAAGCTGATATTGGTCTTGCTTTTGATGGTGATGCCGACCGATGTTTTTTAATAGATGAAAGAGGTGAGTTAGTTAATCCATCTGCCCTTACTGCCTTGATTGCTGCAAGTGAATTAAAAAAGAACCCTAAATCGACAATTATTTACAATCTAATTTCATCAAAAACAGTTCCTGAAGTAATTACCGAGAATAAAGGCATTGCAGTGCGTAGTCGCGTTGGGCACTCCTATATCAAGAGCTTGATGGCGGAAACCGGCGCTATTTTTGCAGGTGAGCATTCAGGTCATTTTTATTTTAAAAATTTCTGGAAGGCAGATTCTGGAATGCTTGCAGCTTTATACGCCCTTGCTGAACTAATGAATACCGACAAAACTTTGTCTGAGCTACTCCTGCCTTTCAATCGTTATTTTTCTAGTGGTGAGATAAATAGCAAAGTAAAAAACTCACAAAAATCCATTATGGCGATAAAAAAGAAGTATGCAGGTAAGTATCAGATTGATGAATTGGATGGTTTAACTATCTCGGCAGATCAGTGGTGGTTTAACCTGAGGGCTTCAAATACCGAGCCTTTACTTAGGTTAAATGTTGAAGCCGATACTCCAAAACTCATGGCCAAGATAAGGGATGAAGTACTGACCCAAATCAAAAGGTGATAAATGTGTGGCAAGCAGGGTATCTTTAGCCCCTTGCAATTAATTATTTAGGCCACACTATTAATAGGAGAAAAATGAACACAACAACTGGAATTAAGAGTGATGTCGCCAATCCAGCACTTGCGGCTGAAGGAAGAAAACGAATTGAGTGGGCAGCCCGTAACATGCCAGTGTTGTCACAAATAAAGGATAGATTTTCAAAAGAGAAGCCATTTAGTGGAATCAGAATTGCAGCCTGTATGCACGTAACTACTGAGACTGCTAATTTAATGTTAGCTCTAAAGTCTGGTGGAGCAGAGATTGCTCTTTGTGCATCTAATCCACTCTCTACCCAAGATGAAACTGCAGCTGCATTAGTTTATGAATATGGGATTTCAGTGTTTGCAAAAAATGCCATTGATCGCGACGGTTTTTATCAACATATCAATTCGGCATTAGATATCAAACCACAGTTGGTATTTGATGATGGTTGCGATTTGGTAAATGTAATACATACATCTAGAACAGAATTAATTGATGGAGTACTAGCCGGCTGTGAAGAGACAACCACAGGTGTTATCAGATTAAGCCAAATGGCAAAAGATGGAGCTTTAAAGTTTCCAATGATTGCAGTAAACGATACTGATACAAAGCACATGTTTGATAATCGATACGGCACTGGACAATCGACGTTTGATGCAATTTTCCGCGCCACTAATACCTTAGTTGCTGGAAAAATAGTTGTAGTTGCAGGTTTTGGATATTGCGGTAAGGGTGTTGCAGAGCGCGCGAAGGGATTAGGCGCCGAGGTAGTTGTTACGGAGATCGATCCAACTAAGGCGTTGGACGCTCTTATGCAGGGTTTTAGAGTTATGCCAATGACCAAAGCCGCAGCAATTGGTGATATTTTCATTACGGTTACAGGAAACCGCGATGTATTACGAGATGAACATTTTAAGCAAATGAAAGATGGTGCGATCCTGGCAAATTCAGGCCACTTTGATATTGAAATTGATGTTGCGTGG
>DAOROF010000010.1:19412-21713 GCA_035441405.1 Candidatus Nanopelagicus sp.
GTGCCATCAACAATCGATAAGGATGTTGCAAGACTAAAGCTTGAAAGCATGGGCGCTAAGTTAGATGTTCTAACCCCCGCACAAGAGCTTTACCTAAATTCCTGGGAACACGGTTCATAAATGCCACTAGTCATGGTCGTAGATGACGACCAAGACTTAGCTGAAATGCTAAGCATCGTACTAACCGGTGCTGGCATGGAGGTTGATTTAGTAAATCGTGGTGACCAAGTAATGGATATTTTTAATCAACATACTCCTGATTTAGTTTTATTGGATGTGATGCTTCCAGGCATTGATGGTGTTGAGGTTTGTAAAATAATTAGAGAGACTTCAATGGTGCCAATTGTTATGTTAACTGCAAAAGGTGATACCCAGGATGTTGTTTTAGGGCTTGAAGCCGGAGCAGATGATTACATGATTAAACCTTTTAAGCCACAAGAATTGGTAGCAAGGATTAAGACCAGACTTCGCAGAAATGCTCGAATCGGATCATTAGTAATTGGAGACTTAACGATTGATCAAATGGAACATAAAGTTATTAGTAATCAAAAAGAAATACCTCTAACTCGATTAGAGTTTGACTTATTAGTTGCACTAGCAAAAGAACCTGGAAGAGTGTTCACCAGAGAGGCATTATTAAGTGAAGTCTGGGGATATCAACACGCAGCTGATACCAGACTCGTAAATGTTCACGTTCAAAGGCTTAGATCTAAAATTGAAATTGATGCTGATAATCCAAAATATGTTTTAACAGTGCGAGGAGTTGGATATAAAGCTGGAGTAGGAAAAAACTAAAATGCTAAAAAGTTGGGTTAAGATAAAACAATCTCTTAGCCTAAAAGTATTGTCGGCTAACATTCTGTTTGCATTTATCATTGTCATAGTAATTGGAGTAATTGTTCATAATCGAGTTTCTTCAACCTTTATAAATGAAAAAATAGCTATTTCTAAAGTTGAAACTAGAAATGCCCTATTTTTAGCACAAGGCCACTTTAACATTGCAAGATTTCAGGATGACTCAGGATTAAACAAAGTTGTTCAAGATTTTATTACATCAAGTCGAGAAGACGGATCCTTATCAGGCAGAGAAACTGTTATCTTGCCGATCAACAACTTTAATAAAAGTAATATTTATCAAACTGTTCCAACACTTTTAGTTCTAGACTCTATCCCTGAAGATTTTCGAGAGAAAGTTCGAGAAAGTGAAGAAGTATTAGATAAGCGAATTACAATTAGATACTCTGATGGGAATGAGCATCCAGGTTTTTTAATTGGTGGAAAACTTAATATCCCTAGATCTGGTATTTATGAAATTTATTATTTATTTAAACTAGATGCTCAGTTCGCAAGTATTACTTACATTACCTGGATACTAATTTTTACGGGGTTATTACTTGTGTTACTTATTGGATTAAGCACTCAATTTGTTTTGCGACAGGTAGTTTCACCAGTTAAGGAAGCTGCAGCTGTTGCAGAAAAATTTACAAGCGGGGATTTATCCAGTCGCATGGCTGTCTCCAGCCAAGATGAATTAGCCAGTTTGGGTAATTCATTTAATGAAATGGCAGTATCAATTCAGCAACAAATTTATCGACTAGAGAATTTATCAAGGCTTCAACAGAGATTCGTTTCCGATGTTTCCCATGAACTTCGCACGCCACTGACAACTATCAGAATGGCGGCAGAGGTAATTTATCAACAGAAAAGTGAGTTTGATCCAAGTATTGCAAGAAGTAGCGAATTATTGATCAATCAAATCGATAGGTTTGAATTATTACTATCTGACTTACTTGAAGTAAGCAGGTTCGATGCTGAAGCAGCAGCACTTGGCGTTGAAAGTTTTGATATATGTAGCATGGTTCGTAAGACCGTAGATTATTTACATCCAAGTAAATCTGCGCTATTTGAGATAACTATCTCGAGAGAGCCAATATATATCGAGGCAGATCCAAGGCGAATTGAGAGAATTCTAAGAAATTTAATTACTAATGCTTTTGAACATAGCGAGGGAAAAACAGTAAAAGTTTTAGTTACAGAAAGTGAAAATGAAGTTGCAATAGGTGTTCGTGATTTTGGTCTGGGTTTTAATCAAGAAGATGCCTCACGACTTTTTGATAGATTCTGGCGCGCAGATCCATCTAGAGCCCGCACAAGTGGTGGCACTGGGCTAGGCCTATCAATTGCTTTAGAAGATGCAAAGCTTCATCAAGGACAATTACTGGCGTGGGGTGAAAAAAATAAAGGCGCTCACTTTGTTTTAACCCTACCAAAGCGACATGGGACCTCAGTCCAATCATCTCC
>DAOROF010000010.1:21813-24566 GCA_035441405.1 Candidatus Nanopelagicus sp.
GTTACAGCGTGTGCGACGGGTCGTAATTCTCTAATACGATAAGCCACTGAATATTGATATAAATCATACATATAACCGTTGGGGGATGTTGTGGGCTTGTTAGACAAACTCTTGCGTGCCGGTGAAGGCAGGGCTATCAAGGAACTTGAAAAAATAGCTCAAAAAGTTAATAAGTTTGAATCCGAAATCTCAATTTTAGATGATAATTCTTTACAAAATAAAACTATAGAATTTAAAGAAAGAATTAGTAAAGGCGAAACGTTAGATTCTTTATTGCCAGAGGCGTTTGCTGTAGTTAGAGAAGCAGCAAAAAGAACTTTAGGCCAACGACACTACGATGTTCAATTAATGGGTGGCGCTGCTCTTCATAAAGGAAACATCGCTGAAATGAAAACCGGTGAAGGAAAAACTTTAGTCTCAACATTGCCAGCTTACTTAAATGCATTGTCCGGAAAAGGTGTGCATGTTGTTACAGTAAATGATTATCTGGCCGAGCGAGATAGTGAATGGATGGGCAGAGTTCATCGCTTTTTAGGTTTAAAAGTTGGTGTAATTCTTTCAAATATGTCACCAACAGAGCGACGTGAAGCCTACGCAGCTGATATCACCTATGGAACAAATAACGAATTTGGTTTCGATTACCTACGAGATAATATGGCTTGGACCCTTGCAGACTGTGTTCAACGTGATCATAATTTTGCAATAGTGGATGAAGTAGATTCAATTTTAATTGATGAAGCTAGAACCCCATTAATTATTTCTGGACCAGCCGATAAGGCAACAAAATGGTATGTTGAATTTGCCAATATTGTTAATAAGCTCAGTAAAGATACCCATTATGAAATAGATGTTAAAAAACGCACCGTTGGTATTTTGGAAGCTGGAGTTACCATAGTTGAAAGTACGCTCGGAATTGATAATTTATATGAGGCTGCAAATACGCCAATGATTGGATATTTAAACAACGCAATTAAAGCAAAAGAGCTTTTTAAACGGGATAAAGATTATGTGGTCATGAATGGCGAGTTACTGATTGTTGATGAACATACCGGACGCATGCTCTCTGGTCGCAGATATAGTGAAGGTTTACACCAAGCACTAGAAGCAAAAGAAAGAATCGAAATTCAGGATGAAAATCAGACCCTAGCCACAATCACACTTCAAAATTACTTCAGGCTATATGAAAAGCTCAGCGGTATGACTGGTACAGCAATGACAGAAGCCTCTGAATTTATGCAAATTTATAAACTTGGCGTTATTCCTATTCCGACAAATAAGAATATGAAACGAATTGATCAGTCTGACTTGATTTATAAGTCAGAGGTTGGGAAATTTACGGCCGTTGTTGAAGATATCGTTAATCGAAATAAAAAAGGGCAACCAGTTTTAGTTGGAACTGTGAGTGTTGAAAAATCTGAAGAATTATCAGCCATGCTAAAACGAAGAGGTGTGCCACACGAAGTACTCAATGCAAAACAGCATGAACGGGAAGCTGCAATTATTGCTCGAGCAGGAACAATTGGTGCAGTTACTGTGGCAACAAATATGGCAGGTCGTGGAACAGACATAATGCTTGGTGGTAATCCAGAATTTATGGCAGATTTTGAACTACAGCGCAAAGGTTTAAATCCATCTGAAACACCTCAAGAGTATGAGAAGGCTTGGGCAGATGAAATTTCACGACAGAAAGCTGCCGTAGAAAAAGAACATGAAACCGTTGTTTCTCTTGGTGGGTTATATGTACTTGGTACAGAGCGACATGAATCTCGAAGAATAGATAATCAATTACGTGGTCGATCTGGCCGACAAGGTGATCCCGGTGAGTCCAGATTTTATTTATCACTTCAAGATGAGTTAATGAAGCGATTTAATTCTGGATTAGTTGAACGCTTTTTAGGTGCTGCTGGTATGCCAGAAGATACTCCACTTGAGTCCAAGATTGTAAGCAATGCAATTAAGTCAGCCCAGACGCAAGTTGAATCATTAAATTTTGAAATGCGTAAGAATGTCTTGAAATATGACGATGTAATGAATAAGCAACGAAGCGTTGTGTATTCAGAGCGACGTGAAGTATTAGAAGGCGCTGATATTAAGGATTTAACTAATAATTTCTTAGAAGAGACAATTACTGCCTATGTTAATTCGGCTACCAGTGATGGCGTGGCTGAGAATTGGGATTTGAATACACTTTGGCTTGCGCTAAGAGCTTTATTCCCGATTTCTTTTTCAGCACAAGATCTTATTAATGAAGTTGGGGAAGTTGGCGCCCTAGATTCAGAGTTTGTTCTTGATCGAGTCCTTGCTGATGCGCGCAGGGCTTATGAAAAACGTGAGTCTGAGTTAAGTGCACCAATCATGCGAGAATTAGAACGGAAAATTTTACTTTCCGTTTTAGATAAAAAATGGAGAGAGCATCTTTATGAGATGGATTATTTACAAGAAGGAATTGGCTTACGAGCTATGGCGCAACGTGATCCTTTGGTTGAGTACCAACGAGAGGGATATGATCTTTTCTCTGCCATGATGGATGCAGTCAAAGAGCAATTAGTTAGCCATTTATTTAGTGCCGAAGTTCAAGTTGAGGGAGATCAAGTAGGAGCAAAGGGTTTAACGCCTACCCCTGCACCAGTTTCTCAACTTCAATACTCAGCGGCGGAGATTGAAACCACATCCAGTGGAGGAACATCACGCAATGCCCCTTGCCCATGTGGATCTGGTAAAAAATATAAGAGATGTCATGGTCAAAATTAGCC
>DAOROF010000011.1:0-3134 GCA_035441405.1 Candidatus Nanopelagicus sp.
CCGGGTTGTTAGCTCAGTTGGTAGAGCAGGTGACTCTTAATCACCGGGTCGGGGGTTCGAATCCCTCACAACCCACTTGTCTGAAATAAGTTTGGTAAGCCAAACAAATAAAAGTGCCCCTCGCTAGGATCGCGGGGCACTTTTATTTTCCCTGGAACTACTGATCAATCAGAAAGGTATGTACTAGTTACCTGCTGATTTTTCAGGCTTAGAAGTTTTTGCTGGTTTAGTTGGCTTTGCTGGTTTACTTAAAGCAGCGATTGCAGCGTTGCGAGCTGCAATTGATGCATCCAGCTGAGCCTTGCCACTTGCTTTTATTGCCTTCTTGTCTTCAGCTGTAGTTGCTGCATCGGCTGCTGATTTTATTGAAGCTTTAAGTGCTGAGTTATCAGCCTTAAACTTGTCATTGATAGCTTTTTTGGCTTCTTGGTAAGTTTGTTTTCCAGCTTTATAACTATCCAATGAAACCTTGTAAGCATCCTTGGCAGCCTTATTGCTTGCCTTCCAAGCATCGACAGATGCCTTGAAAGTCGAGTCCTCAGCAGCATTTACTGATGTGGTTGATGTAAACAGTGCCGTTGCAATAAGCACCGCTACTGTAGCTATTCGTTTATTCATGACCGTATCCTCTCATCTGACCCAATATGGGTTGGCTTAATACTGAGCAATTATCTTGTGAAAACCTTGTGAATTTCATATTTCATACTTGCGAACACGAAAACTTAAGTCCACCCTTACTCTATTTAATCAATGAAAGATTTAAGATGAAGTCATGACAACTCAAATATCAGTTTTAGTAATTGATGATGAAATTGGAGTTAGAGAACTCATTTGTGATGCTTTAAGTATGGCCAACATAAGCACAAGGAGTGCAATAGACGGGCTAGATGGGTTAAGTAAAATACGCAAAGAAAGATTTGATTTAGTTATCTTAGATATCAATTTACCCAAACTAGATGGACTAACGCTGCTGGAAAAAATAAGAAATGAGGGCTTTAATCTACCTGTTTTGATTTTAAGTGCTAGAGGACACAGAGATGACGTAACCACAGGCTTAAAAATAGGCGCCGATGATTACTTAGCTAAGCCTTTTGGTATTGAAGAGTTAGTACTACGAGTTAAAGCAATCTTACGAAGAAGTAGTCCATTAGGAATTGAGAAAAACATGTTGATTTGTGGTCCAATCAGAATTGATTTAGATCGATATCAAGTTACATTTAATGGCGAGAGCATAGATTTATCGGCAACTGAATTTAGACTTCTTGAAGCTTTAATTATGCGAGCTGGAAAGGTCGTTACTAAAGATAATTTACTAGCATCTGTTTGGGGAATGGATTTCAAAAATAACTCAACCGTTGTAGATACATATATTTCATATTTACGAAAAAAGTTTCATAAAAATGGTTATGAAGGTATTAAGACTGTTCGAGGAATTGGCTTTCAGATAACCGGTGATAATTGAGACTTCAAACTAGATTAAGTTTGGTGATTACTTCACTGATACTCTTAACTGCAACCGCTATTGGGTGCTTTGCAATCGCCACTTCATATTCAAGCCAATTAAATAGCTCAGATCAGATCATAGAGGGTGTAATCGAGGAGTTATCTACCTCAAACGATAATCCCCTATCGCTATCTACCTACCTTGCTGATATTAGTAATTTAAAATTTTCAGTTGCATACATAACGGAGGAATATGACTTAATTCCACTCCATGATGGGGATTCAGAGATATCAAACTCGCCAAAAAGGGCAGTCGTTGAGAGTGCTTTAAATAAAGCTTTAAATCTCGACCAATCTCGCATAAGGGCATATCAATTTTCTGCAGGAGAGTACCTTCTCTTGTACTACTCCATTGAGGAAATAAATCAGACAAGAAGTAAAAATATCGAGCTATTAATCATTTTTACAGCATTAATTGTGTTCATTTCCACTCTTATTACCCTTAAAATTTTTAGAAATGATAACGAATTAAATTTATTAGTAAATTTATTGCGTAGAAATCAGCAACGAATACAAGAGTTCATCGGAGATGCATCCCACGAGCTAAGGACTCCGCTAACAGTTATACGAGGGTATTTCGAACTTCTAAAAAAAAATAAAACAGATTCTAACCAAAATGAGGTTTACCAAAACCGAATTGAGTCTGAAATTTTTAGAATGCAATCAATTATTGACGATTTACTATTTATAACTGAGTTAGATGATCTAAACGAATCTGATACTTCAGACTCAAGTATTTCAAGTCAAGTGCAATCTATGGTAGATGACCTGCGCTTTCTTCAACCAAAACGTAAAATTATTTCAAGTATAGAACCCAATTTGACTATGATAATTGCAAATTCACACCTTACCCAATTGCTTGCAAACATCTCTTCCAATATCTCAAGGCATACACCCCAAGACTCACTTGTAAATATTGAATTATTTCGATTCGACGGAGGAATTAAACTTATAATTGAGGACTCAGGGCCTGGATTGCCTGATTATTTTTATAAAAATGGAATTCAGGCTTTTCAAAGATTTGATAAAAGTAGAAGTCGAGAAAGTGGTGGAAGTGGATTAGGAATGACAATTATGGAAAAAATTGTGAAAAAATATGATGGAAACATATCATTAACACCAAGCTCTTATAATGGACTAAAGATTGAAATCACTTTTAACTAAGTTTTTTGCTTTTTCGCCAAAATATCCATGTAATTAACAAAATTAAGAATATTCCTACCCATTGCCAAAAAGTCACTGGGAAGGGTTTGTGGGAATCTAATGCTGGACTAATTGAGTTTTCCCCGTTTTGGATCAGAATCTTTACAACCACCCCCGCATGGTCTGATGCGTAAGGGGGTTTGACTCCAATAATCTCAGCTGAATTAACTCTTACATTATTTTTAACAAATACATAATCTAAGCGATCGGTAAAGCCAAATTGATTTCCAAATTTTTGGGCCGCTGATTTTCTCTCTAAATCTGGGCCAGATAACTGGGCATTCATACCCCAGGTAAAGTTTTTTGGATCTAAAGAATTTGGACCAGCGTCAATAAAGTCATTTTCAATCATTAATTTATATGCACTACAGGTTGAAGTATTTGGTGGACAATTAAGACTTTCAACTGGCTGTAGACCAGGATTTAAT
>DAOROF010000011.1:3234-21511 GCA_035441405.1 Candidatus Nanopelagicus sp.
TCAGACTGTAATTGTTTTTTAACCAAAAGTGTATCTCCGGTTTCAAACCCACAAAAGGCGCTATCTTGAGAAAATATCCTCTGAAATACCTCAGGGTCTATAACCTTTGTTAAATAGGGAATAGGCGAGATTGAAAAACCTGGATTGTAGGCCGTAGCGCTATTTAACGCTGCAACCTCATACTCTCCTGAGAGCTGCTTAAGTAGGATTTCAACAAAGTCATAAATAGTCGTTGCCTTACTCCATAGATTTTTTTGGCACCTCCAAATAGTTGCCTCTTGAATACCTATTACATCCGGTTTATATTGATTTATCTCATCTGCGAGCAATTTAGATCTAGATTCAAAATCAGTTTTTCGCATTTGATCCCACATATATTGAGCTGCAGCCGGAAGATCTGGAATTAGCGCAAGAGCTTTACCTACATCAGCTCCAAGATAAATATTACGAGTCATTACCGTAATTTCAGATGTGGCATTTGCTGGCATAGAACCGCCATGTATAAGTAAAACAGCTAGAGCTAGAGTAGCGAAAAACTTCTTCACTCAATAAGCCTAGGTCATGCCTTGTTTACTATAAAGCATCATGTGAATATTCGGAGAGTTATATATTTTTTACGCAAGTTAACAAAATAGATGATTAATTGGACTACAGTCAGAAAATGGAATATGGCTTTACACCCCTATTTACTGGCGGCAGCGGCCGAAGTGGCACCACCATACTAATAAACCTGCTGAAAAATCATCCACAAGTTCACGCCAGCTTGCCAAGAGAGATTAAGTATCTAACCTCAAGGTTTGGCTTAATAGATCTTAATTTTGGACGCCCTTTTAGATATGAAGAGGATCTAAAGGGAGTAAGAAATAATCTTGCAGCAAATATATTTAACTTGCTAGGTAAAAAGAAGTTAGATCACTTCCTTGTTTATTTAACTAACACCTGGTGGAGTGAGATTGGCAAGAAGGGTAAACCAAGAGGTTTAGTTCAAGGAGTTAGTAAAGCGCAATTAAACGCTGCAATTGAAAACTTCGAAAAATACTATGCGGTAGATAAAATGCGAGCTAGTAGAGCTTTTTTCTATGAGATCTCTAATGCACAATTTTCAAAGCATAAGGTTAAGTATTTTGCCGATTCAACCCCAGTAAATATGATGCAATCAGATTTAATCTATAAAATATTTCCTAATGGTAAGTTTATAAACATAATCAGGGATGGTAGAGATGTAGCCCTTTCAGTTTCAAAAGAGAAATGGGGTCCAAATGATCCCTATAAAGCTTTAGATTGGTGGGCTAATCGCATAAAAGTTGCTAATCACTCACTTAAAAAGGTGCGAGATAGCGATCAGATGCAGTTAAGGCTTGAGGATCTAATTGTTAATAATCGAAAAGCGGAGTACGAAAAAATTTTAAGTTTTCTTGAGATTGATGATCATGATCTAACCCGTGAGTACTTTGAAACACAAATGTTACCTGAGCAGATGAGTAAGGGTGCTTGGCAGCAGCAGGTTAAAGATCCTGATTTATTTAATAAAAAGTATGAGAGTATTTTGAAAAATTTAAAATCTAAGGGTATTGAAATAGCTAAATATTATTAACCCTGAATAATTCTTAACCCGTTAATCACAATAATTGCAATTCCAACTAAGATCGCAAGTTGCTTACGGGGTAGTTTTGCCACCAGCTTTGCGGCAATCGGTGCCATTAGCGCACCTCCCAGTGCTAATCCGCCAACAATTGACCAATCAATATTAATTTTATTTATATTAATTAAAAAGCCAGCACTAGCGGAGAGTGCAACAATAAACTCAGAGGCACTGACGGTGCCGATAATTTTTCTAGGCTCCATACTTGAGGTTGTCATTAAGGTTGGCGTAACAACTGGTCCCCAGCCACCACCCCCTGAGGCATCTACAAAGCCGCCAGTAAAACCTAAAAATCTTAAATACCTTGGATTATTCTGCACATCACTTGGTGTTGGAAGTGTGGTTTGAAATAGGTTTCGATAAAGCAGTAAAAAACCCATAAACAATAAAAGGGTGGAGATAAAGATTTTTGAAGATGATAAATCAATTGAGGATAAAAATGTCGCCCCTAAAAATGCGCCAATCCCACCTGGGATAGCAAGTCGCACCAATACTTTTTTATCAATATTTTCTGCATGCCAATGGGAAACACCAGAGACTAAGGTGGTGCCAATCTCGGCCGCATGTACAGCAGCAGAGGCCACAGCGGCTGAGGCTCCTAATGTCAGTAATAAAGTTGAGCTAGTTAAACCAAAGCCCATTCCAAGTGCGCCATCAATTAATTGGGCAACTGATCCTGCGATTGCAAAATAGATCCAATTCATAACATTGCCTTTAAAATCTTATTTACATTCTCATCTAACTCATCTTCGCCATTTAAGATTAAATCAGCTGCCGCTGGCCGCTGGTAATCCTGCCCAACCCCAGTAAAGTTTGGAATACCACCCTTAGCTGCCTTTTTATATAAACCTTTAGGATCTCGCTGCGCACAAATCTCAACTGGGGTATCGACAAATACTTCAATGAACTCTTCATCTTCAAATAAAGATTTAGCTCGCCTTCGATCTGCTTCAAATGGTGAGATTATGGCAACTAAGACAACTAAGCCAGCATCCACTAACACCTTTGCAACCTCAGATACACGTCTAACATTTTCAGCTCTATCTTCTGGGGTAAAACCAAGATCGGCATTTAATCCCATTCTTAAGTTGTCGCCATCTAATACATAGGCGTGCATGCCTTGGGCATAAAGCCGCTTTTCTACCGCATTTGCAATGGTTGATTTTCCAGAGCCAGATAGACCAGTTAACCAAATAACCTTTGCCTGCTGGTTTTTCTGCGCAGCTCTGGCACTCTTATTCACCTCATACTTTTGATAGGTGAGATTTTCTCCCCGCCGCAGTGAGTGGCGGATCATGCCAGCTCCAACGGTATTAAAGGTGAGCCGGTCTACCAACACAAAGTTTCCAAACTCTCTAGATTGGGAGTAGGAAAGAAGTGTTAGCGGTGTATCGGTGGCAATCTCAACTGAGCCAATCTCATTCATTCTTAAATCTGTAGCGGCAGTTTCACTGCCAGTATTAACATCAACTTTGTGTTTAATTCGAGTAATAGTGGCTGGGGTTTGGCTAGATCCTGCTAGTAATAGGTATGAACGGGAGTGAATTAAGGCATCCTCATGCAGCCAGACAATATCGGCATTAAATCTATCTGATGGGTGTAACTCCTCTTTGGCACTAGCAATTAGATCTCCCCTTGTTGCATCAACCTCAGATTCAAATACTAGGGTCACCGCCTCTAAATCATGCGCTGCGCTCACCTCTTGCTGATTGGCAATTATTTTACTTATCTTAGTTACCTGATTACTTGGAAATACTCTTACCTCATCGCCCACCTTAAAGCTGCCTAGATGAATGGTGCCTGATAAGCCTCTAAAGTTTTCAGCTCTGCTGACTAATTGAATTCGCATTCGAGCTTGCCCTTCTTCTGCTGCCTGTGGGCGCCAACTTTGAATTGAATCTAATAATGTTGGCCCTTTATACCAATCCATATTTTTTGATTTTCCAACAACATTATCCCCAGCTAACGCACTTAATGGAGTAAAAATTACATCTGGTAATTGCATCCTACTTAATGCTTTTTCTAACTCGGCTTGAATCTCTTCAAAAATAGATTTTTTATAACCGAGTGCATCTAATTTATTTATCGCCACAATTACTCGATTTACCCCCATAAGGGAGCAAATAGTTAAGTGTCTTAAGGTTTGAGTCCTTACTCCCTTAGTGGCATCCACTAGCACTAAACCAATATCAGCTCTTGAGGCAGCAACTGCCATATTTCTGGTGTACTGCTCATGTCCTGGGGCATCGGAGATAATTAATCTTTTGCCATCTAGTAATGACATCGATCGATATGCCACATCAATGGTAATTCCTTGCTCCCGCTCGGCCTCTAACCCATCGGTTAATAAACTAAAATCAATCTCACCGGAGGCGATGGTGGAGCCACTTCTTCTGATCTTTTTTGTAGATTCAATAGTGTCATAGGGAATACTGTCGGTTTCAACTAGTAGCCGGCCAATTAATGTGCTCTTACCATCATCCACACTGCCACAGGTTAAAAGTCTGACTATTGCCCGCTGCATTAGAAGTAACCTTCACTCTTCTTCTTCTCCATGGAATCCTCATTAGCACCATCAATTAATCTAGTTGCCCGCTCACTTAGCTTTACCGCAAAGACCTCATCAACTATTTGGGTAAGAGTTTGCGCAGTTGATTCCACCGCAGCAGTTAATGGGTAACAACCTAGCGTTCTAAATCGCACCTGCTGCATCTGCACAGATTCACCAGGATTTAATGGGTATCGATCATCATCGACCATAATTAATTGCTCACCACGTTTAACTATTGGGCGAGATTTGGCAAAGTAAAGTGGGTTTACCTCAATTTCTTCTTGCATGATGTAGCGCCAAATATCTACCTCAGTCCAATCTGAGATTGGAAATACTCGCATCGTCTGTCCTGGTGCCAACCTAGTGTTATATGTGTGCCACAACTCAGGTCGTTGATTTCTTGGATCCCACTTATGTCCTGCCTCTCGCACACTAAAGATTCGCTCCTTAGCCCGGCTCTTTTCTTCATCTCGGCGTGAGCCACCAATGGCGGCATCAAACTCATACTTATCTAATGCCTGGCGCAGCGCAACAGTTTTCATAACTCTGGTGTACTCAGAGATACTGGCATTAAATGGATTAATCCCAGAGGCAACTCCCTCTTGATTGGTGTGAACAATTAATTTTGCACCCGCTTTTTTAGCTGCCTGATCACGAAATGTAATCATCTCTTTAAATTTCCAGGTGGTATCAATATGTAGTAGTGGAAATGGAATTGGAGCTGGATAAAAAGCTTTTTTAGCTAAGTGCAGTAGGACCGAGGAGTCCTTACCAATTGAGTACATCATTACTGGCTGTTTATAAGATGCAGCAGTTTCGCGCATAATCTCAATCGATTCAGCCTCAAGCGCCTTTAATATCTGCTGGTTTACTAGCACTGATACAGGTTAATCGGTGTTGCTGAGAAAACCCATAACAAATTGGTGTTTTACCGCTTTTACTTTTAAATTAATTAAAAACAGTAGGTAAATTGATATCAGATTATTAAAGCCGGCAGGCTTTAATATCAGTTACCAGTATCCCCTTAGCGCCAAGGTTAAATAGATCATCCATCACCTTGTGAATATCCTTCTTTAAAACCATTGATCTAACCGCTACCCAACCCTCTTTCTTTAGGGGTGAAATAGTTGGTGACTCAAATCCTGGGGTAATTGCACAAGCTTTATCTAACACAGCAGTTGGGCAGTCATAATCCATTAATACATATTGTCTTGCGGTAACTACACCTTTAACTCTTCTAACTAAGGTATCTAAGCTGCCTTCAAGTTTTACCCCAGGTCTAGTAATTAAAATTGCCTCACTCTTTGTAATTGGCTCCCCAAAAACCTCAAGTCCTGCTTGGCGTAAGGTGTTACCGGTACTTACGACATCTGCAATTACATCGGCTACCCCAAGTCGAATAGCTGATTCAACTGCGCCATCTAGGGGCACCAATGTGGCTGAAATATTTGCATCATTTAAGTATTTAGATAATAACTCTGTGTATGAGGTAGCAATTCGCTTACCAGCTAAATCAGATAGCTGCCATTTTTTACCAACCGGGGCGGCAAATCTAAAGGTTGATTGACCAAAATCTAATGCCAAAATCTCCGCCGCTTTTGCTTTGGAGTTAATCAATAGATCCCGGCCAGTAATACCAGCATCTAACTCACCAGAGCCAACATATATTGAAATATCTTTTGGACGTAGGTAGTAAAACTCAACTAAATTATCATTATCTGCCAGAACCAAATCTCTTGGATCTTTGCGCTGGCGATAACCAGCTGCAACTAAGGTAGCACTAGCTGCTTCGGAGAGTAATCCCTTATTTGGGATTGCAACCTTTAACATAACTTCCTTTCTAAAAACTTATAAATTTCGGTAAACATCCTCTAATTTAATTCCTCGAGCCAGCATTAATGTCTGTAGATGATAAATCAATTGGCTTATCTCTTTAGCTAGCGCCTGATCATTTTCATGTTCGGCAGCAAGCCAAACCTCACCTGCCTCCTCTAAAACCTTTTTACATATCTCATGCACGCCAGCATCAAGTGCGGCAACTGTGCCCGAGGTGGCATCTTTGGATTCAACTTTTTTTGAAAGTTCACTCCATAATGATTCAAAGCTCTTCATTTTGCAAATTGTACTAGAGATAAATCAAAGGGCTAAATCTAGAAAATAATTAACCTTACTTAAGTTCAGTAAGCACTAAATCATGCAGTAGATGATTAGAAGATATTGCCCCAGGTCCACTTGAACCAGCAACACCAGTGAAATTTGAAAATCTGCCACCTGCTTCACTAACTATTACCTCTAGCGCTGCCATATCCCAAAGCGCTAGTTGTGGCTCTAATGCAAAATCAAGTGCACCCTCTGCCACCAACATATGTGACCAAAAATCTCCATACCCACGATTTCGCCAAACTATTTCACTTAGCTTTAATAAATTTGGCTGCAAATCTTTCCAGCCCTCTTTTTTATCAAAGCTAGAAACTGACATTGAGGCATCAGATAGCTGGCCTACCTGGCTGCAACTTAACTTTCTTACCTTACTTTTATCGGCCAAATTATCAATTACAAATGCACCATTACCCCTGCTGGCATACCATCGTCGGCCTAGCGCCGGGGATGAGACCACACCAAGTTGCATACCTTCGGATGTGCGAAGTGCAATTAAGGTTGCCCAAACTGGTACCCCTCTAACATAATTTTTTGTGCCATCAATTGGATCAATAATCCAGGCGCGATCGGTGTTATCAACTGATGTGCCAAACTCCTCGCCAATAATTGCATCAGCACTTCGATGTTTACCTAAATACTCTCTTATTGCTTGCTCCACAGCTCGATCGGCATCAGATACTGGAGTTAGATCTGGCTTTGTTTCAACTACTAAATCAATTGCCAAATATCGCTGCATAGATATTTCATCTGCTATATCAGCTAATTTAAGTGCGATCTCTAGATCACTAGGCGTAGAATTTCCGTGAGTAAACATAATTTAAGTCTACTACTTGCTGCGCTGTATAATTTGAAAGTGATTCGCCAAGTAGATCTTCGAGGAAAAGTACTCAGTAAAAGTGAGTATGCCGCCCTGTTGCCACGTGCTGCCATGGATGTGGCTAGCGCCTTAAAATTAGTGGAGCCAATACTTGCCCGGGTTAAATCTGGTGATGAGAGTGAGTTAATTAAATTAGCTACTGAGTTTGATGGTGTTGCTCCTAAAAAAATTCGAGTACCAAAAGATGTAATTGAAAAAGCTTTAGCCGCCTTAGATCCAGCGCTGCGCCAAGCACTTGAGATCTCAATTGAGCGGGTAAGAAAGGTGCACCAAGATCAAATCCGGCAAGATAAAAGTACGCAAGTTGTAGCTGGTGGTGTAGTTACTGAGAAGTGGATCCCAGTTGATCGAGTTGGTCTTTATGTGCCAGGTGGTAGCGCAATTTATCCCAGCTCAGTCATGATGAATGTAGTGCCCGCTCAAATTGCAAAGGTAGCAAGTATTGCTGTGGCCTCACCACCGCAAAAAAATAATGATGGCTTGCCGGATCCATTAATTCTTGCCACCTGTGCTCTGCTTGGTATTGATGAGATTTATGCCGTAGGTGGGGCGCAAGCGATCGCACTTTTTGCTTATGGCATGAAGGATCTTTGTGAAAAATGTGATTTAGTTACTGGACCAGGAAATATCTATGTGGCAGCAGCTAAGCGCGCACTTCGCGGGGTAGTTGGCATAGATTCAGAGGCGGGACCAACTGAGATTGCAATAGTGGCTGATGAGAGTGCGGATGCGGCGCTGGTAGCAACAGATTTAATTAGTCAGGCAGAGCATGACAAATTAGCTGCCAGTATTTTAATTACCTCCTCCCCAGAGCTTGCTAACCAGGTTGCAGCAGAGCTTGCGATTAGAGTGCCTAAGACAAAACATGCAGAGCGAATTAAGGTGGCACTTAGCTCAATTCAATCTGCCATAGTTTTAGTTGATTCAGTCAGCCAAGGCTTAGATGTGGCAAATGCCTACGCAGCTGAGCACCTTGAGATCCAAACTAAAAATGCGCAAGCAGATGCGAAGCTAATTCGAAATGCCGGGGCGGTATTTATTGGACCAAACTCTCCAGTCTCCTTAGGTGATTACAGCGCTGGCTCAAACCATGTCCTACCAACTGGTGGTTGTGCTTGCCACAGCAGTGGCTTATCTGTCCAAACCTTTCTGCGCGGCTTGCACTTTATTGAGTATGACAAAAAAGCGCTAAGTGATATCGCAGATACGGTAATTACCCTAGCTAATGCTGAAAATTTACCAGCACATGGTGAAGCTATTAGAGCTAGATTTGAAAAGTAATGAGTAACTCATCTTGGCCAGATTGGCTGCCAATTCGATCAAACCTAACTGGTATGAGCGCTTATGGCGCCCCGCAATTACCAGTTGCAGTTAAGTTAAATACCAATGAGAATCCATTTGGGCTAGAGAAAGAGCTAGTAGATAAGATTTTAACGGGTATAAAGGAAAAATCTGCTGCGCTAAATCGTTATCCAGATCGGGATGCTAACCAATTAAGAGAATTGTTAGCTAACTTTATAAATAAGTTATCAAATACTAAGTTTGATGAGCACAATATCTGGGCAGCTAATGGCAGTAATGAGATTATCCAATCAATATTTTTAGCATTTGGTGGCAATGGCGCACTTGGATTTGAGCCCTCCTACTCAGTTCATAAGATTATTGCGCAAGTAACAAATACACCCTGGTATGTGGTGGCACGCAATGCTGATTTCTCACTAAATATTCCAGAGATACTAGCTGCGATTACAAAGAGTAAACCTTCAATTACCTTTGTTACTACCCCAAATAATCCAACTGGTACTGCCAGCAGTATCGAGGAGTTAAAGCAGATTGCAGTGCAAATGAAAAAGGTGGGCGGCTTATTGGTAGTAGATGAGGCATATGCTGAGTTCTCTAGCCACCTATCAGCTGCTACCTTAATTAATGAGTTTGAAAATGTACTTGTAATTAGAACAATGAGTAAGGCTTTTGCCTTTGCTGGGGTTCGCCTTGGCTACCTAGTTGCAAATGCACAGGTAATAAATGCGATGATGATTGTTAGATTGCCCTACCACCTAAGCTCACTTACCCAGGCAGCTGCCCAGGTCGCACTTGAAAACACTGATCTATTGCTGGGAAAAGTTACGCAATTAAGAGATGCCAGAGATAAATTGATTACAAAATTAGAGCAGTTAGGGCTTACCGTTGCTCCAACGCAGGCAAATTTCATTCTATTTACCGGCTTTAAAAATACCTCTTCCCAACTCTGGCAAGGGCTAGTTGATAAAGGGGTATTAATTAGAGATGTAGGATTGCCTTCTTACCTACGGGTGAGCGTTGGTACCGAGGCTGAGAACGATAAATTTATTTCCGAGCTAACAACTTTAATTAAGTAGGGAGAGATAAGTTGAGAAGTGCAAAAGTTGAGCGCAAAACTAAAGAGTCACAGGTTTTAGTTGAGTTAAATATTGATGGCACTGGAAATACCTCAATTGATACTGGTGAGCCATTTTTTAATCACATGTTAGAACAACTTGGAAAGCACTCTGGCTTTGATCTTAAGGTTAAAACTGTTGGTGATATGGAGGTTGACTCTCACCATACTGTGGAAGATACCTCACTAGCTATTGGCCAAGCATTGCGTGAAGCACTTGGGGATAAGGCTGGAATTAGAAGATTTGGTGATGCCTTAGTTCCATTAGATGAGGTGTTGGTGCAAGCAGCGGTTGATCTATCTGGCCGGCCATACTTAGTACACAATCAACCACATATTGTTGAATTAATTGGCACCTTTGATACCACCTTAGGTAAACATATTTGGGAATCCTTAGTTGCTACCGCTCAAATTGCACTACACATTAGAGTGCTCGAGGGAGCTAATGCCCACCATGTATTAGAGGCGCAATTTAAAGCAGTTGCTAGAGCGCTTAAAGATGCTGTTGCCCTCGACAACCAGGTTAAAGGAATTCCTTCTACAAAAGGTACGCTCTAACTTTGATTGCCATTTTTGATTATGGCTCAGGAAACTTAAGATCGGCGCTGCGCGCATTTGAAACCACAGGTCAAGAAGTTGTGGTGACAAGTGATATTCAAACTCTAAAATCTGCGCAAGGCTTAGTGATTCCAGGAGTTGGCGCATTCTCTGCCTGTGTCACCTCGCTGCTTAAATTTAAGGCAAGTGAGATTATTCAATATCGCGTAGATAAAAAATTACCCATCTTTGGTATTTGTGTTGGCATGCAGATTTTATTTTCAGATAGTCAAGAGGGTGCACCAGCAGATAAAAAAGCTGGAATAGGTATCTGGCCAAACAGAGTCGTTAAATTATCAAATCCAATTCTGCCTCATATGGGTTGGAATACAGTCAGCGCCGGAAGTAATTCGGTGTTGTTTAATGGCTTAGATCAAGAGCAGTTTTACTTTGTCCATTCATATGCGGTGGTAGAGAGCGCTGGCAAAATTGCTAGTTGGAGTGATTATGATCAAAAGTTTTTAGCCGCTGTTGAGGATGGCACAGTAGTTGCCACCCAATTTCATCCTGAAAAATCAGGTAAGGCGGGCTTAAAATTAATTAGTAATTGGGTGGCAAGTTTATGAAAAAATTTGAACTACTACCGGCAGTTGATATTAAGCAAGGCAGAGCGGTTAGATTAAAGCAGGGTGAGATAAGTGATAAGACAATTTATGGCTCACCAATTGAGTGTGCCTTAGATTTTCAAAAAGCTGGTGCAGATTGGTTACATTTAGTAGATCTAGATGCCGCTTTTGGTGTGGGAAATAATGCCGAAATTGTGCTGGAGGTAATTAACTCTCTAAATATTAAAGTTGAGCTCTCTGGTGGAATTAGAACCGATGAGAGTTTAAGTAAGGCGCTAGGCACAAATTGTGAGCGAGTTATTTTAGGAACAGCTGCGCTGGAGGATCCAAGTTGGGCAAGTAAGGTAATCAAGCAGTATGGCCAAAAGATTGCGGTAAGTCTTGATGTTAGAGGTGAAATTTTAGCTGCTAGAGGTTGGGTGCGAGAGGGCGGAAATTTATATGAAGCAATTACCCGACTGGCCGATGATGGTTGCTCATTATTTATTGTCACCGATATCAGCAAAGATGGCACATTAGCTGGACCAAACTTTGAATTATTAGAGCGGGTATGTAATTTTAGTAAGGTGCCAGTGATTGCAAGTGGTGGTATCTCATCATTAGCTGATTTAGAAAAATTGGTAGGTATGCAAGATATTGGTATCCAAGGTGCGATTGTGGGTAAGGCATTATATGAAGGCGCCTTCACCTTAATTGATGCGATTAATGTGGTCAACAAATGAGTTTAAGTGTTCGAATTATCCCCTGTTTAGATGTAGATAATGGCCGAGTGGTTAAGGGAATTAATTTTAAAAATCTAACTGATGCTGGTGATCCAGTTGAGATGGCAAAGATCTATAACAGCGAGGGTGCTGATGAGCTTACCTTTTTAGATATTTCAGCAAGCTCTAATCAGCTACCAACTACGCTGGAAGTAGTTCAAAAAACAGCTGAGCAGGTATTTATTCCATTAACTGTTGGTGGTGGCGTTAGATCTGTAAATGATGTTGATACCTTACTTAGGGCAGGTGCGGATAAAGTTTCGATAAATACTGCAGCCATAAATAGACCGCAAGTTATTGCTGAGATTGCCCAAAGATTTGGCCAGCAGGTATTAGTGCTCTCAGTTGATGCAAAACGGGGTGAAAGTAAATCAGGTTTTGAAGTAACCACCCATGGTGGCAAAGTTTTAGCTAATTTAGATGCGATTGAATGGGTCAAGCAAGCTTGCGAATTAGGAGTTGGTGAGATTTTACTTAACTCAATGGATGCCGATGGCACAAAGGCAGGCTTTGATCTAGAGATGATTAAGGCAGTACGTGCTGTGACCAATGTGCCACTGATTGCAAGTGGTGGTGCTGGAAAGTTAGGTGATTTTGAAGATGCATTAAAAGCTGGCGCAAATGCCCTATTGGCAGCTAGCGTATTTCACTTTGGTAGCTTTAAAATTTCAGATGTTAAGAGTTATTTATCTGCCAAGGGCTACCCTATGCGTACAGCGGTAAGTTAAGGCGAGAGGAATTTAAATGCAAAATCAACTCTCAGAAGATATTTTAAAATTATTAAAAGATCCAAATACTTTAATTCCAGTTATCACTCAGGAGGCCAGTACTGGTGAGGTATTAATGCTGGCATATATGAATACCGAAGCTTTGAGCATTTCAATAAAAACTGGCCAAGCCACATACTGGAGTAGATCTAGAAATGAGTTGTGGGTAAAGGGTGCCACCTCAGGTAATACCCAATTAATCCACGCCATCTGGCTAGATTGTGATGGGGATGCAATTTTATTAAAGGTAGAACAAACTGGTGTTGCCTGTCATACCGGCGATAAGAGTTGTTTTCATCAGAAAATAAAGTAAAAGTTAATTAAGTTAAAGCTTTCATTATGAATAAAAAAATATCTAGAGCATTTATCTCTGTTTCAGATAAAACTGGTTTAATCCAGTTAGCAAAGAAATTAGTCGAACAAGAGGTGGAGATAATTGCCTCAGATGGCACCGCTGCCCACCTTAAAGCATCTGGAATTGCCACAAAAAGTGTGGAGCAGGTAACTGGCTTTGCCCAAGTTTTAGATGGCAGAGTAAAAACTCTTCATCCTAATATTCATGCTGCAATCTTGGCGGATTTAGACCAGAGCTCACATTTAGAGGATTTAAAAACTCTAGGTATTAAACCAATTGACCTAGTAGTAATTAATTTTTATGATGCTAGTAAGTTTGATATTGGCGGTCCAGCTGCAGTTAGAGCTGGAGTAAAAAACTCAAAACATGTTGCACTCTTAACAGATCCAACTCAATATCCAGAGTTTATCGAAAAGTTAGCGCAAGGATTTGATCAAAGCCAGCGAGATTCTTGGGCAAAGGATGCGCTCCTTAAAGTTGCAAATTATGACCTAGCAATACTTAGTAAGTTAGGACAGCCGTTGCGATATGGTGAAAATCCACATCAAAGCGCAGTTGTAGTTGGAGATAAGTTAATTGCTGGGACCAAAATATTATCGGGCAAAGAAATGTCCTATAACAATTATGTAGATGCTGATGCTGCTTGGAAAACTGTAGATTGCTATACAGAACCTACTATTGCATTTATCAAACATTCAATTCCCTGTGGAATTGCTAGCGCACCTACCTTAAGTAAAGCCTTTGAATCTAGCCTTGCTTCAGACCCAATCTCTGCCTTTGGTGGGGTAATTGCCGCAAATCAGTTAGTAGATAAGGAGGTTGCAACCTTAGTTATTGAAAACTTTTACGAGGTTTTAATAGCACCTGGCTATAGCGATGAAGCGCTTGAGTTATTAAAAAGTAAAGAGAATTTAAGAGTAGTTCAAATATCACCAGACCAAGGTGGCTCTGTGGAGTTAAAGCAGATCTTAGGTGGCTTCTTATTTCAACAACCAGATCAGCTAGATCAAGCTGGAGATGATTTTAAGATGTGGAAATTGGTAGCAGGTGCTGATGTTGAAAAATCGCAGATCACTGACTTAAGTTTTGCCTGGCGGGCAGTTAAAAATATAAGAAGTAATGCGATTGTAATTGCAAAAAATCAAGCCACTATTGGAATTGGGATGGGACAGACCAATCGCGTTGACTCTGTAAAAAATGCAATTGATCGCGCAGGTAATAGGGCGAAAGGTGCGGTGGTAGCAAGTGATGGTTTCTTTCCATTCGCCGATTCAATCCAGCTTTTAAAACAGGCCGGTGTTTGTGCAATTGTTCAACCTGGTGGAAGCATCAAAGATGATGAGGTAATTCAGGCTTGTAAAAATGCAAATATTTCAATGTACGTAACTGGTGTAAGGCATTTTTCTCATTAATTAAGCTCTTTGGCTAGAGCCTACTTTTCCAAAGTAAATTAACAAGCTCATAATTAAGCCGGTAAACATTAACGCCACAGTAATTGAGGTTAATTGTGCTACCCAAGCCAATGTAGTTTTAGCAATATAAATTGCAAAGGTATTTATAAAACTTAGTTGGGCAACCGCTAGAGCATTCCTACCATCAGAAAGTCGGCCAGCAATTGAGAAGAACATTGGCGCCATAGCCGAACTTCCTAGCCCTGCTAAAAAGAAACCTGAGAAAGCAATTACAAAGGATAAATTTTTGTTTTGATCAACGATAGAGGTAGAGATTATTAAGGCAGACGCAAATCCAAGACCACCAACAACTCCACCAGTTTTAATCCAAAACTGCTCACTTTGATGATTTAAGGCCCACCCAATTGAAAATCGTCCAATAATTAATCCAACTAAATAAAATAAATAGGACAAGGTGGCAACAGAGGCCCCCATACCAAGCTCTTCCTTGCCAAATAATGTTGCCCAATCTGCGATAGTAAACTCCAAAATAGAGGAACAAAAGAAACCAATACTTAGCAGCCAGTTAATCTTAAATTTAAATTGTTTTATCGAAGTTAATTGATAGGCATCATCTGCATCTGGCTTTGGCGGAAAGGTTATTGATAATTTAGTAACGCAGTATTGTGTTACTAGCCAGGTACAAATCATTAACGTAGTTAGATGCCAAGCAATTGAAACGAAATCAGAAATAAAAAAGGCGATTGCACTAGTGCTCATTGCACCAATTGCCCATGATCCATGGAGCTTTGGAATTATAATTTTACCAATTTCATCTTGCCGGTGAAGAGTGTGACCACTTGATGCTATGTGATAAATCGATATACCAGCTCCAGCGCAGATATTTGCAATTAAGAATATTAGTGGTGATCTAGTGTGAGCTAAGGTAATAAATGAGATTGCAATAAGACTTGAACCAATTCTTAATCCTTTTTTGGCGCCAATCGTATGAATAATTTGACCACCGATTAACAACATAACAATGGAACCAAGGGACGCTGAGCTTAGTAAGGTACCAAATGTCCCATTATTAATGGCTAGGTTTGACTTAATATCTGGAGTTCGTGGCGCTAAGGACATTATTGAAAAACCAAATAGAAAAAATATCAACCCTAGATACTTATTCTCCTTTTTTGTAAATACTGATTTATCAAAATTTTTCAAAACAATAAACTCGCAAGCTCGCTACGTGCTTTAACCAACCTGGGATCAGATGGATCTACTAGATTAAATAACTGAATTAAATGCGCCTTCGCTTTATCTTTCTCATCCCCTGAAAATCTCTTTATAGCGCTAAGTAGACGATCAAAGGCAGCCTGGTTATTACCTGAGGCAATTTCAATATCTGCACACATTAATTGACTTGTTAAGTCAGTATCTTTTGCATTCTTTAAAGTTAACTCAGGATCTAATCCTTCAATTCGTAGCATTAAGTTAACTTGAGCTAAACCAATTATTGCTACTTGCTCATTTGGCTTGCGCTTAAGCCATGCCTCATAAGATTGTTTAGCTATCTTGTAATCACCTTTTTCTAGCGCAGCATATGCAGCCTGCTCCTCTGGCTCCATCGGAATTTCAGTTGGACCCTCTGGTGCTTGGCCAATTCCTTTTTGGGATGCTAGCTCCAATAACTTATTTATTACTAGCCGAACTTGCTCCATTGGCGGTACTGATTCAAATAATGGCAGCAATTGTTCACCCACAATTGCGATCGCAATTGGAACTGCTTTGACCTGTAATGCTTGAGCTACCTGTGGCTGGGAATCAACATTTACTGTGCCAAGCAACCAGGCACCCTGATCTGCTGTTTCTAACTTTCCTAGAGTTTCCAATATTTCTTTTGACTGCGCACTTCTTGGTGACCAACAAAGCAGGACCACAACTTTTTCTTTAGACTTGCTAACAAAATCTGAAACCAAATTCTCTTGTGTGACAGCCACGCCAGGAATTGGCAGATCTGGTTGATCTGACTTTTTTAATGTTGATAAATCAAATGCATTACCAAAATTTGCCCCACCCCGTGGCGGTATCGCGTTGTTAAAACTCATTTGCCAACAACCACTCCTGAATCCATCCGATAAGGCAGAACCTTCTCAATATAATCCTGAGTTGCAAAATCAAGACCTACATCTCGGCCTAACTTCTCACCTAAATACCACCTATTTTCCAAAACTTCATGAAACAACTGTGCCTGCTCTACTCGTCCCTTTAAGTTATCTGGCACTTGATTTACTACTCGTTTAAAAACATCAGATAGCCACTGCTTAACTACTATTGCATGAGGTGTGCTTGGTGGAAACTCTCTTGCTTTATAACGATCATATGAGGCAAGTAATCGTTTAGCTTGTAATTCCTCGGCTTGTAAACCCATTAACTCTTCTAATCGATTAGCGTGGTATCTAGCTGCTACCAACTTAGGCTGGAATTTAATTGAACCTTTATCACCGGCAGTAGTTACCTCTACCTCTTCAACGGCAAAACCTAAATCCTGCAATGATCGCATTGCCCGCTCTACCGCCTGGCGATCTGAAGAATCTAAAATCTGTGGCTCTTTAAGCATCTTCCATAATCTTCGATATCTTCTAATTACACCATCGGATGCTCGAACTGGATTTATATCCTTGGATAAAACTCCAGCTACCGCTAGATCCTCTAACTCAGCAGCCACATTAAAGTGGGTAAGTTCTAAATCATGCTCTCGCTGGCCATCACTTAAAGTTTTATGAAACTCACCAGTTTCAGCATCAACTAGGTAAGCTGCAAAATCATTGGCATCTCTTCTAAACAATGTATTTGATAGTGAGCAATCTCCCCACCAAAATCCAAGTAGGTGCATTCTTACTAAGAGTAAGGCCAAGGCATTTGCCATATTTAAAATCTCAGTTGGGGTAACGCTGCCACTTAAAATCACTCGATATGGAAGTGAGTATGGCAGATACTTAGTCACCAACGCAGCTGGCAGTTCATTGCCATCTTTATCAACTCTGCCCTCAATTACGGCAACCGGTTCAACACAGGGCGCAGTTCTTTGATTTAAATCTCTAAGTAATGTGTACTCACGATTTGCAAACTCAGGTACTGTCTCTTTAACCGCAAAAATCTCACTATTGCTTTGCTTTGGATTAGACCTTATTAATCGAACTACATGTCGGGAGATACCTCGCATTGAAGTTAGTACCTCATCCTCTGGCCAGCTCTCTAGCGGTTGATCCCAAGGTAGGCCAGCTAAGGTTGCGATCTCCTCACCTAATCCTTTAATTCTTAGCCCACTCATGGGCATATTCTCTCGTATTTAACATCTACCTTCTAATCAATACGGTCAGTTATAGCGAAAAAGGTGGATAAAATTGCATTATGGCGATATTTAAAAAACCTCGAGTTAGTGCAAAATTATCAAAGCTAAATCGGCGAAAGCCTGCTGCCAAAGGGCGTGAAGATTTTGGTAAACCAGGATTGCCAATTGACACCACTCGTCCGTTTTACTTTGGGTTTATGGTTACCGCAGGCGCGCTGGTGGCTCTTACTGTGCTACAGGCGCTAGCTTCAGCTAGTGCAGTTTTTATCCTAATCATCGTCTCACTATTTCTTGCCGCTGGATTAAATCCAGCTGTTTTATATTTCCAAAACCGTGGCTTAAATCGAGCTGGCTCTGTTGGGGCTGTCATGGGGCTGGTTTTGTTATTTGTCGCAATTTTTATTGCTGTGGCAGCACCACCTTTAGTTGATCAAGGCAATCAACTCATAAGTAACGCACCCCAGCTAGTTAAGGATTTAAACAATAATGCCTTTATAAATGATCTAAATAATCGCTATGGTGTGGTTGATTCCTTGGAAAATAGGATTGATTCAATAATTAAAGATGGTGAATTTGCAATTACCGCTTTTGGTGGAGTTATTGGGGTTGGTAAAGCGGTAGTTTCTGGCTTGGTCTCGGCACTAACTATTTTGATACTTACTCTTTATTTTTTAGCATCCCTGCCGCAAGTGGTTCAAATTAGTTTAAAATTTGTGCCAGCAAGTAGGCGAGATCGTATATCTAAGTTGATCAATGCAATTATCACTAGAGTTGGCTCATTTGTCGGTGGACAAGCAATAATTGCAGCTTTGGCTGCAATATTTATTTTAACTCTTGGC
>DAOROF010000011.1:21611-22679 GCA_035441405.1 Candidatus Nanopelagicus sp.
TATTAGGTACATCTTTGCTTGGCTTAGTTGGTGGCTTACTTGCTGTCCCGATTGCAGCAGCTGTATTGCTTATTTTAGATGAAGTAGTTTTTCCAAAAACTGAACTCTCTTAAATTTCAGTAGGTAGCGGTAACTTATCTGGGGCAATTACTCTGACAATCTCACTTAATACTAGATAGACCATTGGTTCACCTACCCAAAGATGTTTACCATCTTCAACATCAATTTGCTTAATATTTGGTACTTTAGAAAACTTAACTCTTGCCTGATCGGGTTTTAGATAATCATCATGCTCTGGAATGAGTGCGGTAATTTTCCGGCCATCTTTTACCCAAAAATCTAAATCTTCATCTGTAGTTGAAAGCATTGGTGGGCTTAACAGAATTAACTCTTTTACTCTTTTATCTCTGGCATATTGCAGGGCCAGCTCAGTACCAAAAGACCATCCAATCACATATAAATCCTTGACTTGAGCTTGATTAAAACAGAAATCAATAGCTGCTAATACATCTAATTTTTCAGATTTACCATGGTCATACTCGCCCTGACTTTGGCCAGCCTCACTCTTTGTGCCTCTGGTATTAAATCTGATTACTTCAATCCCAGCCATGGCAGGTAATCGATTAGCAGCCTTTTTATAAATATGAGAATCCATCATTCCGCCACCGGTTGGATTAGGGTGGAGCATCAAAAGTGAGGCGGTGATTTGACCAAGTGGAGTGGTGATTTCGCCAATTAAATTGAGTCCATCACTAGTTTTAATCGTGATTGGCCTGCGGCTTGCCGGAAGTACCGTTGAAGGGCGGATTAACTCTGGCACGAAAAGAGTTTACTCTTACCTCATGAGTTCAGATGCCACCTTTAAAAAGCTCGACCCAAAAACAGGTCAAGTGCTGGCTGAGTATAAAAACTTTACAAGTAGTGAGGTATTTGCAGTAGTTGATGCTGCACAACTTGCTGCTAAAAGATGGCAAGAGTTTGGTTTTACCGCACGTAAGCGCACCTTACTTAAGTGGGCTTCCTATATAACTAAAAATCAAAAAGAGATTGCAAATCTTGTTGCAACCG
>DAOROF010000012.1:0-3421 GCA_035441405.1 Candidatus Nanopelagicus sp.
CATGGATTAGACCCTTCTGTTTTTTTAACATGGTGTTTTCGACATGTTGTCAGATTCGGTCCGACAAACCGAGGGGAGTGCCTCAAATCTATTGGTTACTTAGTGGTAAGCCGGCCTACGACACCAAGAGAAATAGCAACAGATTGCCCAATAAGTAAGGCAAAAAGGGCGGTTCCTACGCCCAATGTTCCGCCCAATAGGGCGCCTGCAATTAACGCCGAGATCTCCAGCATTAACCTAACTCTTCCAACCCTAATTCCAGTCCGATAATGAAGCCCAGTCATTAGTCCATCCCTTGGGCCAGTACCTAACCCACAGGTTATATATAAAGCTGATCCTGCACCCACCAGTGCGATCCCAAATAGGACATAAAAATATTTTAGGTAAATATTCTCAACCTCTGGTATAAAAAATAATCCAACCTCAATTGCTACAGCAATAATTACTATATTTGCAATCGTGCCAAATCCTGGCCGCTGTTTCAATGGCAGCCAAAGCAGAAGAACTAATGCTGAGATTACGAATGTAGAGGCTCCAATATTTAGTGGAGAATTAAGTGAAATTCCTTCCGCCAGCACAGTCCAAGGTGAATTACCTAGATTGGTTACAATTAAAAAAGCATCACCGATTCCAAAGATTGTCAATCCAAAAATTAATATCGACATACGCTGTAGGTGTTGTTTTTGTAAACCAATAGCCCAAGTAGATTCTGCTCGCCATGGCGTTATTGGAATTGTTCTAGAAGGCTTGAAAACACTGATTAGTGTCCCAAATCTGTTACTACCTTTAGATGATTCACTCACTGCTAAACTATAGTAGATAAATTCTAGAGATTGGCTAATAGTGGAGTTCACTTACGGGCAAGCCATATTGATTGGCGTGATTCAGGGCATAACTGAACTATTTCCAATATCTAGCTTAGGTCATGCAATTTTGATTCCTGCCTGGATTGGTGGATCATTCAAGGAGTTTATTAGTGATGAGAATCAAACCTATTTGCTTATATCGATTGCAATGCACCTTGCCAGTTCTTTTGCATTGTTTCTAGTATTTAGAAAAAGATGGCTCAATTTAATCGGTGGATCTTTTAGGGCGGTTAAGTCTAGAAATTACCAAAGTACACCTTTCAGAGTTCTTTCATATGTAGTAATAGCCACGATACCTGTTGGCATACTTGGGCTAGCTTTTGAGGAGTATTTTCAGCAAATATTTGGTAACCCCTCTTTTTCAGCAGTTTTCCTAACGATAAATGGACTTATATTAATTACCGCCGAAAGATTATCTAGGCGAGATCTAGCGCATGAGTTTCATGATTCGGATGCAGAGATTGATAATAGAGTTAATGCAAAAAGTGCTTTAGTTATTGGATTCGGTCAAAGTTTAGCTTTGTTTGCAGGAATAAGTCGCTTTGGTGTGACAATGAGTGCTGGACTACTGCGAAAATTAAACCATTCAGTGGCATCAGATTTCGCCTTTCTGCTTTCATTGCCGGTCATTTTGGGAGCTTCTGTTATTAAATTGCCCCAATTATTTACAACTGATGCAAATCAGCTTCTTGGTCAAATCCTGGCTGGTTCAGTAGTTTCATTTATTTGTACCTATATAAGTGTTACTTTCTTAGTTCGATGGTTTAAAACCCGAACACTATATCCGTTTGCGATTTATTGCTTAATAGCAGGCGCTGCATCTTTTGTGAGGTTTAGCTGATGTTTGCGGGTATCGGTACAGTACTAAACATTTCAACAATTATTCTTGGTGGAGCTCTTGGTGTTCTCATTGGGGCGAAGATTTCTGAAAGATTGCGAAATCTTATTTTAGATGCATTAGGCTGCATAACAATTATTTCGGCCGCTGACGCACTTATGGATTTTTGGAATCCAACTTTTCAAAACTCAATGCCTAAGGGATGGCCGCTCTTAATAATTGTCTTCTCACTAGTCATGGGGGCTGTTATTGGAAGTTGGTGGCGGATAGAGGACAGGTTGGAAAAATTTGGTGAAACCTTAAAAATGAGATTTGCAAAAGACGGGGATTCGAACTTCATTGAAGGATTTGTGACATCATCTTTAATTTTCGTCATTGGCCCACTTGCAATATTGGGCAGTATTTCAGATGGAATGGGAACTGGCATTGATCAGTTAGTTTTAAAGAGCACACTTGATGGATTTGCTGCAATGGCTTTTGCAGCAACTTTCGGTTGGGGAGTAGCGCTTTCATGTGTACCCGTTGGGATCTACCAATTTGGCTGGACTTTGGTTGGCTTATTTCTTGGTGCGATACTAAGTGATTATCAAGTCTTAGCTATGACATCAGTAGGTGGAATATTGCTAATTGGCATCTCGCTTAGATTGCTCAGGATTAAGAGCATTGAGATTGGAAACTTGCTGCCAGCTCTAGCGCTAGCACCACTACTGGCGCTAGCAGCACATCAATTTATTTAAAAGGTAGATGCGTCAATTACAAATCGGTACTTAACATCGCTGGCAACGGTACGATCATAAGCAGTATTTATATAATCTGCTTTAATGACTTCAACATCACTGACAATATTATGCTTGCCACAAAAATCAAGCATTTGTTGTAATTCAGCCATTCCACCAATCATTGAACCAGATAGTGAACGCCTTTGGCCAAGCAATGTACCAGCGTTAATAGCGTACGGTTTTCCAGGTAATCCAATTACAACTAGGGTCCCATCTAATTTAAGTAGTTGTAAGTAAGGCTCTAGATCTAAATCAGCTGAAACGGTATTTAGAATCAGGTCGAAACTCTGCTTATGTTTGTCTAACTCTGCGATATTTTTTGTGACAATAAAATGATCGGCTCCCATGCGCTTGGCGTCAGATTCTTTTTCAGGTGAGTGCGAAAATACAGTCGTTTCAGCCCCAAGTGCATGTGAAAACTTAACTCCCATATGTCCTAAGCCTCCCAGACCCATTACCCCAACTTTTTTACCCGGGCCTGCCTTCCAGTTTTTTAATGGCGAATAGAGAGTAATTCCGGCACACATTAATGGAGCAACACCAGATAGATCCAGGTTCTCTGGTACATGAACGGCATAATCTTCATCAATCACAAACTTATTTGAGTAACCGCCGAATGCAATAGTTTTTCCATCTCTTTCGTACGCGTTATAAGTACCAGTCATTCCTTCGACACAATATTGTTCTAAACCAGCGTTACAACTTGAACATTTGCGGCAGGAGTCAACAAAAACACCAACACCAATCAGCTGACCAATCTTGAACTTACTTACCTGACTTCCTACTTGCGTTACTTTTCCAACAATCTCATGCCCTGGAACCATCGGAAATATTGCAGCACCCCACTCTTCTCGAGCTTGATGAATGTCTGAGTGGCAGATGCCAGCATAGAAAATATCAAGGGCAACATCTCGTGGGCGTAATTCACGTCTTTGAAA
>DAOROF010000012.1:3521-13247 GCA_035441405.1 Candidatus Nanopelagicus sp.
GTTGCTCTCTCGCCACACCAGCAAAGAGCTTCGACTTGTAGCGTCTGCACTCGGTCGGCTAATTCAACCAATCTTGCACTTCCAGGAAAAAGTTTAGTTCTAAAGTCTGAAAGTATCCCAAAGGCATACACATCAATACCAAGTCCATCGACAATCTGAGCTAGCTGCTCAATCTGCTTTGGTGTATAGAATTGAGCCTCATCGCAAATAATGAAATTGATTTTCCCACCGATCGATAATCTTTCAACTACCAATTTATGAATATCTAAATCAGGATCTACCTCTAGGGCTTCTATCTGCAAACCAAGTCGAGAAGAAATTAAGCCCTTACCAGCTCTATCTAGACTGGTGAAAATAATTCCATCGCGTCCACGGGAGCGATGATTATGCGCCGTCTGCAATGCGAGTGTGGATTTTCCACTATCCATTGTTCCGCAGTAATAAATTAACTCAGCCATTGGGTTATTGTGCCAATATAACTTCAGTTTTTAGACCAGGTAGAGCTTCAGCGATTCGCGCTCTGCCGTTGAGTTCTGGGATATCTAAGAGGAAAATAAGTCCTATCGGGAGCAGACCTGCTGCCTTCAATAATTTTGTGGCAGCAATTGCAGTGCCACCAGTTGCCAGAACATCGTCTACAAGTAATACCTTTGATCCTTGTTTGATGATGTCGGTATGGATTTCTAGTGTTGCACTTCCATATTCAAGATCATAAGTGGATGAGATTGTCTTTCCAGGCAACTTACCACTCTTTCGAATCGGAATTAATCCCTTTTCAGTAAGTGCGCATGCAGAGGATGCAAAAATGAATCCACGAGCTTCAATACCTGCGATGAAGTCGCATTCTCGACTTAATTGAGCTATTTGTTTGGATACATTCAAGAAAGCTTCACCATTTGCAATCAGGGGAGTTATATCCTTAAAACTGATTCCAGGTTTAGGAAAATCAGGAATCACTCGGATGAAATCATTCAAATTTTTGCTCACCGCTCCATCTTATTGATTCGGTCAAATACTTGTGTCCGGGAGGGGAGTTGAACCCCTAAGCCCTTACGGGCACTAACACCTCAAGCTAGCGCGTCTGCCAATTCCGCCACCCGGACATCTTTGTATTTTAACCTAATAGTAATTCAAGGGAAATCCAACTTAGATAGGATTTAGGGATGAAGTTAACCGCAGATCAAATAGCGCAGCTTGAAGAAGAAACAGTTTTGTTCTGCCAAGAAATGATTCAGATTCCAAGCGTTAATTACGGTGAAGGTAAAGGCGATGAGCGATTAATCGCCGAATATGTTGCAAGAAAATTATCTGAGGTAGGCATTGCTGCTGAGCTTATTGAATCGGCTCCAAATAGAGTAAATGTTGTAGCAAAAATTACAGGAAGTGACATTACTCGCCCAGGCTTAGTACTTCATGGACATCTTGACGTAGTTCCTGCAGATGCATCGGATTGGTCGGTAGACCCATTTAGTGGCGAAATAAAAGATGGCTTTATATGGGGTAGAGGCGCAGTTGATATGAAGGATATGGATGCAATGCTATTGGCATCTGTGAGAATGTGGCAACGAGTGGGTTATAAGCCTCCAAGAAATATACTTTTAATTTTCTTTGCCGACGAAGAGGCATCTGGTACATATGGCTCAAGATGGTTAGTTAAAAATAGACCGGAATTGTTTAAAGGTTTTACAGAGGCAATTTCTGAGGTGGGTGGCTTTTCAGTAACGATAACGGGTGATCATCGACTTTATTTAATTGAATCGGCGCAAAAGGGAATACAGTGGCTCAAGCTCAGCGCCAAGGGCACGGCAGGGCATGGCTCATTTATTAATACTGACAATGCAGTAACAAAAATCTCTAATGCAGTTTCAAGAATTGGTAGTTATGAATGGCCACAAGTTCCAACCAAATCAAATAAGTTACTATTTAAGAAAATTGCTGATCTAACTGGGGACACATTTGACCCTGCCAATTTTAAGAATCTTTTAAAGCACTTAGGTAGTGCTGCCAAGATGATTGGAGCTACTCTAACTAATACCGCTAACCCAACGATGTTAGAGGCTGGTTACAAGGCAAATGTAATTCCACAGAGCGCCAGTGCAGTAGTTGATGGTCGATTCTTACCAGGACATGAATCAGATCTAGTTGAAACAATCACCAAACTTGCTGGCCAAGAAATTGATATTGAGGTCATAACAAGAGACATAGCTTTAGAAGCTGACTTTTCAGGAAGCTTAGTAGAGGCAATGTGTAATGCACTTGCTGCTGAGGACTCACAAGCGATTCCAGTTCCATATTTAATGAGTGGCGGAACAGATAATAAGGCGCTGAGTGATCTTGGAATTATTGGTTATGGTTTCTCTCCACTCCGCCTACCAACTGATTTAGATTTTTTCTCACTCTTTCACGGTGTAGACGAGCGCGTGCCTATTGATGGTTTAAAATTCGGAGTAAGAGTGTTGTATGAGTTTCTAGAAAATGTTTAAGCAAAATCCTAAGAGAAAACAGAAACTTCATCTAGAGCTTGTCTGACTTGTTGTGGAAGCACAATCTGTTCAACGGTAAGTATGCCTCTAAGCTGGGCGCCCGTTCTTGCCCCAATTAACGCACTTGTAACGCCTGGCGCATCCCTTACCCAAGACAATGCAACCTCTAACGGTGAATAACCTAATCCATCGGCTGCGATGCAGACTGCTTCAACAATTTTGTTTGCCCTTTCTGATAAGTAAGCATCAACAAAGTTTGCAAAATGAGGAGAAGCACCTCTTGAATCTGAAGGTACGCCATTTCGGTATTTTCCAGTAAGTACGCCGCGACCAAGTGGTGACCATGCAATAAAACCCAGTCCAAGTGAATCCGCAGCAGGAATTAGTTCATCTTCTGCGCGCCGATTAAGAAGTGAGTACTCATTTTGCGAAGAGGTTATTGCAGCTTTTCCAAAAATAGGATTCTGTAAGGTCGCTGATCTAGCTAATTGCCAGCCATTAAAGTTACAGACTCCTACATACCTGGCCTTACCAGAGGATGTTGCGTAGTCAAGGGCAGATAATGTTTCTTCAATTGGGGTGTTTGAATCCCAAGTTTGAATCTGCCACAGATCAATATGATCTACATTTAATCTACTTAATGACTTGTCTAAATCAGTAATTAAATCATTTCTGGAATTGCTCACCTGTCTTATGCCATCTTTGAAAGTTACCCCAGCTTTTGTAGCTATAAAAATCTTATCGCGTTTAACCAATGTGCCAATAAATCCACCGAGCACACGCTCAGCATCACCATCACCATAAATAGCAGCGGTATCGACAAGATTTCCACCCGCTTCAATAAACTCCTGCAGTTGTTGGGCGGCTTCATTTTCATCTGTATCCCGGCCCCAAGTCATAGTCCCGAGACCAAGTCTTGAAATTGATACCCCGCCCATCCTGCGCATTTCCATGACTGGGAGATTAGCAACAAGAGGGCTAAAAGATCGGTAACCTTGCCAAATGCCCATTGTTTACCTTTTACGCCATGCTCAATCATCTGCGAATGTAAGTGGAATATTGGCAGGGCAGGACAACTCTGTAGAGTTATCAAAGTACGGGTTTAAGCAGGCCGAGAATCTAGTCAACACAATAGAAATGATCAAGCCTACAAAGATCTTTTCAAGCCCACTTCTACGATGCATTCAAACGATTGATCCTTATATTCAATCAAGACGAAAAATTAAAACTCTCACTGACTCTGATCTTATTGAGATGGATTATGGACAATGGTCTGGACGAAAACTATCTGCGTTACAGAAGGAGAAAAACTGGAAAAAAGTGCAGAAAAATCCAGCGCAGTTCACCTTCCCTAAAGGAGAGAGTTTTATAAATTTACATGCGCGTGTTAGGAAATTTCAAGTAAAACTCTATGGTGAAAAAGGACCAATCCTTGTTGTCAGCCATGGAGATGTGATCAAAATGTTTCTTGCCTCGGTTGCTGGACTTGAATTGAACTCTTTTCAGAAATTCGTGATAGAGCCGGGTTCAATATCAGCAATTAGTATTGAAAAAAGCTCTTCCAAGATAATCAGCACCAATAATTTAAACTTTTCCCCAATTAAGCAGTCATCAATCAAAGATTCACTAGGTGGGGGAAATACACTGAGAAGAAAATTTTTTGGAGCGATAAAGTAATGCCAAGAATAATCTACCGCCACCAACCTGCTACTAGATTTATCGTTAGTGCAATTGGTGAACCAGGGGAGAGAGAATTTTTTCTTCAAGTTAAGTCCGCACTAGGGGTAAATACCTTGGCAATTGAGAAAGGACAGGTAATCGCCCTTTCTGAAAGATTTGACGAGCTAGTTAGAGAACTTAGGCGCTCAAAAATGGCATCTCTTGACGAATTATCCACCAATCCAGTTGTCGATGATGAACCACTAGAACTACCAATTGAGCAAGATTTTCAGGTAGGAATAATAAGTATTACCTGGGAGTCAGACTTAGTTGTTGTAAATATTCAAGCAGCTTCCCAGGAAGATGAAATGTTAATTGATGATTTGGACACTGGTCCAGATCTAGTGATTGCTACATTAAGAATAAATCAAGTCAAAGGTTTTTGTTTAAGAGCATCTTCTGTGGTTAATGCCGGCAGACCAGCATGTCCATTCTGTGCACTCCCAGTGGATCCACGGGGCCATCTATGTCCTAGAGCAAATGGATATCGCAGATGAACATCTCTTCAGAAACACTATCCATTGGCGATATAAAAGTTATTGGCCGATTAATTGATGCGTCCAACGCCACCTTGATGGGCGAGATAGTAAGTCCAAACTCAAGCATTAAAGTTATATATAAACCAATCGCCGGTGAAAAGCCACTTTGGGATTTTCAAGACGGCAACTTGGCATTCAGAGAGTATTGCGCCTTTCTGGTCAGCGATTTGGCAGGCTTCAACATTGTTCCGGCGACTATTTTACGAGATGGACCTTTTGGTTTGGGTATGGTGCAACAATGGATTGAGATTGATAGGACTGTTGATGTAGTTGAGTTTGGTCAAAGCGAAGATAGACAGTTACGAAAACTAGCCTTGTTTGACAGTATTATTAACAATACAGATAGAAAGTATGGGCATTTATTAATTGATAGTGACAAGAAGTTGTTTGGTTGCGATCACGGCGTATCATTTCATAGCCAAAATAAGTTAAGAACTGTGATTTGGCAGTTTGCAGGCGAAAAATTCACTACTGAAGAAATGGCTTTACTTGAAAGAACTCGAGAGGTTGATTTCAATGGCGTTTTTGAAAATTATCTAACTGATATAGAAATCTCAGCATTTTCGGATAGAATAAACACGCTTATAGCATCTGGAACATTTCCACTTCCAAGTGACGAATGGCCAGCGATTCCTTGGCCACCAGTCTAAGTGAGGTTAATATTTTGAAAAATTGGCCAAAGGTCTACTTGCCCCCAATTAATGATCTTAAGTTTCCACCTCTTAAACTTCATGACTCCTATTCTGGTCTTTATGAATACTCAAAGAGTGGAAAGTTTAGAATGTACGTATGCGGAATAACTCCATACGATTCTACACATCTAGGCCATGCTGCAACTTATTTGTCCTTTGATCTAATTAATAGGTATCAACAATTAGCTAATCTTCAAGTGAGTTTTGTCGAAAATGTAACAGATGTCGACGACCCACTTCTAGAGCGAGCAAAACGTGATGGTCAAGATTGGCAAGTTTTAGCCAATTCTCAACTCGATCTATTTATTTCGGATATGACTGCCTTAAGAATTTTGCCTCCGAGTCAATTAGTGAAAGTCACCGACTCTCTTGATCTTGTTGAATCATTTATCGATAAGTTGGACAGAAATGGTCATATTTATCAGATCGATGGTGATTTCTACTTCAGCGTGGATAAGTATTTAGATTCTCTGCCGATTCCTCTAGCCGAAGCAATCTCGGTTTTTGCCGAACGCGGGGGAGATCCGGACAGAGAAGGAAAAAGACACCCATTAGATGCTGTTGTTTGGAGTGCGAATAAAGATGGCGAACCAGGTTGGAATAGTAAATATGGGTTTGGGCGACCAGGCTGGCATATTGAATGTACAGCTATTGCTTGTGAGTTTTTAGATAATGATGAGAAAGATCCGGTAATTCAATTGCAAGGTGGCGGATCAGATTTAATCTTTCCACACCATTTTATGAGTGCACAGATAGTAAAAGCTGCATTAGGCCGAGACTTCGCTGAAAGCTACATACATTCAGGAATGATTGGCCTTGACGGAGAGAAGATGAGCAAATCAAAGGGTAATCTCATTTTTGTTTCCAAATTGATTCAAGAAGGGGTTGATCCAATGGTTATACGTTGGGCGCTGCTTTCTGGTCACTATCAGCAAGATAGAGAGTGGAGCACGCAACTTCTTGAGAGGGCAAAAGATGAAGTTGTGTTGGTTCGATCGGCGCTTTCACGAAGTGAAACAGCTGATGCTTCGAGCCTTGTAAACAATTTAATTAAGGATCTATCAGAAAATTTAAATACACCTAAAGCGTTAAGTAAGATTGTCGATTGGTCCCTCGAATCCAATAAAATTGCAACATCAAATCACAGTGGTTTAGTATCACGTGCAATTGATTCCTTACTAGGATTGGCGTTATAAATTATGAGCGCAATTCTTTTTGATATGGATGGAACAATCATAGACTCTGAGCCTTTATGGTTACAGGCTGAAATCCAGGTAATGGCAGAGTTGGGGTGTCATTGGGATGAGCAGGATCAAATAAATTGCCTTGGCGGTCCGATGGAAAGGACCGAGAAGTACATGCAGGAAAAAAGCGGCAATGTAAAGCCATACGGCTACTTTGGTCAAAGATTGAATGAAGTAATGAAGTTAAAATTCGTAAAGGATTTGGAATTGATACCGAATGCTCTGGAGCTCATTACAAAATCAAAAGAAGCTGGATTAAAGACAGCATTAGTAACTGCTAGTGGCCGGGAACTTATGAATTCTGCACTCACACGCTTTCCGGAGAGTAGTTTTGATATAGCAATATCGCGAGACGATGTGGCAAATTCCAAACCGCATCCAGAACCTTATCTAATGGCAGCTGAGAAACTGAAAGTAAAAATAACTGAATGTCTTGTGTTGGAAGATTCTATGACTGGAGTTCGCGCAGGTTTAGATTCTGGAGCACAAGTGGTAGCAATTTCACATATTATACCTATCGCAAATGAGAAGAATTTGAGAGTCATTTCTAATCTCTCGGAAATAACTTTTAAGCAATTGGTTGAGTGGTATCCATTTTTAGACAGGGCAGTACGCCATGATAGATAGAAATTTTCAATATGGTGATCGCATACAACTGACTGATGCAAAAGGTAAGCTGTATTCAATAACTCTTACAAAGGGTGCTGAGTGGCACACACACAAGGGAATGTTAAAGCACGATGATCTTTTTGGCCTACCTGAGGGATCTATTGTAAAAACAAATGGAGAACTTAAGTTTCAAATTTTTAGGCCGTTACTTAGTGATTATGTTCTATCTATGCCAAGAGGTGCAACGATTGTTTATCCAAAAGACTCTGCAATGATTCTTGGGGTAGCAGATATAAAGCCTGCTTGTAGAGTTTTGGAAGCCGGAGCTGGTTCTGGAGCTTTGAGTATTTCCATACTTCGTGCAGTTGGAAGCGATGGCTATTTACACTCCTTTGAAGCTCGTGAAGATTTCGCAGAGATCGCTCGCACCAACGTACAAAGTTATTTTGGTGAATCCCCACGGAACTGGAAGTTGGATGTTGGTGTTTTACAAGAAACAAAGTTTGAAGCTGAATATGATCGCGTTATTCTCGACATGCTTGCCCCCTGGGAATGTGTCGAAATAGCCTCACAAGCATTAGTTCCTGGGGGAGTTTTTCTTTGTTATGTCGCAACCACAACTCAGTTATCACGAGTTGCAGAAGCGATAAAAGAATCAGGAAATTTTACCGAGCCAGAATCATCGGAAACTATTGTCAGGGGTTGGCACCATGAAGGCTTAGCAGTTAGACCTCAGCATAGAATGATTGGCCATACCGGATTTCTTACGTTTGCAAGAAGAATGGCACCGGGAGTGCCCGTTCTGCAGCGAAGAAGGAGACCCTCAAAAGGATCTTACGATTTGAGTGATTAACTAACTTTAATTAAATCTACAACGAAAATTAAAGTTTCATTAGGACCGATCGCACCACCTGCACCTTGCGCTCCATAACCAAGATCCGGTGGAATAACTAGTAAGCGTCGTCCACCTTCTTTCATTCCTGGAATTCCTTGTTGCCAGCCGAGAATCACTCCACTAAGTGGGAACGTAGCAGTTTGTCCAGAATCCCAAGAAGATTCGACTAACTGACCACTGCTCCACGCCATCAATGTGTAGTGGACCTCTAAAACCGAAGTGGCAATTGCCTCTGCTCCAGAACCAATAAAAATATCCTGTGTTTCAAGCTTGGCTGGGGGAGTTCCCTTTGGAGCTGAAATTTCAGGTTTTGAACCACTAAGTCCAGCGACTTCAGGAAAATCTGAAAACGATTGATTCTGTTGGACCATCGGATCAACTCCTCCGTCTGTTGAGCATGCAGTTAATAAGGATATAGGCAGAAGTAACAAAGCTATTTTTTGTTTAGTTTTCATAGTTAATCTTAGCAAATATTTACTTAAAGACTAATCTATGTTCATGAGTTCCCAGAAGACAGAGAGATTAATCAACTTAACCCTAGCTCTTTTGGCATCCAAGCGATATCTGAGCAAAGCAGAAATTTTACGCAATATTCCAGGCTATGAGGGATCTCCCGAAACCAAGGAGAGAATGTTTGAAAGGGATAAAGACGATCTACGTAGCTTGGGAATACAAATAGATGTAAACAATTCTGATCCGCTGTTTGAGGACGAGCAGGGATACCTTATAAAAAGTGAATCCTTTCAGTTTGCTGAAAATGAATTTACTAAGGAAGAACTTCTGCTCCTTACGATGGCAGCTAATCTTTGGCATGACTCTGCGGTAGAAATGGACTCCCAAAACGCATTGCTAAAAATTCAATCCCTGAGCGGTCCAGTCGAGAATGATATGACCACGACCCCAACTTTAAGAATTACTGAGGATTGGCAACTTCTAGTATCAATCTTTACTGCGGTACAAAATAAGCAAATCCTGGAATTTAGCTATCGTGGCAAGAAACGACAAGTGAATCCATATGGCCTTTATTCGAGCAACGGTTTTTGGTATTTAATTGCCTTCGAAATCAATGTAATTAAGTCCTTTAAGCTGGTGCGAATTGAGGGTGAAGTAGATTTAATTGGCGAAAAAGATGCATTTGAAAAGCCAGACAATTTTAATGTTGGCAATTTTCTAAAAGAAGAGAGCAATTCGGTCAGCCTGGTCTCAAAGTTACAAGTAAGAAAAGGAGCTGCATTATCCCTACGAAATAAGTTTACAGTGAAAGATCTAGATTCAGAATGGGATCTAATGGATATTCCTTATACTAATGAGCAGGAGTTATTGGAAATGGTCCTATGGCATGGTACAGACCTTAAACTTATTGAGCCCGCAGCATTACGACAACTACTAGTTGCGAATTTAAAGAGCTTCTTAAATGGCTGAATCTGCTGCTGTACGCGCTTTACGTACCATGGATTTAATTCCATATGTGCTTGAAAATCCAAGCTGCTCTATAAAAACTTTGGCAAAACGTTTTTCAACTTCCGAGAAGCAGATTGAAAAAGA
>DAOROF010000012.1:13347-21733 GCA_035441405.1 Candidatus Nanopelagicus sp.
AAGGTTTCTCATATAAAAAATGAAGAGATACTTATTAATGACTCTCAGATGATTAGTTCGAAGTTTGTCGAAATTATAAATAAGGCAATAGGCAATAGGCAGATTTTAAGAATAGGATACATATCAGTAACTAAAGATCAGGCTTCTGAACGAGATGTGGTTCCATTGACGCTTTATTACTCAAATGGATCCCTCTATATGAATGCATTTGATGTAGAAAAGAAAGCTGAGCGGGTATTTAGAGTCGACGCAATAACGAGATGTGAAACAGGTGCATTTCTAGAATTTGAGGTTAATCAATCCCACTTACCAGAAATCATAATTGAACTTGAGGTTCAGGATTGGCTACGTTTCTTTGTAGAGAGAAATATGTCAATCATAAGATCGGTCAAGCACAGCAATCAGGGTTTGCTTGTCGAGGTCGCGGTCTCAAATATTGATTGGCTGGAGAAAAGTATTCTTAGTCATATTCCAGGAATAAAGATTAAAGCCCCTCAGGATTTTGCTGTAAGAGTCAGAGAGAACGCCCGCAATATTTTGGGTCTATACGAATCTTCAGATAGTTAGGGTAGTATGTAGGAATGAATTCTCTCAAGCCATGGCATTTGTTAGTACTAGCGGTTGTTTTTCTGGTTCTCTTTGGATCTAAGCGTTTGCCCGATTCAGCCAGGTCGCTTGGTAGATCGTTGCGAATTTTTAAAAGTGAAGTTCAAGAGTTGAATAAGGATGAGAACCCAGGAAGTAAAAAATCAGATTCAGACTCCGATAGGTAGTTAACGTGAGTAAACGCCGTGGCGAGAAAATGCCGCTGGTAGACCATGTGCGAGAGTTTAGAAACCGGCTTATAAAATCTGTATTCGCCATTGTTTCTATGGCAATTGTTGGATGGGTTTTCTATCAGGAAATTGTTCGACTTCTGACACTGCCGTTTTGCGATATTGGTACATCGAGTGAGCCAACCACTAATCAGTGCGGAGCTCTATATGTTAATGGAATCCTTGGGCCATTTAATCTTCAGGTAAAGATTTCATTGCTAACCGGAGTACTGCTTTCAGCACCTGTATGGATATATCAAGTCTGGGCCTTCATCACACCTGCTTTGCATCGCAAAGAAAAACGCACTGCTGTTTTTTTTGCTCTGATCGCAACTCCGCTTTTTCTAACCGGATCTACTTTGGCGTACTTAATTCTTCCAAATGCAGTCAGCATTTTATTAGGGTTTACACCAGATAACTTAGACAATCTGGTCCGATTTGATGAGTACTTAGATTTTGTTCTAAGACTTATTTTGATTTTTGGCTTAGCATTTATATTGCCGATTTTCCTTGTTGCCTTGAATTTGTTAGGCATTATTTCAGGCAAGACAATTTTACGCCCGTGGCGAGTCGCAGTATTTTCTTGTTTTCTTTTTACGGCTGCTTTCACACCGACTCCAGATCCAATTACCATGACGCTACTGGCGATTCCTTTATGCCTTATCTACTTTCTCTCTGGCCTGTTTGCCATACTTGTGGATAGAAGGCGAAATCGCAGTAATAGCAATGAATTAAATGTCACTCCAATATCCCCACCAGAAGACATCTAATGTGGTTGATTGTACTTAATAGAAAATCTGGAAGAGGAAAAGCAAAGAAGTTAAGCCAGACACTAATCTCATTGTTGGAGAGAAATGAAATTGCATATGAACTGGTAGATGAGTCAAGTGCTGTAAAAACCTCTGAAAAAATTCGAGATCTATTTTTAACAGGTGATTTTGAAACACTTATTGCCATTGGAGGAGATGGTCTGGTCCATCTTTGCATCCAGGAAATTGCATTGAAATCAATTAACTTTGGAGTAATTCCAGCTGGAACTGGAAATGATTTTGCAAGATGTATCGGCGTATATGGTAAATCTGTAGCCGAAATATTTGAAGGTTATGTTAGTTACCAACCAAAGAAATTGGACTTAGGTAGAATCTCAAGCCCAAATAAGATTGAGTGGTTTGTACAAGTGCTAAGTACCGGTTTTGATGCGAATGTTAACGCCTTAGCTAATACATTTAGTTGGCCACGGGGTAAAGCAAAGTACACAATTGCGACATTATTAATTCTTTCAAAATTCAAGAGTATAAAGTATGTATTCGATATTGATGGCATATCTTTTTCCCAGCAAGGGATGCTTTTGACCGTTGCAAATGGGAGTAATTATGGAGGGGGCATGAAGATCAGTCCTAAATCCTTAAACTCAGATGGTTTCCTTGATTTGATTCTGGTTAAACCTGTGTCAAGGCTTACTCTTTTACGGATCTTTCCAAGAGTTTTTTCCGGTCGACATATTGATCACCCAAAAGTAAATTCTTATTCAGGCAAAAGAGTTCAGATATCGGCAAATACTTCCGCATTTGCTGACGGAGAGTTCATTTCCCCTTTACCGATCGAGATTGAGGTTGTAACTGGTGCGCTAAATTCATGGTCGTTTAAATGAATCCATCTCCCGCAGAAAGCTATGCACGAGTAAAACTAAATAATAAGTATCTAAAGACTAAGGAATTCTCTGAGAGTTTTCCTTTTGAATTAGATGATTTTCAAATTTCAGCATGTCATGCATTGGAGTCAGGCAAAGGAGTTCTAGTTGCTGCTCCAACCGGTGCTGGAAAAACGATAGTTGGCGAGTTTGCAGTAAATTTAGTTATAAATTCAGGTGGTAAATGTTTTTATACAACTCCAATTAAAGCTTTGTCAAACCAAAAATTCTCAGAGCTAAGCGATAAATATGGCTCAGCTAGAGTCGGTTTACTTACTGGCGACACCTCGATCAATTCAGAGGCACAGATCGTAGTCATGACCACTGAGGTGCTGCGAAACATGATTTATGCAAACTCAACGACAATTACTGACCTTAAATACGTAGTAATGGATGAAGTTCACTATCTTGCTGACAAATTCAGGGGAGCTGTTTGGGAAGAGATTCTGATTCACCTATCAGATGCTGTTCAAGTTATTTCCTTGTCAGCGACGGTTTCTAATGCAGAAGAGTTTGGCGAGTGGCTGCAAACAGTTAGAGGAGATACTGAGGTAATTGTTAGTGAAACCCGTCCTGTTCCGCTGTATCAGCATGTCCTTTTTGGAAATCGCTTAATTGATCTATTTGGTGAAGGCCAAAGGTTGAATCCCGAACTAACAAAACTAGAGCGGGATACTTATCGAAAAATCAAGGGCAACTGGCGTGATAAACCTAGAGGTCCTAGATCATTAACTAGACCTGAGGTCATAGAAAAACTCGAACGTGAATCCCTTTTGCCTGCCATAACCTTTATTTTCTCGCGTAATAATTGTGATGCGGCCGTTCGTCAATGCATTGCATCCGGAATTAGATTAACCAATAGTAAAGAGCGTCAAGAGATTCGCGATGTAGTTTCAAGAAACATTAAGAGTTTGGCAGAAGAGGATCTTGTGGTTTTAGGTTATTACGAATGGGCAGATGCATTAGAAAGAGGTGTTGCAGCCCATCATGCTGGTTTGCTACCCGCATTTAAAGTTACGGTAGAGGAATTATTTCAACGAGGCCTAGTCAAAGCTGTTTTCGCAACTGAAACGTTGGCACTAGGCATCAATATGCCCGCCAGAACAGTTGTACTTGAGAAATTAAGTAAGTGGAATGGCGAGGGGCATGTAGCTATCTCGCCGGGAGAATATACCCAATTAACTGGCCGTGCCGGTAGAAGAGGTATTGATATAGAAGGTAATGCAGTAATACTTTGGGGCAATGAATTAGATTCAACTTCTGTTGGTGGTCTTGCGTCGACACGAACGTATCCATTAAAGAGTTCATTTAAGCCTACATATAACATGAGCATTAATCTAATTTCGCAGTTTGGATCTGAACGTGCGCGGACCTCTCTCGAGTCTTCGCTAGCACAATTCCAAGCAGATAAAGCAGTTGTGGGTCTCTCTAGGCAAATCCGAAAGAATGAATCTGCAAGAGATGCACTCTTTAATGAGGCGAAATGCGACAAGGGAGATTTCATTGAATATGCGAGGCTGCGCTTTGAAATAAAAAATTTGGAAAATGACAGCAAGCGAAATAAGCGCAAACGGTTAGAAATTGAGGATGAGATTGGGAATATTAGAAAGAGACTAAAGAATCATTCATGTCACAACTGTCCAGATAGAGAGCATCATTCTCGTATTACTGAGCGAGCATTTCGCCTACAAAGAGAAATTGACGGACTAACAGATCGTATAAATAGTCGAACAAATGTGATTGCTAAAAGATTTGATCGGATCAGGTTAGTTCTCGATAAATTAGGATATCTTGAGAATGATCAGATCACTAAACCTGGTCGAATGTTAGCTAAGATTTATGGTGAAACTGATTTACTAATAGCCGAATCAATTCGAGCTGGAGTATTTGATCAACTAACTGTTCCGGAACTAGTATCAGTAATTTCTGCCTGTATATACGAATCGAGAAATGATGATGCATCCAAGATTCCGCGCGGTCAGGTACCAAATGCACTTAGCGATATTTCTCGTATTTACGGCCGGATCCATGACATTGAGATAGATATGAACCTAGAGCCTATGCGGTCACCTGACTTCGGATTTTGTTGGGCAGCCTATCGCTGGGCTAGTGGCAATTCATTAACTTCTGTACTTAAAGGTAGTGAACTAACGGTGGGGGATTTTGTTCGGTCTATGAAGCAAATAATTGATCTATTAAGACAACTTAGAGTTGCAGCTCCCCAATTACAACACACTATTGATCTATCGCTTGAGTCAGTTGATCGAGGAGTAATAGCTTATGCAGGAGCTGCAATATGACACTTATGCTCCTTGATAGTGCTTCGCTTTGGTATCGCGCATATTTTGGAATGCCAGACACTTTGGTTTCACCAAACGGAGTTCCTATAAATGCAATCAAGGGCTATCTCGATATGACTTCTCGATTACTCGTTAAGTACAAACCTGATCGGTTGGTCGCTTGTCTTGAAGGCGATTGGCGTCCAAGTTGGAGAGTAGAACTTTTTCCTGATTATAAACTTAATCGTCTAGATGATGAAGGCACAGAAGATGAACCAGATACTTTGTCACCCCAGATTCCGATACTGCTTGATGTATTAGATGCACTCGGAATTCCATTGGTTGGAGTAGATGACTACGAGGCTGACGACTTAATAGCAACTTTAAGTGTTTCACAAAAAGGACCTGTAAGAATCGTCACTGGTGATCGAGATCTATTTCAATTAGTTGATGATAAAAGAGACGTGAAGATAATATATTTGGCTAAAGGGGTCTCAAATCATGATTTAGTTGATCTTAAGTGGATTGCTGATAAATATGAGATACCAGGCGATAGATATGCGCTCTTTGCAATGATCAGGGGAGATTCCTCCGATGGATTGCCAGGGATTAGAGGAATTGGTGAAAAGGGTGCAGCAAACATAGCAAGAACATTCTCAAGTCTTGAAGAGGTTGTATTGGCAGCACAAGAGAATGACAAACGGCTTTCACCTAACTTGCAAAAGAAAATTCTAGAAAGCTTAGATTATGCCCGAATTGCCACAAAATTAGTTAGTTGTGCACTAGATGTACCAGTCCCAAATCTAAGCCTAGATTCTCCTAAGAAACCTAAATCACTTGATGATATTGAGTCTATTAAAAATGAGTTTGGTCTCGGCTCTAGTATTGATCGAATAATGGATGCGTTGGGCTGGGCTAAATGAAACTATTTATGACCTTTGCAGCTGGAGTGATAGCTGCATGCGGTTTTGCGCCCTTTAATTTCTGGATTGCCCCAATTCTTGCTTTGGCTATTTGGTATTCCCTCATAAAAGATTTGATATTTCAAAAACGAATTATTGGATCATATCTTTTTGGCCTCGGACTCCTTCTGCCATCTCAGTACTGGACAGGAGTCTACGTAGGAAACACTCCATGGCTACTGCTTTGCTTTGTTCAGGCAAGTTTCTATATATTGCCAGGTATATTTGTACGCAGAAAAGCTAGATTCAACAGCTTTGTTTTTGCTGGATCATTCGTAGGAGTAGAGCTACTCCTTAGGACTATTCCTTTTACAGGTTTTGGTTGGTCAAGAATTGGTTTTACTCAGATCGACAGTCCAATTGCCGTCCTTTACCCAGTCGGGGGAGTAGTTTTTGTTTCATTCATTATTGCTTTTCTATCAGCAACGCGTAGATTTTTACCGCTTGTTATCGCATTATCTATTATCGGATTAGCCAACTTTGTACCTGATCAAATTGAACAAAAAAACTCAATAAGGATTGCATTGGTACAGGGTGGCGTTCCCGAGTTAGGACTGGGATTCAATTCAACCCCGAAGGAAGTTTTTAACCGCCATCTAGAGCAAACTAAGAAATTATCTACGGGAAATGAGTTGATAATTTGGCCGGAAAATTCTGTTGATATTGACATTAACACTAACCCTGAGGTGTATAAAGAAATTGTTGAACAGTCAGTTAGAACCTCATCACCAATACTAGTTGGAGGAGTAACAAAATCACCCGATGGGTTAAGAAATCAATCAATTCTTTTTAATTCTCAAGCGCAACAGATTTATACAAAACGATACCTGACGCCATTTGGTGAGTATTTACCATTACGAAATATTGCTGAGGCAGTGTCACCTTATGCTAAAGAGATTACTGATTTTGCAGCAGGTAAAGAGGATACAAAATTTAAGATTAGTAACTTTACCTTTCAAACCCTGATTTGCTATGAATTAATTAATGATGTATTTAGAGATTCACTAACTTCAGATTTTTTAGTAGTCCAAACTAACAATGCTACTTTTGGGGATACGTCTCAATTAGAACAAGAGTTGAATATTGCAAGAGTTAGATCTATGGAGACTGGTCGAAATGTGGCATATGTTTCAACAACTGGGGTAACTTCATTTATAAGCAATAATGGCACTATTTTGCAACAAATCCCAAAATTTACTCCAAATAGTTTGATTGGGCAGATTGATACTGTTGATGGCACAACTATCACACAAGATTATGGAAAATATTTAGAAGCCCTATTCCTCATACCTTCACTTCTTTTGTCAATATTAAGAAGAGTTCAAAAGTGAAGAATATCTTGGTTTTGATTCCCACATATAATGAGTCTGAATCAATTATATTGTTATTGAAGCGAATTGATAAAATCAGGAGAGAAAACATAGATATTCTAAAAATAGACATACTGGTAATCGATGATAATTCTCCAGATAAAACTGGCCAACTAGCACAGTCTTTGAATCTTTCAGGACTAACAGTTTTAAGTTTGAGCTCTAAGAACGGAATAGGGCCTGCGTATATAGCTGGGTTCAAATTTGGTTTAACAAAGAACTATGACTTTTTCATTCAAATGGATGCTGACCTAAGTCATCAACCGGAGGAGATGATTGATTTGGTTGAAAATTCTGATTCACAGATTATGGTTATAGGCTCAAGATGGATTAAGGGCGGATCTGTAGTCAACTGGCCCAAAAGACGGCGTTTAATATCTCGATTTGGTACTGCATATGCGGCAAGATTGTTGGGGTTGAAGTACCGAGATCTGACCTCGGGTTATCGAGTTTTACCAAAGCAGTTAGTAGCCGATATTGATTTTTCTACGATAAAAAGTCATGGTTACGGTTTTCAGATTGAAATGGCGCTGCAAGCTATAAAACTTGGTTACAAAATTAAAGAGGTGCCAATAACATTCATAGAGCGTGAGAATGGCAAGTCGAAAATGAGCTTTGCTATCGTTATAGAGGCGTGGAGAATGGTCAGCCTAGAGGGTTTGAAGCGTAGGATTATTCGCCGATAATCTACATTATGTAAAGTCGAAAACTCCTAGTTTGAGGCTAGCTCCTCTATCGGCAGGCAACTACAAACCAAATTACGGTCGCCATAAACACCATCAATTCGTCCTACCGTCGGTAAATACTTTCCGCTTCTTCCAATTCCAAACTCTTCACCAGTTGGGAAAGCTCCGATCGATCGGTCATATTTGCGATCCCAATCTTTATTGACCAAATCACCAATTGTGTGAGGTGCAAACCTTAATGGTGATTGCTCAACCGTTAGCTTGCCCTCCTCGATATCGCTAATCTCCTTGCGAATGCTCTCCATTGCGGCTAAAAATCTATCTAACTCCCTAATGTCTTCAGATTCTGTAGGTTCAATCATCATGGTGCCTGCTACCGGAAAGCTCACAGTTGGCGCGTGAAAACCATGATCCATTAATCTTTTGGCAATATCATCAACAGTAACTCCACAATTTTTAGTGATCTCTCGAATATCAATTATGCATTCATGGGCAATATGCCCATTTTGACCCCGATATAGAACTGGAAATAGTGGGTCTAATTTCTTAGCCAGGTAATTAGCCGACAATATTGCAACCTCAGT
>DAOROF010000013.1:0-20104 GCA_035441405.1 Candidatus Nanopelagicus sp.
TCTTCCAGAACATACGGAGGAACACAGTGCTGATTGCACAACGCCCCATCCTCACTGAGGAAGTAGTAAGCGATTACCGTTCACGGTTCATAATTGAGCCACTAGAACCTGGTTTCGGTTATACCCTTGGTAATTCAATTCGTCGCACATTACTCTCTTCAATTCCAGGTGCAGCTGTTACTGGAATCAGAGTAAATGGTGCTCTACACGAATTTACAACATTAGAAGGTGTGAAAGAGGATCTAACTGAGATCGTTTTAAACATCAAAAACCTAGTTTTATCATCAGATAATGATGAACCATCACTTCTTTACATTCGTAAAAATGGTGAGGGCGTAGTAACTGGTGCAGATGTGGCAGCTCCAGCAGGAGTTCAGGTTCACAATCCAGAGCTTCACATCGCAACTCTTAACTCCAAGGCTAATCTTGAAATTGAGTTAACAGTTGAGCGTGGTCGCGGTTACATCACTGCAGTGCAAAACAAGCAAGCCGGTGGTGAGATTGGTCGAATCCCAGTGGATTCAATCTATTCACCAGTGCTTCGAGTTACCTACAAAGTAGAGGCAACTCGTGTTGAGCAACGTACTGACTTTGATCGCTTAGTAATTGATGTTGAGACAAAGAGATCTATGAAGCCAGCAGATGCGATGGCATCAGCCGGTAAGACATTAGTTGAGCTATTTGGTCTTGCTCGTGAATTAAATACCAACGCTGAAGGTATTGAGATGGGACCTTCCATTCAAGATGCAGCTCTTGCTGCTGATATGGCATTGCCGATCGAAGATCTTGAACTAACTGTTCGCTCATATAACTGCTTAAAGCGTGAAGGTATTCACACCGTCGGTGAGTTACTTGCTCGCTCTGAAGCAGATCTAATGGATATTCGTAATTTTGGCTCCAAATCAATTGATGAGGTAAAGGCAAAATTACAATCAATGGGCATGCAACTTAAGGACAGTCCAGCCGGATTTGATCCAACAAAGCATGCAAACTACGGAAGCAACGTTGATGATGAACTTGTCGACGAAGAGGTCTAGGAGAGAACATGCCAAAACCAAGTAAAGGCCCACGGTTAGGAAGTGGACCAGCACATGAGAAATTATTGCTGGGCACACTTGCAGCTCAACTTTTTGAAAAAGGAAAGTTGACCACAACTGAAGCAAAGGCCAAACGTCTTCGTCCACTAGCAGAGCGATTAATTACGCATGCTAAAAAAGGTGATTTACCTGCTCGTCGCAGAGTTATGGCAAGAATTTCAAACAAGTCAGTAGTACATACTTTGTTTACTGATATCGCACAACGTTTTGCCGCCCGCGATGGTGGTTACACCCGGATAACTAAAATCGGTCCACGCAAAGGTGATAACGCACCTATGGCAGTAATCGAAATGGTTGAAGCAGGTACTCCTGCTAAGAAGGTTGCAAAAAAAGCAGCAGCGAAAGCTGAGTAATTACGCACCTTAACTGATTATGACAAAACCCACTCTCAATCCCGAGAGTGGGTTTTCTCGTTTAAGAGTTGATTTAACTTATGACGGTACTAACTTTTCCGGTTGGGCAAAACAGCCAAATCAACGAACAGTTCAAGAAGATTTTGAAACTGCCCTTTCTACATTAATTAGAACACCAGTTGCTTCCATCGTGGCTGGTCGAACTGATGCTGGGGTGCATGCCAAACACCAAGTACTTCATGTAGATCTACATTCTGATACTGAGATTGAGAATATTGTCTTTAGATTAAATCAAATTCTTAAAAAAGATATTCGAATTTTGCAGGCAACCTGGGCTGCGCCAAATTTTCACGCCAGATTTACACCAATTTCTCGCACCTATCAATACAAAATAGTTGATGGTGGCCAAATCACTAAACCACTAGATCGTTATGACAGTACAGAATGGTTTAGAAAGCTAGATATTGATTTAATGAACCAAGGCTCAAAGTTACTTTTGGGCGAGCATGATTTCTTTGCATACTGTAAGTACCGAGAGGGTGGGACAACAGTTAAGAATCTATTGGAGTTTAATTGGCATAGAAATAATGATGGCGTTGTAATAGGTATGGTAAAAGCAGATTCTTTTAGATATAACATGGTAAGAAATTTAGTAGGGGCAGCAGTGTGTGTTGGTGAAGGTCGTTTTGAACCAAGTTGGATGAAGAAAGTATTAGATGAGAAAGAGCGCGTTTCTGACAGCTATGTTTTTCCAGCAAAAGGGCTAACCTTAATTTCAATTACATATCCGCCAGAGAAGGAATATTTAAATAGCTACAACAATTACCTAGAATCACAGGAGTTAGATGAGGTTGAAGGGTGATATTTGAGCGGGGAGTAAACCGGTTTTGACCCGGCCTATATATAAAGGTAATCTTGCCCCTCTGGAAATGACCCAATTGGGACAATCCTTAATTTAGAAAGCGAGATGCTCGTGCGCACTTTTACACCTAAAGCAGGTGAGATTACCCGTAGTTGGTATCTCATTGATGCTCAAGATGTTGTGCTTGGTCGCCTTGCAACTCATGCTGCAAATCTTCTTCGCGGAAAACATAAATCAACCTTTGCTCCTCATATGGACATGGGCGATTTTGTAGTGGTAATTAATGCCGACAAAGTTGTTTTAACTGGATCAAAGAACACTCAAAAGTTTGCTCACCAACACTCTGGTTATCCAGGCGGAATGACTTCAACTGTTTACTCAGATTTGTTCGAGAAGTTTCCAACCCGTGCGGTTGAAAAAGCAATTAAGGGAATGCTGCCAAAAAATTCAGTGGGACGTTCTGCATTTACAAAGTTAAAAGTTTATGCCGGATCTGAACATCCTCATGCAGCCCAAAATCCAAAAGTATTTGAATTCAACCAAGTTTCTCAGATTGTAAAGAAGTAATAGGAGAATAATGTCTAACGAGATTTTAGAAACCGGCGAAGAGGATCTTCCAACCTCATATAGCTCTAGCACTCCAGCAGCTGCTACAAACCGCAAAGCAATAACTGCTCCCGGCGGTGGCGTTGGTCGTCGTAAAGAAGCTGTTGCCAGAGTTCGTCTTGTGCCAGGTACTGGTCGTTGGGTTGTTAATGGCAAACCACTTGAGGTTTATTTTCCAAACAAAGTTCATCAGCAATCAGTTTCTGAACCATTTAGAACTGTAGGAGCTGAAGGTACTTATGATGTTTTTGCTCGCATTAATGGCGGTGGAACTTCAGGCCAAGCAGGTGCACTTCGTTTAGGTGTTGCCCGCGCATTAAATGAGATTGATATTGATGCAAACCGGCCAACACTAAAGAAGGCTGGCTTCTTAACTCGTGATGCACGTGTAATTGAGCGAAAGAAATACGGACTTAAGAAAGCTCGTAAGCGCTCTCAATACAGCAAGCGTTAATTACAAAGTCGCTTAACTAAATTATGGCCCTCTTCGGCACCGATGGTGTTCGAGGTATTGCCAACGTTGATCTCACAGCTGAATTAGCAGTAGATCTAGCAATTGCCGCCGCTCATGTTTTAGGTGAGATCGGTGCATTTGCAGGTCATAGACCTAAAGCAATAGTTGGGCAAGACTCTCGTGCTTCTGGTGACTTTTTAGAATCTGCAATTGTTGCCGGATTAACCAGTGCAGGTGTTGATGTTTACCGAGTGGGAGTGCTGCCAACACCAGCAATTGCCTATCTAGTTAAAGAAAGTAATGCCGACCTCGGGGTAATGATTAGTGCTTCTCATAACCCAATGCCAGATAACGGAATTAAATTTTTTGCCAAAGGCGGCGATAAGTTAGCTGACTTAGTTGAAGCTCAAATTGAATCACGATTAGGCGAGCCTTGGGATAGGCCTGTTGGCTTAAATGTGGGCAGGATTATTCAAGATGAGAGCGCAAAAGAGCGATATATCAAGTATCTACTCTCCACAATAACTGAAAATTTAAATGGGTTAAAGGTGGTAGTTGATTGCGCAAATGGCGCAGCATCTTATGTTGCTCCAGTTGTATATGAAAAGGCTGGTGCAAAAGTTACTGCAATTTCAGCTGCACCAACCGGGTGGAATATAAATGAAAACTGTGGTTCTACACACCTAGATGGCTTAATTGCCCAAGTTAAAGCAACCGGAGCAGATATTGGCATCGCTCATGATGGCGATGCAGATCGATGTATCCTGATTGCAGCAAATGGAGAAGTAATTGATGGCGATTATATTTTAAATATATTAGCTAATGATTGGTTATCTTTAGGAAAGCTAGCGAAAAATACAGTAGTAGGAACTGTGATGAGCAACTTAGGATTTATAAAATCAATGGAGTCCATTGGAGTAGTCATTGAAAAAACTGCAGTTGGCGACAGATATGTATTAGAGCGCATGCTTGAGAACAGCTACAACTTAGGAGGCGAGCAATCCGGACATGTGATTATGCGAGATTTTTCAAACACCGGGGATGGCTTGCTTACTGCTTTGCAGGTTATGCAAATAATGGCGAAAACTCATAAAACTCTAATTAATCTCTCTTCAAACATGCAGAGGTATCCGCAGGTACTAATTAATGTTAAAGATGTAGAAAAAGATAAATTGACTGCCAATCAGGTAATACAAGAGGCAATTATCAATGCAGAAAAAGAATTGGCAGGAATTGGCAGAGTTCTAATTCGAGCATCTGGTACCGAATCATTGGTCCGAGTGATGGTTGAGGCAAATGAATTACAAACTGCACAGAAAATCGCAGAATCGCTCGCGCAACTAGTAAGATTAGAGCTGAAATAAGGAGCAAAATAAATGTGCGGAATAGTTGGCTATACAGGCAATAGCTCCGCAGTCACGCCAGTTATTGAAGGTTTAAGAAGACTGGAATACCGAGGTTACGATTCAGCTGGAATCGCAATTCCAACTCAAGTTGGTCAGCCGTTATTCATTAAGAAGCGCTCTGGAAAGCTAAAAAATTTAGAAGAGGCCTTAGGTAAAACTCCAACAACTAGTAGTGGAATTGGTCATACCAGGTGGGCAACTCATGGTGGACCAACAGATACTAATGCCCATCCTCATTTAGATAATGAAGGAAACCTTGCGCTAATACATAATGGAATAATTGAAAATTACGAACAATTAAGATCTGAACTTGAAAAGCGTGGACATAAATTTAAATCTGAAACTGATACGGAATCAGTTGTGCATTTACTTAGCGAGGCAAGAAAAGAAAATAATGGAGATTTGGCAGCAGCAATGCGCCAGGTTTGCAAGCAGTTAAAAGGTTCATTCACATTACTTGCGATTCACTCCGATAACCCCACACATATAGTTGGCGCTAGAAGAAACTCACCATTGGTAGTTGGCCTAGGCGCTAATGAGAATTTCTTGGCATCAGATGTTGCAGCATTTATCTCTCATACAAAGAGGGCGCTTGAACTAGGTCAAGATCAGGTGGTGGAGATAACTCCAAACTCAGTAGTTGTAACTAATCTTGATGGTGCTGTAGTACAGGGTAAAGAATTTGAAATCTCCTGGGATGCTAGCGCGGCTGAGCGCGGTGGGTTTTCACATTTTATGCTTAAGGAAATTTATGAACAACCTAAGGCAATTTCGGATACTTTGATCGGCAGACTTTCTGGCTTAGATTTGAAAATTAAGTTTAAAAAGATAGATAAAATTGTAATAATTGCTTGTGGAACAGCTTTTAACGCAGGTTTAGTAGGAAAATATGCGATTGAAAAATGGGGAAATATTCCAGTTGATGTTGAACTAGCTTCTGAGTATCGATATCGAGAACCAAGTTTGAATGAAAAGACTTTAGTAATTCCAATTTCGCAGTCTGGTGAAACCATGGACACGTTAATGGCGCTTCGTTATGCAAAATCTAAAGGCGCAAAAATCCTTTCTGTGTGTAATACAAATGGCTCAACAATCGCTCGCGAATCAGACTCAGTTCTCTACACCCATGCAGGCCCAGAAATCGCAGTTGCCTCAACTAAAGCATTTGCTACTCAACTAGTAGCTATGTATTTAATTGGACTAGAAATTGGGCGAAAATTAAATACTCTTACCAAGAAAGAAATTGAAGGAATTTGCGAAGAATTAAGCCAACTTCCAGCAAGAGTAGAGCAAATTCTAGAGACGGTAGAACCTCTACGAGAGACCACTCGTAAATTCAAATCAGCAGAATCGATCTTGTTTTTAGGTAGACATGTTGGATATCCAACTGCGCTTGAGGGGGCATTGAAATTAAAGGAATTGGCTTATATGCATGCAGAAGGATTTGCAGGTGGTGAATTAAAACATGGTCCGATAGCTTTAATAGACAAAGGAACTCCAGTAATTGCAATTATGCCAAGTCAAGATTCCGTATTAGCAGAAAAGATGAGTAGTAATATTCAAGAGGTAAAGGCAAGAGGAGCAGTTGTAATAGTAATTAGTGAGTATGAATTTTCCGGAGCTGATCATTTAATTCGAATACCTAAAGTTACCCAGTTAATGCAACCTGTCTTAGCTGTTGTTCCACTTCAAGTAATTGCTTATGAGATGGCAGTTGTCAGAGGTAATGATGTGGATCAACCAAGAAATCTAGCTAAATCAGTAACTGTCGAGTAATAGCATGCCAGAGGCACGAAAAAGGCAGATGAATTCTGCTTTAAAATTAACCGCCCTGTTTCTATTATTGTATGGATTAGTAACTCAGCAAGTACTGGCCAATACCTGGATTAGGCGGCTTGATGAATGGATTTACGAACGAGATTTTCTACTAATTACTCCAGGAAAAACACCAACCCTTGTGATGTTGGTCGATGATCTTGGTTTAAGAAGCATCACTGCAATATTTCTTCTCGGCACTGCAATAATCATAAGCCGAAGATTTAAATCTTGGCGCCCTATAAATCTTTCAATACTATCTTTATTGCTACTAAATATTGTTGTTGGAGTTTCAAAGTTATTATTTGGTAGAACAAAACCAAGTACAGGCTTTGACTTAGTCTTTACCGATAGCGGACTTTCATATCCATCTGGGCACGCAGCAAATGCCGTTTTAACCTGGGGCATGATGGCTTATTTGATATTTAGGTATTCACACAAAGAACCATTTGAAGGTATGCGATTAACATGGTTTGTAGCAATTGTGACAGTTGGAGTTTGCCTAGCCTCCCTATATCGAAATACGCATTGGTTTTCAGATTTACTCGGTGGACTCTTTATTGGATCAGCACTATTGGTATTAATAATTGCCATTGATAGATCAATTAGATCAGATCGCCAACCTTCTTAATTCAAAGTAGGCTTAGTTTATGAGTAGAGCCGTTGCCGAAATAGATATTAATGCAATAAAAAGTAATCTGGATTTAATTAAGAACAAAACAAAATCTCAAATTCTTGCAGTGGTAAAAGCTAATGCCTATGGTCATGGATTAATTCCAGTAGCTAAAGCTGCAGTTGAATCTGGCGCTGATTGGCTAGGTACAGCATTATTAGAAGAGGCAATTGAGTTAAGAAAGAGTGGAATAAGTGCTCCAATAATTGCCTGGCTTACACCACTTGGTGAAGATTTTAAATCTGCACTGGAATTAAACATTGATTTATCAATTTCATCACCAGAGGTATTAGATGAAATAGTGCTTGCAAGTAATCTAGTAAACAAAGTACCTCGACTTCATATTGAGATTGATACCGGTATGAGCAGAGGTGGCGTCAGAGATGATTGGGAAAAATTATTTATCCAAGTGGGGGAATTAGTAAAAAGTAATAAAATTAATGTAGTTGGTATTTGGACTCATTTTGCTAGGGCCGATGAGCCAGAGGAACAAATGAATTCAACACAACTTTCTCAATTAAATGATCGTGTATCAGAGTTAGAGAAAAGAGGAATTAAGCCAGAGTTTATACATATTGCTAACTCGGCTGCGGCTTTAACAAATAAACAATCACATAAAAGCATCGTTCGATGGGGTATTGGACTGTATGGCTTAAGTCCAGATGTTAATTCTCTGGGTTCATCTAAATCATTAGGTTTAAAACCAGCAATGAAATTAAAAGCCAAATTAAATTTAGTCAAACAGGTAAAAGCTGGAGCAACAGTTGGTTACGGAGCAACAGCAGTAACTATGAAAGACACAAAACTTGGCGTAGTTGCTATGGGTTATGCTGACGGTATACCTAGAAATGCAAATAGTGATGCTGGTGTTTTTGTAGCAGGAAAACGAGCTGCGATTATCGGAAGAGTTTCAATGGATCAATTTGTAGTTGATCTTGGGATAGATTCCTTAGTAAAAACTGGGGATGAGGTTATAGTTTTTGGCGATGGCTCTGCAGGTGAGTACACAATAGATGATTGGGCTAAGGCTTGCGGGACTATAAATTATGAGATTGTTACCCGAATTGGGCCTCGTGTGCCTAGAATCTACACATATGAGCGAACATAATTTGCTTTCAATCAAGTCGCTTTCTGTTTCATTCGGTGGGCTAAAGGCGCTCACAAAAGTTGATTTAGATTTAAATCAAAATGAAGTAGTTGGTTTGATCGGGCCTAATGGCGCTGGTAAAACTACTTTTTTTAACGCATTATCTGGTTTAGTTGATGTTTCATCTGGCACATTAGAAATCAACGGTAAATCGCATAAGTGGCCAAAACCATATGAGTTAATAGATTTAGGTATTGCTAGAACTTTGCAAGGTGTTGGACTTTTTTCTGAACTAACAGTCTTAGAAAATGTAATGATCGGGGCCAATAAAACTGCAAAAAGCGGTCTAATAGCTTCAGCCTTAGGCTTTAGTGGTTCAGATGAATTGAGATTAAAGCAACGCTCCATGATTGCATTGGAGCGAGTTTATGCTGCAAGTCTTGCCGATGAAAAAGCTGGCTCCTTGCCATATCCAGTTACCAAACGTATTGCAATTGCTCGAGCACTTGTAAGTGAACCAAAGATTCTTCTACTGGATGAGCCTGCTGGCGGTCTTGGTGCGCAAGATATTGAATGGATGAATTCGTTAATCCAAAACTTAGCTTCACAGTGCTCAGTAATTTTAGTTGAGCATCATATGGATGTTGTTATGTCAGTTTGTAATCGACTATACGTATTAAATTTTGGAGAGGTAATTGCATCTGGAGATGTTGAAACTGTGCGCAGAGATCCTGCAGTAGTTGAAGCCTATTTAGGGGTAAGCCATTGAGTCTGATAGTTACTAATTTAACAGTTGATTATGGCGCAATTAGGGCGGTCAACAATGTTTCCTTTGAGGTTACAAGTGGAGAATTAACGACAATTATTGGGGCAAACGGTGCTGGAAAAACTACATTGTTGAGAACTCTATCTGGGTTAAAAGAGTCAGAAAATGGGGTTGTAACCTGGAATGGCGATGCTATTTTAGGAAAGAAACCTGAAGATTTAGCTAGGTCAGGAATTATGCATGTTTCAGATGGTAAATCAGTGATAGCGGAATTAACTGTTAAAGAAAATCTAGCATTGACTGGACTCTGGCGAAAAGATAAAAAAGATGTAGCCAATGCAACAGCTGAAGTTGTTGATCTTTTTCCAATTCTGGGTGAGCGCATGACGCAATCTGCAGGATCTTTGTCTGGCGGTGAGCGACAAATGTTAGCTATTGGCCGCGCATTAATCGCACGACCAAAACTATTACTTTTAGATGAGCCTTCTTTGGGATTGGCACCATTAATTGTGGAACAGATTTTTAAGGTTATTAGCAATTTAGTTAAGCAAATGAAGATAACCGTTGTGCTAGTTGAGCAAAATGCGATGGGGGCATTAAAAATTGCCAACGAGGGAGTTGTTTTAAATCTGGGATCAGTAGTAGCGATTGATTCTGCTGAAACACTTCTCAATGATCCTGCAGTGCGTGCTGCATATTTGGGGTTTTAATATGAATCAATTTATTACCGCAGTTTTAACCTCACTTTCAACAGGTGCAATCTATGCGCTGATGTCGATTGCATTGGTGCTAGTTTGGCGTTCAACCAGGGTTATTAACTTTGCTCAAGCCGGACAAGCTATTTTTACAACCTACATCGGCTATGAGGTAACAATTCGCAGCGGTTCATATTGGGTTGGCTTAATTTCGGCAATTCTAAGTGGAGCATTACTTGGTGCAGGAATTGATAGATTTTTTATGCGGCCAATTTTTAAAAGAGTTACTTCAGGTCCGATAGTTATGATCGCACCAGTTGTAGCCACCTTGGCTTTGCTGGGAATAATTCAAGCAATAATTGGTTTTATCTGGGGACTTAACTACCAAACTATTCAAGCGCCAGTCTCAACAGATGGCTTAAAAATATTTGGATCAATAGTTGCATTTAGTCCATTTAATTTAATGGTTCTCATCGCAGTTACTTTAAGCATGATTCTACTTACCATCGTTTTTCAAAAAACAAATATCGGATTAGCCCTAAGAGCATCAGCATATGCTCCGGAAGTATCAAAGTTATCTGGCATAAGAGTTGATGCAGTTAGAACTTTAGGGTGGGCTTTAGCTGGAGCAGCTGGCGGCCTCGCTGGGATGTTATATATCCCTGGCTCCTATCTATACCCAAATGCCATGGATGTCTTATTAGTCTTTGGATTTATTGCAGCGGTAATTGGTGGATTAGATAGCTTGTTTGGTGCAGTTGCAGGTGCGATGATTTTAGGATTTGCCGTAAATTTCTCGGCTACATATATAAGTTACAAACTAGTGTTTCCAACCGCGTTTGTAATTTTGATTCTAGTCTTACTTATTAAACCAAGTGGTGTCTTCTCTGGTAAAAAAGGTAGGAAAGATTAATGCTGAAATTTGATACCAGTAGAAAAAGATTTTTTGGCTTTATACTCTTAGGCTGGATATTATTAATAATAAGTGATCGAATTGGCGAGCTTCGCCAGTATCAAGGTGCGTTTGTAGCCATGTATGCATTAGCAATTGCATCAATTATTTTGTTAACTGGCTACTCAGGTCAATTATCGCTAGGCCATAGTGCATTAATGGCGGTGGGGGCATACGCAGGAGCGTTATCTATTAACAATTTAAAACTTCACCCAGCCATTGCTCTTATTATTGCAGCGCTAGTTGCTGGATTATTTGGATTATTACTTGGCTATGCAGCAGCTCGCTTGAGTGGTCCATACCTTGCCGGCACAACTTTAGCTTTAGCAGTCTCACTACCAACTATTGCAAATCAATTTCCGATTTTAGGTGGTGAGCAAGGATTAGTATTTGATATTGGTATACCTCCTGCCAGATTAGGTGAAGATTTTTCTTTATATCAATGGTTTTTTTGGATTAGCTCATTATCAGCAATAATAATGATTTGGTTATTAGTAAATTTAATTAGTACTCGTTATGGCCGAGAGTTTCGTGCGTTAAGAGATAACCCAATTGCAGCCCAACTTTGTGGGATAAATATTGGTCGAAAAAAAGCAGTGGCTTTCTCATTAAGTGCAGGTATTGCCGGTCTGGCTGGGGGTTTGCTGGTAATGCTGATTAGCGGTGTTTCACCAAGTGCTTTTCCGCTTAGCCTCTCCTTTTTACTGCTTGCAGGCGCCGTTGTTACTGGTGTGTACAGCCTAAAAGGTGTCATTCTTGGGGCTCTGGTACTGGTGGCTATACCTGAAATAGCAGAATCGGTAGTATCGCGCATAGGAGGTTCTGAAGGGTTTATTACAAGTTTGCCCGGCTTTATGGTGAGTGCATTGTTGATCTTGACCGTGTTATTTGCACCAAGTGGACCAGGGCATCTTCTACACCACAAAAAGCACCTTAAGCATTAAACACAACACTAGGGAAGGAAATAAATGATCAGAAATACTCGCATGAAGCGTTTATCAATCGCTTCAGTGGCAGTAACTGTTGGAGCGTTGGTTCTCTCTTCGCTGCCCGCACATGCTGCAGATCCAGGAGTTACCTCAAGAGAAATCAAGTTAGGTTATTCCGGACCATTAACTGGCTCAGCTGGTTTGGTATACGGAAAGTTACCAGGAGCTATGAAAGCTTACTTCGACCACATCAACGCAAATGGTGGAGTAAATGGTCGTAAGATCAAATTAGTTTCAAGAGATGATAAGTATTTACCTACTCTTGCTGCTACTCAAACAACAAATTTAGTTTTAAATGATCGAGTTTTTGCTCTAGTTGGCGCGCTAGGTACTGCTACTCATAGCAAGGCTTACACCGCAGCACAATTAGCAAAAAATAATGTTCCTGATCTATTTGTAAACACTGGATTTAGTGGATTTGCTAACAAGGCTAAATATCCAACTACCTTCACAATTCTTCCAAGCTATGCCATGGAAGCAAAGATCATGGCTAAGTTCATCAAGGACACACCTACTCTTGCACCACAAGCATCTTTCTTGATCGCTCAAGATGATGAGTTTGGTGTGGATGGCGTAAACGGATTTGCACTCGCCGGACACAAGTTCGCAGCTGCTCCTACCCTTTACCCACAAGGTGCATTAACTCCTGCTTTAGCAGAGGGTGCACTAACTAGATTAAGTGCAGTTCCTGGTAAGCCAGTATTAGTTCTCTTTGGAACAACTGATTCAACTGCCACAATTTTAAAAGCCGCTGAGAAATTATCACTGGTTTCTAAATTTACTTGGATAGCAGGATCAGTCGGTGGCGATGCCAATACATTGTTAGCCCTAGGCGTAAAGCCGGCAACAATTAATGGCGCCCTAGCTGCATCATTCTTCCCAGATGCAAAGGATGCTACTGATCCATATGTGAGTGAATTTATGAAGATAAATACCAAGTACAACAAGGGCGTTACTTTTGACAACGTTGTACTACAAGGAATGAACTCAGCAATGTTAACTGTGCAAGCACTTCGCGCAGCAGGCAAAAACCTAACTCGTGCCGGTCTGATTAAGGCAATAGAGACAAAGGGTGCAAATTTTGCTAGCGCAGGTCTTGTTCCTCTTAACTACTCAGCTACTAGCCGAGTTGGTTACAACGGATATTGGTTTGGTCAGTTAAATGAAAAGGGAGAGCTAAAGCCATTTGGTGGCAAGCTTTCAATTTACACAACTGATTCAAGCTCAAATACAGCACCAACAGCTTCCTCATATGAGCGTAAGCCAGTTCCTAAGAATGGGGTACCAACAAACTCATGATAAATAAAACTCTAAAAAAGAGCTTCGCAGCTCTAACAACTGCAACCATGGTTGCAGCACTTGCAGTGGCAATTCCAGCTGCAGCAAGGGCTGATGGAATTACATGTAGTGAGGTAGCTGCGGCGACTAAGTACAGCGCTCGCAATACCCAACTATGTTCAGGAGTTGACCAATTCGGTGCAAAGTTTGAAATAGCTATGCCAAAGAAGTTCAATGGAACTCTAATTGTTTACTCACATGGCATTCGTTATGGCGTTAACTTGCCACCACTACCAGTAATTGCACCGAAGGGTTCAGTTATTGATAACTCACCAGCAATTGCACCATCTGCCGAGGTTGCTACCTCACTATTAAAGCAGGGATTTGCATTAGCTGGCTCAGGAGTTCAGGTGCAAGGCTGGAATGCAGCCGAGCAATCATTAGCAAATGTAATTCTGATTGATGCTGCTTATGCCAAATTCCCAAAGATTGATCGAGTAGCTGCTTGGGGTAACTCCCTTGGTGGACTTTCTACTCAATTAATGGCTGAGCAAAATCCTGGCATGGTTGAAGCAGTCGCACCTCTTTGTGTAGCTGATTCAGCGCTAGCTGAAATTACTATGGCTGGTGACTTCTTGTGGGGACTAAAGACTTTATTTGATCCTTCAATTAAAGCAGTTGGTTACTCAGCAGGTGAAGCAGGTTATAAAGAAATGCTTGGCGATCTAGGTAAAGTCCTAGGTGTGCTTGGGTCATTGCAAGCTGCAATAGCTGCCAACCCAACTGCGCCAGCATGGCCTGCAACCTCAACTGCTCCAGCAACACTTAAGGGTATTCCAGTACGAAGTGCAGTATTGCTTCTTGGTTTAATCTCCGGTGTATCAACTCAATCTAAAACTTATGATGCATCAAGTGGTCCAAAAGGTCCGCTTGAGACAACATTTGGATTAGCAATCAGCCCAGCACTTGCTGTGCTTGAAAATGGTGCGCAAGCTGCAGTCTTGGCAGTTATTGCAAATTACGATTTAGAGTTACGAGGTGGTGGAATTGTCTTTGATAACTCAACTACTAACTACTCAGCTCGTTTAGGAGATGACAGCGATGTTTATGCAGCAGCGCTATCTGGTAAAACTGCAACCGCAGGAATGTTGGGTTATTTAAGTGCACTAAATCCAGCTGCTCCTCGAGTTAAAGCAGATGCAGGTGCGGTGGCACGTATTAAGGCGATCGGTGAGGTTCAGGGCACACTTACTGTTCCTACAATTACCCTTACTGCAACAGCAGATCACATCACTCCTCCGGGTGCAACACAGCATCTAATTAACCAATACAACGCTGCTATTGCTAGCGGTACTAGCAAGAAGGGCCTATTAGTAAACATTTGGAATAAGCCATCTGATGAGTACACACAGTTCGATTCAGCAGGAAGACCAATTACTCCTGCAGTCGATCCAAGCGGAACAGGGCATTGTAATTTCACAACTAATCAGTACTTGATGATTGCGAAATTGTTGACAGATTCTGCTAAATCCGGAAAAGCTCCATCAGCTAAAACTGTGGCAGCTGCAATCAAAAAAGACAAGAACTTATTTGTGGATCCAAATTACACGGCTCCGCTACTTAAGTATCGTCAATAAGTAGTTAAAATCGAAAAGGGCCTTCAGGAAACTGAGGGCCCTTTTCATATCTATAAACTACTCACTTATATGGAACTTCAAATAAATTCAGTTGACCAAATGCATCAGCTTGGTGCAAAAATTGGCGCCCAGCTTAAGGCTGGTGATGTCGTCGTTTTAACTGGCGAATTAGGAAGTGGAAAAACTGTATTAACTCAAGGCATAGCTAGCTCATTTGGCATAAAAAATATCACCTCCCCAACATTTGTAATCAGCCGAGTTTATAAGTCAAAGATAAATTTCATTCACATAGATACATATCGATTGTTAGACCAAGGAGTTAGCAGTTTTAGTGATTTAGATTTTGAAAGTTATTTGGAAAACAGTATTTTTGTAATTGAATGGGGCGCTTCATTTGTAAATACACTTACTGATCAATACCTAGAAATAATCATCAAACAGGGCACAGAAGAAAGTTTTAGAAATATAAGTTTTAACTTAGTTGGAGATCGTTGGTCAGGTTTTAACTTATGAGTACCATTCTGGCAATTGATACCTCAACCTCTCGAACATCTGTCGCCTTAGTTAAGGATTCACATGTTATTTTTAGTGATTTCCATGACGATCCGCTTTCTCATAGTGAAGTGCTACCAAAATTAGTAAGTAAAGCTTTGGCAATTGAAAGTGAGATTGATTTAGTTGCAGTCGGAATGGGGCCTGGCCCGTTTACCGGCTTAAGAGTGGGAATTGCATTTGCGCAAAGTTTTGCACTTGGCGCTGGAATTAATTGGGTGGGTGTTTGCTCATTAGATGCAATGGCAGCAGGTATTAATCAAGAAGATTTTATAGTTTCAACTGATGCCAGACGTAAGGAGAGATATTGGGCTAGATATAGGAATTCAATGCGGATAACTGATCCAGCTGTGAGTAAAGCTATTGAGTTAGAAAAGTTTCAAATTCCAATCTTTAATGAGGGTCAGTACTTTCCAGATCCAGTTGAGATTGCCAGAATTTCTGGCAAAGGTGATTTAGTTACAAACCCAATTTATATAAGAAAGCCTGATGCTTATCCTTTGCCACAGGGAGTGAAATTTAGAGCGATGACCGCTTTGGATTTAGTACCGGCGGCTGTAATCGAAAAAGATGTATATGCAAAGGCTGCTTGGTCTATCTCTCAATTTAAAGAGGAGTTTGCAAAGTCACCTAAAAATGCCCACTACTTAGCTGCTGAATTTGAGGGTGAATTAGTTGCTTATGCTGGTATTTTCTTTATCGCAGATGTAGCAGATATTCACACAATTACCGTGGTCGAACAACATAGGCGTAAAGGCATAGGCCGTGAATTGCTAAAACGTTTAATTGATTGGGCAAGAGTTAAAAAGGCAGAAGCCATAATGCTTGAGATGCGACTTGGCAATAATGCTGCCCAGCCACTTTATGAGCAGTTTGGTTTTAGTGAAGTATCAAGACGAGAAAATTATTATGGCCCAGGACTTACCGCAGTGGTTATGCGTAAGGAGCTTAAGTAATGGCTCTTGTACTTGGTATTGAAACCTCTTGTGATGAAACTGCAGTTGGAATTGTTAATGATCGAAAATTACTTGCAAATATAATTTCATCTAGCGTTGATCAGCATGCCAGATTTGGTGGTGTAGTTCCTGAGGTTGCAAGCCGAGCACATCTAGAGGCTATGCAGCAAGTTATTAAGCAAGCTTTAAAAGATGCAAAGGTTTCGATTAAGGATATTGATGCTATTGCAGTAACTGCTGGCCCCGGTTTAATTGGTGCGTTATTAGTAGGAGTAAGTAGTGCCTCGGGCTTAGCACTTGCCTTAGATAAACCCTTGTACGGGGTAAATCATTTATCTGCGCATATTGCAGTAGATATGTTGAATAATGAGAAAATACTTCGCCCTGCAATTGCACTTTTAGTAAGTGGTGGCCACTCTTCGATATTACAAATAAATAACCTTGTTAAAGATGTGATAGTAAAGGGTGCAACTATTGATGATGCTGCTGGTGAAGCTTTTGATAAGGTAGCCAGAATTATGGGACTTGGATTCCCAGGTGGACCAGTAATTGATAGTGAAGCTAAAAATGGTAAGGCAGATGAAATTATATTTCCTAGAGGTTTATCTCAAAACTTTGATATACAAAAGCACAGATATGATTTTTCATTTTCAGGTTTAAAAACTGCTGTGCTTAGATATTTAGAACAAACACCAAATTATAAAAAAGCAGATGTAGCAGCATCTTTCCAAGAAGCAGTCGTGGATGTGCTATTAACTAAGTCTTTAGCTGCTTGCCAAGAAAGTGGAATCGATAATTTAGTTATAGCCGGCGGAGTGGCAGCAAATAGCAGACTTCGCCAGCTAGCAATTGCTCGGTGTCAGGCAGCCAAGGTTGAGCTCTCTATCCCACCTGCCAACCTGTGTACCGATAATGGGGCGATGGTGGCAGCCTTAGGCTCACTGGCGATCAACGAGGGGTTAGCGCCCTCCCAACTGGGTATATCTGCTGACTCAGCCGCTGAGATCTCTCGCGTCATCTTCTAAATCAGAGCGCTAATTTGCCCCAAGCGCAGTCCGCCCTTTAAAGTTGGCTTTAGCACTCTAAGCCTGCGTGTGCTAATTAACGCCCCAGGTGAATGAAGCAGAAATTTTTAAAAACCGTAAGTAACCAACCAAAGGAGTAACAAAGATGGCAATTTCAATTAAGCCACTAGAAGATCGTATTGTCGTAAAGGCAAATGAAGCAGAGCAAAAAACTGCATCTGGATTAGTCATCCCAGATACTGCCAAAGAGAAGCCACAAGAAGGAACCGTCATGGCAGTTGGTCCTGGTCGATTTGAAAACGGAAATCGTATTCCGTTAGATATTAAAGAGGGTGATGTTGTCCTTTATTCAAAGTATGGCGGTACTGAAGTAAAGTACAACAATGAAGAGTACCTAGTACTTTCTTCCCGTGATGTACTAGCAATCATTGCAAAGAAGTAAAGATGAGTAAATCACTTCAATTTGATGAAGCAGCTCGTCGTGCAATGGAGCGTGGCGTAAATATACTTGCCGATACTGTAAAGGTAACACTTGGACCTAAGGGTAGAAATGTAGTTATCGCAAAGAGCTATGGTGCACCTTTGATTACTAATGATGGTGTAACAATTGCTAAAGAGATTGAGTTATCAGATCCAGCAGAAAATATGGGTGCTCAACTTGTTAAGCAAGTTGCAGAGAAAACCAATGATGTTGCTGGAGATGGTACAACTACCGCCACTGTTTTGGCACAAGCCATGGTTAAAGAAGGTTTGCGCAATTTAGCTGCCGGTGCTCAACCAATGGAACTAAAATATGGAATTGAGCAAGCAGTATCTGCCATTACAGAGGCATTGCGGAAAAATTCAACTGCCGTAAGCGGTAAGTCGCAGATTGCAGATGTTGCAACCATTTCAGCCCAAGATAAAGCCATTGGTGATTTGATCGCCGAAGCAATGGATAAAGTTGGTAAAGATGGTGTGATTACTGTTGAAGAATCATCAACAACTGGTCTTGAGCTTGAGTTCACCGAAGGTATGCAATTTGATAAGGGCTATATTTCTCCCTATTTTGTGACCGATGCAGATCGCATGGAAACAATTTTAGAAGATGCTTACATTTTAATTTCAGGTCAAAAAATCTCAGCCCTTAGCGAGGTTTTACCTGTACTTGAAAAGGTAGCGCAAGCAAGTAAGCCACTATTGATTATTGCTGAAGATGTAGAGGGTGAAGCACTCTCAACTCTTGTGGTTAACCGCATGCGCGGCACCTTCGCTTCAGCTGCTGTTAAAGCACCTGGTTTTGGGGATCGCAGAAAAGCAATGTTGCAAGATATTGCGATATTAACTGGCGGCCAAGTTATCTCAGCTGAGGTTGGCTTAAAGCTTGAGCAAATAGATATCTCGATGCTAGGCAAAGCAAGACGTGTAGTTATCTCTAAGGACAACACCACGATTGTTGACGGAGCTGGAAACAAAAATGATGTTGCAGCTCGAGTGACTGAGATTCGCCGAGAGATTGAAAATACAGATTCTGATTGGGATCGCGAAAAACTTCAAGAGCGCGTTGCAAAACTTGCTGGTGGAGTTTGCGTAATCAAAGTTGGAGCTCATACCGAGGTGGAGTTAAAAGAGAAAAAGCATCGCCTTGAGGATGCAATATCTGCCACTAGGGCAGCTGTTGAAGAAGGAATTGTTGTTGGTGGAGGGGCTGCGTTAGTTCATGCTGCAACCGCACTTGATAATGATTTAGGTTTTGAAGGCGATAGAGCTGTTGGTGTTCGCCTAGTTCGTAAAGCTTGTGATGAACCACTTCGTTGGATCGCTGAAAATGCTGGCCAAGAAGGATATGTAGTTGTTTCTAAAGTAAGAGCTATGAAACCAAATGAAGGCTTTAATGCTTACTCTGAGACGTATACAGATCTTGTAAAAGAAGGTGTTATTGACCCAGTTAAGGTAACTAGGTCAGCGCTAGCAAATGCGGCTTCAATTGCTGCAATGTTTATTACTACTGAAGCCTTAGTCTTTGAGACTCCAGAGGAGAAAAAAGATGAGGCAACAGGACATGGTCACTCACATGGACCAGGTGGACATTCTCACTAAGTAAATTAAATGAAGCCTTGGTTTCAAAAAAACTTATTTTCCACTAACATCAACTAGTGGAAAATATAACACTGACAGTTGATTGCGGTGGAACTGGAATCAAGGCTTCAGTATTTGATCAACGTGGAAAAGTATTAGTTGATTTTCCCTATCTTAAAACGCCGTACCCACTATCACCAAATTTATTAGTTGAGATTATCACCGGCTTTGTGCTGGCTGATCAGAGAGTAAACCGCGTAACAATTGGTTTACCAGGAATGATTAGAAATGGAAAAATTGTATTTATTCCACATTATATAAATAAGCGAGGTCCAAGAACATTACCTGATGCACATTTAAAGAAAATTTGGCACGGTTTTGATCTTCAGAATACTTTACATAAAAAATTAAAACTTCCAATTCTGGTGCTTAATGACGCAGAAGTGCACGCGGCAGCAGTTATTACCGGTGTAGGACTTGAAACCGTTTTGACTTTTGGCACTGGCTTAGGTTGTGCCATGTTTAATAACGGTAAATTGGCCCCTCACCTGGAGCTATCACATGCCACTATTCGATATGGCAAAACAATAGATGCCTGGATTGGAGAAATCTCGAGAAGACGTATGGGAAATCAACTTTGGTCCAGACGGGTAAAGGCTTTAATTGGTGAGTTATACCCAATGATTATCTGGGATAAATTATATATTGGTGGTGGTAATTCTCAGAGAATTAGTAAATCAGCTTTAAGAAGCTTTGACTATAAAGTTAAGATTATTCCTAACTCGGCTGGCGTTGCAGGTGGTGTAAGAGCTTGGGACTTGCTCACTTAAATTTCATTCAAAT
>DAOROF010000014.1:0-18728 GCA_035441405.1 Candidatus Nanopelagicus sp.
TGGTACTGCAAGGGGGACCTTGTGGGAGAGTAGATCGCCGCCGGACTCAATTTAAGTAATAAACCCCACCTAAAAACTGGGGTTTATTTTTTTCTAGCTCCTAGAAATTACCAAAAAAACCAGCATAAAACAATGATTTTTAGTACCTTAGGAGTATGGATAACTCAATTAGCGCAGATCAAATCGAGATTGATTTAGCAAAGATTAAAGAACGCATAAAGGCGGTAAATGATTTACCGCTAGCGCAACACAGCGCAGAGTTTGAAAGAATTCATGCTCAATTGCAGCAAGCATTAACAAATCTTGACGGAGTGTAGGTAGCGTGAAAAGCCGCTTGGATGCTGAATTGGTGCGCCGCGGATTAGCCAGATCAAGAGAGGTTGCAGCCGATTTAATTGCGGCAAATAAGGTTTTAGTAAATGGCATAGTTGTAAGTAAATCTGCTTCAGTGGTTGATGCTCAATCCTCTATTAAATTAGCTGATGAACAAGATGAGTATGTCTCTCGCGGTGGCCATAAGTTATCTGGCGCACTAGATCACTTTTCAAACTTAAATGTCGCTGGTGTTACCGCCTTAGATGCGGGAGCATCAACTGGCGGATTTACCGATGTGTTATTAAAGCGAGGAGTTAAGAAGGTAGTGGCAGTTGATGTTGGTTATGGTCAACTTGCTTGGCAATTGCAAAGTGATGCGCGGGTAAAGATTTTAGATAGAGTCAATGTCCGCCATTTGACCGCTGCCCAAGTAGGTGAGCAGATCGATCTAGTCGTTGCCGATCTATCATTTATTTCTTTAAAGTTAGTTCTACCAGCATTATTTTCAGTGGCAAGTGAGGCAGCAAATTTCTTGGTAATGGTTAAGCCACAATTTGAAGTTGGTAAAGACAAGCTTGGTGCAGGTGGTGTAGTTCGCGATGCCCAGCTTCGAAAAGAGGCGGTAGCTGCGGTAGCTGCTTCAGCATATGAACAAGGATTTGGGTGTTTAGGGGTAGTAGCAAGCCCACTTCCTGGACCCAGCGGGAATGTGGAGTATTTTCTGTGGTTACAAAAAGGCGCACCTGCCTTAAGGCAAGTAGATTTAGACCTTGCGATCGAAACGGGGCCAGCATGAGTAAGAAGATTACTTCAGTACTGCTTGTTACTCACCCAACAAGGGCGGAAGCTATCGCAAGCGCAACTGAGCTAGCAAAGTTATTTAATGAGAAAAAATTTAAAGTTTTCTCAACCATAAATACAGCTGGAACGACTCCTTGGCAAGATAGTGAACAAGCCGATTTAGCATTAGTGCTGGGCGGTGATGGCACGATGTTGCGCGCTGCGGAGTTGTGCCGAGGTAAGAGTATGCCGGTACTGGGAATTAACTTAGGCCATGTTGGGTTTTTAGCCGAGGTGGAACGGCCAACTTTGGCCCAAATAACTGAATCAATTTTTAATGGCAGTTTTACAGTAGAAGAGCGTATGAGTCTGAATTATCAACTGCTTCGAGGTGGGAAAGAAATTTTAGCTGGCTGGGCATTGAACGAAGTATTGGTCGAGCGAAATGATCATCAAATGATTGATTTGTTTGTGCAAATAGATCACCGGCCACTTTCTAGATGGTGGTGTGATTCAGTTATATGTGCAACTCCAACTGGCTCAACCGCGTATGCCTACTCAGCTGGTGGACCAGTTGTTTGGCCAGAGGTAGATGCGTTGGTTTTATTACCACTTGCAGCTCATGCACTCTTCTCTAGACCGATGGTGGTCTCGCCGCAATCAGAGATTGTGATAGATCTAGCAAGTGCCTCAGCTGACTTAAACGCTGATGGCATAAGGCGCACAAAGTTAGAGCTAAATGACCGTATTATTTTAACTAGCGCTAAAGAGGATGTATTGCTTGCTCATATTAAGCCTGCAACCTTTACCGATCGGTTGGTGGCTAAGTTTAAGTTGCCAGTTGAGGGTTGGCGTGGTGAGTAAGAAAGTTAGTAAAAGTTTTCTAGAAGAGATCTCAATTAAATCCTTAGGTGTCATCGAAAGTACAAATATCGAATTTAAGCCGGGTTTAACGGTATTAACTGGTGAAACTGGTGCTGGTAAAACAATGGTGCTAACTGCATTGGGGTTGGTTTTAGGCGGCAAAAGTGATGCCGAGTTAGTTCGAACCGGTCAAGAGCGTGCTGTCATCACTGGCAGATTTTCGATTCCAAACTCATTACAGGGTCAGATCTTAGAAAATGGTGGAGAGATCGAAGATGATTCTGTGATTATAACTAGGACAATTAATTCGCAAGGAAAATCTCGGGTATTAATTGGCAATACTGTCAGCTCTGCTTCGGCAGTCACCGCATTTGCCGCTTCACTAGTTGAGATTCATGCACAATCCTCATCATCTAAATTATTGAAACCAGCGGTTAGTAGAGAGCTTCTGGATAGGTTTGGTGGTATCGATATTGCAGATTATCAAGAGGTTTATCACCAGTACGGGGAGTTAAGTAGGAAAATATCTGAACTTCAATCGCAATTAAATCAACGTGATAAAGAGATAACTTCATTGGAGGAGTTTGCTGCTGAGTACTCAAAACTCTTACCAAAATCTGGTGAACTCGAACAGATTGAAAATGAGCTAGCAAAACTAGGCTCAGTCGAACAGTTAAATCAGGCGGTCACATCTGCATTAAATCTTTTTGAAAGCGATGAGATTTCAGCGCTTAATCTGCTACAGCAAATACGTAAATCAATAGATTCAGTTGCTGGCAAAGATATTGAGTTAGATAAGATCTCAGAGCGCTTCACTGAGAACCTGCTGAATCTGCAAGATATTGGCAGCGACCTCAACTCCTATTTGATTTCATTAGAGGCAGACCCTGCCCGTTTTGCTTTTTTGCAGGAGCGAAAGTCAGCACTGAACTCGTTGCTTAAAAGGTTTGGTAAAGGCAGTGATAGGCAGATAGCTTTTGAACAATTAATTGAAGAGGGATCTCAGGTTAAGGAGCGACTATCTGATCTAGCCGGTGGTAGTGAGCGACTTTTGGAGTTAGAGCAAGAACGTAATCAACTGTTTAGTAGATTACAAAAATTAGCTGTTGAATTATCAAAAAATCGCCAGCAAGTCGCTTCGCTGTTGTCAGATAAAGTGACGCAGGAGGTGAGAAATCTGTCGATGCCAAATGCAAGCTTTGTGATTAAGCAAGATGTATCACCTGGTGATAAGCCAGATCAATACTCGCAATTTGGCTTAGATGAAATTTCAATTTTATTCTCCGCTCATGCCGGGGCAAGTGCAATGCCATTAAGTAAGGTGGCAAGTGGTGGTGAGTTATCGCGCGTAATGCTGGCGTTAGAGGTTGTAATCGCCGAGGCTGAACCGATTGGAACATATATTTTTGATGAGGTAGATGCAGGAGTTGGCGGTAAGGCAGCTGTTGAGGTAGGTCGAAGGCTTGCCAAACTTTCAAAATCATCACAAGTAATTGTTGTGACACATTTACCTCAAGTTGCAGTTTGGGCAGATAACCATTTGGTGGTGAAGAAAAGTGAATCAGGCTTAATAACTCAAAGTGATGTCACCGAGGTAAGTGAGGAGGAGCGCAAAATTGAAATTGCCAGAATGCTTAGCGGTCAGGAGGATTCTCAAACTGCCAAGGAGCACGCAAGTGAGTTATTAACCATTGTTAGACAATCCATGATAAGTTAGTGCTCCATGACCGCCCCTCATGTGAGTAAACATATTTTTGTTACAGGTGGCGTCGCCTCAAGTTTAGGCAAGGGACTTACCGCTTCAAGTTTAGGTCGTTTATTGCGAGCTCGTGGCTTACGAGTAACTATGCAGAAGCTAGATCCATACTTAAATGTTGATCCTGGCACAATGAATCCTTTTCAACATGGTGAGGTCTTTGTAACAGATGATGGGTCCGAGACAGATCTTGATATCGGCCATTATGAGCGCTTTCTGGATCGAAACTTGCATGGCTCTGCCAATATAACAACTGGTCAGATTTACTCAGCCGTTATTGCGAAGGAGCGTCGAGGAGAGTACTTAGGCGAGACGGTTCAAGTAATTCCTCACATCACAAATCAAATTAAAGATGCCATCAAGGCCATGGCAAATGAAGATGTTGATATCGTGATTACTGAAATTGGTGGCACAGTTGGCGATATTGAATCGTTGCCTTTTTTGGAGGCGGCTCGACAGATTAGACAAGATGTTGGCCGGGATAATGTTTTTTATTTGCATGTTTCCTTAGTTCCTTATATGGGCCCATCGGGTGAGTTAAAGACTAAGCCCACCCAACACTCAGTTTCAGCTCTTCGTTCCATCGGTATTACCCCAGATGCAATTGTGTTAAGAAGTGATCGGCAAATTCCTGAATCGGTAAAGCGCAAGATTTCATTGATGTGTGATGTTGAGTTAGCCGGAGTTGTGGCAGCAGTAGACGCGCCCTCTATTTACGATATTCCTAAGGTGCTCTACGCCGAAGGATTAGATAGTTATGTGGTCAAGCGGCTTGGTATTAAAACAACTGATGTGGTTTGGGGTGAGTGGGAGGATCTATTAAATAAGGTTCATAACCCAAAACATGAAGTGACAGTGGCACTAGTCGGTAAATATATTGATCTGCCCGATGCCTATTTGTCAGTAACTGAAGCATTGCGCGCTGGTGGATTTGCAAATTTTGCCAGGGTCAATATTAAGTGGGTAGCTAGTGATAGTTGTGTATCAGACCAGCAGGCAGCTGAGAGCCTTGCTGATGTAGATGCCATTTGTGTACCAGGTGGTTTTGGTGTGCGGGGCATTGAAGGCAAACTTGGCGCACTTAAATATGCTAGAGAGAATAAAATTCCGACCTTAGGGTTATGTCTTGGTTTGCAATGTATGGTTATTGAGGCTTCGCGCAATTTAGCTGGCTTAAAGGATGCAAACTCTGCTGAGTTTGATGATAAGACTAGTAATCCAGTGATATCAACAATGAGTGAGCAGGTCGATATTGTGGCTGGCAATGGTCAAATGGGTGCAACTATGAGGCTTGGTTTATATAAAGCTGATCTTCTTCCAGGATCGCTAGTTGCTGGAGTTTATGGTGCCTTGCAGGTAAATGAGAGACATCGACATCGATATGAAGTTAATAATAAGTATCGCGATCAGATTACAAGCACTGGAATGGTTTTCTCTGGTCTTTCCCCAGATAAGACTCTAGTTGAATTCGTTGAGTTACCAAAAAATATTCATCCGTATTATGTTGGTACTCAAGCGCACCCTGAGTTTCTATCTCGGCCAACTCGGCCACACCCTTTGTTTGCTGGTTTGATTGCAGCGGCAATTGCAAAGCATGGCAAGTGATCATTTAGCTGATTTTTTCAATTTTCTAACAATTGAAAAGGGTCTATCTAAAAATACAACCGAGGCATATCGTCGTGATTTAGAGCGATATTTTCACTATTTATCGATAAAACAACTTTCAGTTGAATCTGCATCATCAGATGATTTAACTCTTTATGTCGCTTGGCTGCGCGGGAAAGATAATACAGAGTTCAAAATGGGAGAGTCCTCTATTTCCCGTAATGTAATAAGTGTTAGGGGATACTACGGATACCTAGCTAAGGAGCATGGTTTTAATAATCCAGCTCTTAATTTTAAGCCACCAAAAATTAGCAAACGTTTGCCGAAGGCATTGAGTGTGGAGCAGGTATTAAAAATGCTCAACATTGCCGGAGATGATCTAGTTTCAATTCGAGATCGAGCCTTGGTTGAAGTTTTATACTCAACTGGCGCCAGAGTTAGTGAAATCGTGGAGTTAAATCTGGCGGATCTATCAACGATCTCTAGCGGCAGCGAGAGTGTGACCACAATCAAACTTCGTGGCAAGGGTGGCAAGGAGCGTATTGTTCCTATTGGTAGTTTTGCAGTTACTGCCCTAGAAAACTATTTGACTAGATGCCGGCCAACTCTTATTAAAAACTCAACCCAAAAATCTTTCTTCTTAAATCAAAAGGGTGGTCGACTTACTCGGCAAAGTGCATGGAGTATTGTGATTAAAGCTGCAGAGCGAGCAGGTATCAAAGACCAGGTCTCACCACACTCAATGCGTCACTCCTTTGCAACTCATTTATTAGATGGTGGGGCAGATATTAGAGTGGTGCAAGAATTATTAGGACACGCTTCTGTTACAACAACTCAAATTTATACGTTAATCACAATTGACAGACTTCGGGAAAGTTACAGTACCGCTCATCCAAGAGGAAAGTAGATCTATCTGCCTCTTAATCGGCGAGCAATAATACTTTGATCGCCCTTAGATTCTAGATCTGCAATTATGATTGAAAGTGATTCTCTAACAATTCGGCCGCGATCAACGGCTAGGCCAAGATCTCCTCTTAGTGCAAGCCGCGCTTGGTCTAAATCATAAAGTTCATCTGGTGATAAATACACAGTAATTTTCTCATCATGCTTTTCTCTACCTGAAGGGGAGCGGTCAAATGCATTCACTCGTCGCCTTGGAGTCTGTCTAACAGCATTTTTTTGCTTAGCATTTGATACTGGAGCTTCTGTAATCTCTTCGGCACTCTCGCGCTGAGAAGGCACCGCACTTAAAGTTGCAGTGTTTCTAAATAACTCATCTGCGCCCGGCAAACTTACTCTGCGGCTCATTTTGCTCCTCCTCGTGCTATTAATTCCTTAGCTAATCGTCGATAAGAGGCTGAACCAGTACTACTGCTGGCATATGCTGTTACTGGCAAGCCCGCAACAGTTGACTCGGAGAACCTAACTGTGCGAGAGATTATTGTGTCAAATACCTCTTCCGGAAACTCTTTATCAATTAGCTCTAAAACTTCACGAGAATGGCTGGTTTTTCGCTCAAACATCGTTGCCAATATTCCGTAAATTTCTAACTCCGGATTAGTGTTTTCTTTGATTTTCTCAATAGTTTTCTTCACTAGAGATAGACCAAGAACTGCAAAGTACTCACATTCCATTGGAATAATTACGCCATTAGATGCAGTTAGCGCATTTACTGTAAGGGTGCCAAGTGATGGTGAGCAATCAATTAGAACCACATCATATTTATCAAGCACTGGTGCCAATAGTTTTCTAAGTTTGTGCTCCTTGGCAATTTCAGATACGAAAGCGGCTTCAGCTGCTGCTAGATCCTCATGACCTCTAATGAAATCCAACCCAGCAACTGCAGATTTAAGAATGAAATCCTCTAGCTTTGCCTCTGAGTCATTTAATAAATACCAAATAGAGCCATACTGCTCCCGAAGAGCAGCTCCCTTAATTCCTAATCCAGTTGTCATAGAGGCTTGCGAATCAAAATCAATCAATAAAACTCGGCGGCCAGCTTCAGCTAACGCAGCTCCTAAATTAATTGCAGTTGTAGTTTTACCAACTCCACCTTTTTGGTTAACCACAGAGATCACTCTGGCATTGCCAGCAGCAGGATTTTTTGGTGGCTCTGGAAAGTTTTTTTGCTTTCTGCCCAAAACATCTGAGGTAGTTGCCAAACTCTCTTCCCGTGGATTAGAACGGGCAGGTGAGTTTGTCGATTTAACGTTTAACCGAGAAGTCTGTCTAGCGTTTTTTCCCATGGCCAGAACCTACGGTGGGGCAAGTGCAAAGGCAAGGATGTGTGAAGTATCTTGTGCGCATGTCGCAAGAAATTTTTACGCCACAGGTGGCTGCCACACCTTCAATTACAGATGGGCGGGTAGCTGGATTCTCCCTGCACCTAGAGAATTTTGATGGCCCCTTTGACCTACTCTTACAACTTATCTCCAGGCACAAGATGGATATCACCGAGGTGGCACTTGGTACTGTCACCGATGAGTTCATTTCATATATAAAGCAGTTAGAAAACAGTGAAAATGGCTGGGATTTGGATAAAACCACAGAATTCTTGGTGGTGGCAGCAACCCTCTTAGATTTAAAGGCGGCTAAGTTACTTCCGTCAGGTGAGGTAGATGATGAGTCAGATCTAGCTTTATTGGAGGCGCGAGATCTGCTCTTTGCTCGACTGCTGCAATACCGGGCTTTTAAAGAGATTGCGGCAATCTTCAGTGAGCGAATAGAGCGAGAAGAGAAGTCCTTCCCAAGAACTGTGGCATTAGAGCCGCACTTTGCCCAGCTGCTTCCTGAGGTATTGATCGGGGTCGGCGCCCAGCGTTTTGCCGCCATTGCAAACCGAGTTTTGACCCCGAAAACTACTCCCACCTTCAGCATCGACCACCTGCATAGACCACTAGTTAGCGTTGCAGAACAGGCGGTTAAGGTAGTAGAGATGCTGCGCAAGGCGGGTCGGGTGACTTTTAGATCATTAGTATCAGATGCCAGCTCAACCTTGGTGGTTGTCGCTCGATTCCTGGCGCTACTTGAGCTATATCGTGAAGGGGTCGTAAGGTTTGAACAGGTAATTTCACTTGGCGAGCTGCAGATAACTTGGGTTGGCAGCGCAGATGGTGAGGTTAGGGTAAGTGATGAGTTTGATATTCCACCACAACCAGTAGATGAGGCCGATAATGTCTGAAGTTGAACTTCAACGAAGCTTAGAAGCTATCTTAATGGTGGTAGATGAGCCTGTTTCGGAGCTTGTTCTAGCGCAGATCATTGAGGTGCCGACTGAGGAGATTGTGTCAGCACTGACTGCTTTGGCTGCAAAGTATGAGGTTGAGCAGAGAGGATTTGAACTACGTCAGGTTTCAGGGGGTTGGCGCTACTACAGCCACCCGGATATGTCTGGGTTAGTTGAAAAGTTTGTCCTAGATGGCCAACAAGCCAAATTGACGCAGGCCGCGTTAGAGACCCTAGCGGTTATCGCGTATCGACAACCAGTCTCAAGAGCTCGAGTTTCAGCAATCAGAGGGGTTAATGTCGAAGCGGTTATGAAAACCTTGGTAAATCGGGGATTAGTTGAGGAGGCTGGGATTGAAGGCGAATCTGGTGCTGTGCTGTATCAAACAACCTCATTTTTTCTTGAAAAATTGGGCCTTAACTCCATCGCAGATTTACCTGCGTTAGCACCATTTTTGCCTGATATTGATGGCTTGGATGAGTTACTTTCAACATTGACTGATTAAAAAGATCTAAATATTGCTGCCGTATTTTCGCGGTAGAGTTGCGCGTGGGTTTAAGTAGATTAAATAAATTAATTGCCGAAGCTGGTGTGGCAAGCCGTCGGGCTGCAGATAAATTAATTGCCGAGGGCAGAGTCAGCATAGATGGTGAGACCATCACCGAGCTTGGATTTAAAGCAGATCCGGAAATAAATGACATTAAAGTAGATGGTGAGAGTTTAAAGTTAACAAAGTCTAAAACTTATCTTGCCTTTCATAAACCAAGAGGCGTAATTTCCACCATGTCAGACCCCGAGGGTCGGGATAATTTAGGTGACTACTTTAAGGATAGGAAAGACCGCCTCTATCACGTCGGCCGTCTTGATAAGGATTCTGAGGGACTAATTCTGCTGACAAATGATGGTGAATTTGCCCATCGCGCAACCCATCCCTCATATGGGTTGGAAAAGCACTACTTGGTTGAGATCGAGGGAGAGTTTAATAAGCAGCTATCCGACCAATTGTTGCAAGGGGTGCGCCTTGAAGACGGATTAGCTCGGGCGATAAAAGTAGTTCACGCCAGAGCAGTCAGTCGCAACCACCACTGGGTGGAGATCACAATTCATGAGGGCAGGTACCACATAATCAGAAGGCTTATTGAATCCTTAGGATTAAAGGTCTTGCGCCTGATCAGAACTGAGTTTGGTCCAATCGGTATAGGAGATATGAAGCCAGGCCGGCACAGGATTCTTAATAGTGCAGAGTTGCTTAATTTATTTAAGGTTTTAAACATAAAACAATAAGTCGGCTAAACAAATATCTATTTATAAATTTATCGGTATTCGGACGGGCCCAAAGTATCAATTTATCGACTTTTATGAGCCTAAGAGTCTATATATTTATATATAAATCGGTATTTAGGCCGGGACCTCAATCCATATAAATATATTTATCGATATTAATAAAATAGGTTTCTCACTTTAACGACATCTTTACTTATTAACTAAACGTTAATCGAGATTGAACTCATTCTCGCTACTATTATCAAATGAGAGTCAGAGGTATACGTGGGGCGACCCAGTTGAGCGTGGACTCTGCTGCGGAGATGCAGGCAGCTGTTGGGGAGCTATTGACGAAAATGCTTGCAGAGAATGCTCTTTCCCGCGATGATCTGATTTCAGTGCTTCTAACCTCTACACCTGATCTTAAAAGTGAATTTCCAGCAGTGGCTGCCAGGGGTATTGGCCTATCTGGTGTGCCATTGCTTTGTGCGCAAGAGATTGATGTTGCTCAAGCTATGCCGCGAGTTGTCAGAGTGCTTATGCACGCAAACTTGGACCTTGATCTTCAAGAGGTAAAGCATATTTACCTACGGGGCGCGGCTTCATTGCGCAAAGATCTCGCTCAATAATTCAATGTTTGCCTCAGTACGCGTTGTTGGCGCCGGATTGATTGGCACTTCAATCGCTCTTGCCCTTAAATCTTATGGAAAACAAGTCGAAATTATTGATATTCAACCGGCTGCTCAACTTTTAGCAGTTGATTTGGTAAAAGGTGAACAAATTTCACAACCTGAATTGATATTAATTGCAGTCCCAGTTGATGTAACTGAAGAGGTTGTTTTAGAACAAATTTCAAGTAATCCCAACTCATTAGTTTGTGATTTATCTAGCGTAAAGTCTGATCTTCAACTTAAGGTGAAGCAATTATCAGGTAACACCAAAAACTTTATCTCATTGCATCCCATGGCTGGCCGTGAGGTTTCCGGAGCAGAAGGAGCTAGAGCTGACTTGTTTGATGGACGGGCCTGGATTGCAATTGAAAATCTAGATGCTGATGATCGCGCCAAGGGCATAGTCTCTGAGTTGATAAAGATTTGTTCTGGAACTGCATATTGGATGAGTGCTACCGAACATGATGAGCTAGTGGCAAGTCTTTCACATCTGCCACAAATTTTAAGCTCAGCCCTTGCGGCCCAACTAAATGCAATATCTGAAGAAAACTTGAGCACCGCCGGCCAAGGATTACGCGATGTTACCCGACTTGCAAAATCTGATACCCATCTTTGGACCAAGATTCTTCTTAATAACAATCAAAGTATTTCGGTTGCACTTTTAAGATTGATAGATGATTTATCTAAATTAGAAAAAGACTTGTCCAGTAAGAATGAGAGAAATGTTAAGAGTTTTCTGCAGTCAGGCGTTGAAGGCAAGGATAGAATTCCTGGTAAACATGGAGCTAAAGAACGAGATTATTCATTTTTACCAATTGTAATCGATGATAAACCAGGCCAGCTTGCGCGGATATTCAATGAGTGCGCTCAGGTAAATGTAAATGTTGAAGACTTAAGTATTGAGCACTCACCAGGTCAAGAGACGGGATTGATTACCCTGGCCTTATCACAATCTGATTGTCAAAAGTTATCGCTTCATTTAATTGAGCAAGGATTTAAGGTTCATCCAGCCAAATATCGATAAATTAATTTAGTTCTTAAAGATAGACTAAGTACATGTCGAACCTGGTTTTAGCAATTGATGGTCCAAGTGGTTCTGGCAAATCTTCTACCGCAAAAGCGATCGCAATTAGGGCCAATTGGAGTTATCTAGATACTGGCGCCTTATATCGAGCCGTTACATTACTTGCGTTAGATAAGAAAATTGATTCAGAAGATTTATTGATGCAGGAGCTATCAGGTAATGAAATCTCATTTGAAACCTCGCCAGTTTCGCCAAAGGTGCTAATCAACGGTAAAGATGTGTCAGCTGAAATTAGAATGCAGCGAATCAATGATTCGGTTAGTAAAGTGTCAGCAATGCCACAGGTTCGAAATTTTTTATTAGAAATTCAGCGCAAATATATTGCCCAGGCTCCAGTTGGAATTGTTGTAGAAGGTAGAGATATTGGAACGGTAGTCGCCCCACATGCGCAGTTAAAAATTTATCTGCACGCAGATATCGATGCCCGAGCCAAACGTAGAGAGATTGAGATGTTGGAAGATTTGGCCACTAAGGATGTTGAGCAATCATTATCTAGGCGAGATGAGATTGACTCGACAAGGGCGGTATCGCCACTTGCTCAAGCAGAAGATGCAGCAGTGATTGACTCGACCCGCCTAACGTTAGATGAAGTAACTGATCAGATCTGGAAATGGCTTAAACAAAGAAATCTGTTGGGCCTGCCTACAATTGCAGTAATAGGTCGACCTAATGTTGGAAAATCAACATTAGTAAATCGAATGATTGGCCGCAGGGAAGCGATTGTTGAAGATACCCCAGGTGTTACTCGGGATCGAGTTAAGTATGAAGCTGAATGGAATGGTAGAAGATTCTTCTTAATTGATACTGGTGGGTGGGAAGTAAAACCAGAAGGTATATCTGAGAAAATCACTGCTGGAGCAGAAGCTGCAATTAGTGAAGCAGATTTGATTATGTTTGTTGTTGACACCCAGGTTGGCGCACTTGATGAGGATCAGTCTTTAGTCGATCTGTTAAGAAAAAGTGGCAAGAAAGTTTTATTAGTAGCAAATAAAATTGATAATGCAGAGGATGAGGCTGATGGCTACGCTCTGTGGAATCTAGGTTTGGGGGAGCCACGTTTTGTGTCCGCTCTACACGGTCGAGGAAGTGGGGATTTGTTAGATCTACTAATTGAACAATTACCAGAGGTCGGCACCCAACAAGTAGATGATGGATTTAGACGAGTGGCTTTAGTTGGTCGACCTAATGTTGGTAAATCTAGCTTACTAAATGCATTAGCTGGTTCTGCTAGATCTTTAGTCGATGATGCTGAAGGAACAACGCGAGATGCAGTTGATGAACTGATTGAGTTTGGTGGATCAACTTGGCGTTTTATAGACACCGCTGGAATTAGAAGGCGGGCACATCAAGCAAGTGGAACTGATTATTACGCATCTTTGAGAACACAGATTGCGCTAGAGCGATCAGAGGTAGCATTGATAATTTTTGATGCGTCACAGATTATTACCGAGCAAGATATAAGAATTGTCAGCATGGCAGATGAGGCTGGAAAGGCTTTAGTAATTGTTATGAATAAATGGGATTTAGTTGATGAAGAGCGACAATTAGTCTTAGATCGTGAAATAGACCGACAACTTGAGCGCTATCCTTGGGCACAGCGAGTAAATTTATCTGCAAAGACAGGCTGGCATCGGGATCGATTAGCACCAGCACTTCGCACCGCTTTAGCTAGTTGGGAAAAACGAATTCCAACGGCCAAACTCAACGCCTTTTTGGGTGAGCTGGTTGGAGCAAATCCACCACCTGTGCGATCAGGTAAGCAACCTAAGATTAAATTCGCCACTCAAGCCGGAACCTGTCCGCCTAAATTTGTTATCTTTGCCACCGAGTTCCTAGAAAGTGCCTACCGTCGCTTTATTGAGCGTAGGTTAAGAGAGGACTTTGGTTTCATTGGTACTCCAATAGAGGTGGCAGTTAAATTGAAAGATAGAGACAATGGTTAACATTCCCAATGCATTGACCTTGTTGCGAGCCTTAGGTGTTCCTGCCTTTTTATACCTCTTTTTAATCGCAGATCAGCCAGTTGCGGCATTCATAGTTATAGCAATTGGTGGTTTAACCGATTACTTAGATGGAAAATTGGCAAGAGCTCTCAATCAAAGTACTGAATTTGGTGCCAAATTTGATCCCGTAGTCGATCGCCTATACATAACTGCAGTTGTGTTAGCACTAGCAACTCGGGAGTACCTACCTTGGGCACTAGTGATTGCGATTTTAGCTAGAGATTTGATTATGGCCCTATTAGTGGCGTATCAAAGAGTGAAAGGGTTTGAATATGTGCAGGTATCTTTTTTAGGAAAGGCTGCAACCTTTAACCTGCTTTACGCCTTTCCCTTCTTGCTCCTAAAAGATGTAAGCGCTATTGGGTCGGCTGCCTATATTCTTGGCTGGGCGTTTGCAATTTGGGGGATCGCACTATACTTCTACACAGCCTTTCAGTATCTGTTTAAAGCATTAGTTTCTTCTAGATAGGGGAGTTATGTCGGCCGTTCCAGAAAATCTTCGCTATACCAAAGAACATGAGTGGGTTGAGGAGTTGGCTCCAAACAGATTTAGAGTTGGTATTACAGATTATGCACAATCTGCCCTGGGCGACATTGTTTATATCCAATTGCCAAAACTTTCAGCACAGGTTTTAGCCAATTCCGTTTGCGGAGAGGTGGAATCGACCAAGTCAGTCTCTGAGATATACGCACCGATAACTGGCAAAGTCGTATCTGTTAATGCTAGCTTAGAGAGTAATCCTGAGATTATTAATACCGATCCTTATGGAAAAGGGTGGATAGTTGAGATCGAGATAAGTCAGGCGACGCTTTCTGAATCCTTACTTTCTGCTGCTGATTATCAAAATTTGACCGCTTGACCGGCACATCTGTTAGTAATAGTGTCAGCCTTTAGTTTAACTTAACCATAGGGGGATTTTGTGGCCGATAAGGTAACTCCGCCTAATGATCTAACCTCGACCTTAAATTTACGTCAGTTGCGTTCAATTCCGGGAAGTATGGCATCTGAGGAGATATATAAATCTTTATCCGCAGAGCAACAGCAAGTGGTTAATGCTCTATCTGATGGCGTCGGTATTTTGCTGGTATTAAAGGGTGCGGGAGTTGGCGGCAGGTACCTATTGGATGCAATGGAAACAAAAGTCGGACGCGATATAAATAATGAAATTTGTTTAGATGATATTACAGTTTCACGCTCACATGCATTGATTACAAAGAGTAATGGTCAGTACTTCATTAAGGATCTAGGAAGTTTAAATGGTACTTATTTAAATGCGATCTCTGTCCGAGATACTGCGATTACATCTGGTGATGAAATTCAGATCGGTAAGTATCACTTAACGCTTTTTGTTGGGCATAAAAAATGAGTTTGCCAGCAAGAGCCTACTTAAGCATCGGCGAGGTGCTCTCTAAATTAAGAGCTGAGTTCTCTGATATCACTATCTCTAAGATTAGATTTTTAGAGTCAGAAGGGTTAATTGAGCCACAACGAACCCCAAGTGGCTATCGTAAATTTACAAATGCAGATCTGGAGCGGTTGCGCTTTGTTTTATTGGCCCAACGTGATCAATACCTACCACTTAAGGTAATAAAAGAGAATCTCGATGCAATGGACCGAGGTTTAGTACCAGCAAAAAGTATCGGAGCAGTTGCTACCCCAAGACTTGCCGCTCAAGATGGTGTATTAACTGCTGATCAATTTGCCAGCAATAATGATCTTAGATTGACAAGAACTGAATTGCTCACAGCATCCAACTTAAGTGATGACCAGTTAACTGAGATCGAATCCTATGGTCTAATTGCAATAAGAGGTCGACACTATGACAGTGATGCACTGGCAGTTGCTAAAGCAGTTGCAGAGATTTCTGCTTATGGAATTGGTGCTAGACATTTAAGAGCATTTAAAACAGCAGCGGATCGAGAGATCGGTTTAGTTGAGCAAGTTACTACGCCATTACTTCGACAGAAAGGCTCTGAGGCTAAAGCCCGGGCGGAAGAGGTAGAGCGAGAGTTGGCTTCACTTTCAATTAGATTACATGCTTCTCTGGTTCGTGCTGGCTTGCACCGAACAAAGTAACTGATTGCTTAATGAGTAAATATCATCCAGTTGAGGTAATGGGCGTTCGAGTTGAGATGCCATCCAATCAACCAATCGTCTTATTAAAAGAGTTAGATGGCGCAAGATACTTACCAATCTGGTTAGGTGCAGTAGAGGCAACTGCAATTGCATTTGCACAACAGCAGGTAATTCCGCCTAGACCGTTAACTCATGATCTGTTTAAAGATGTATTAGGACAACTTGGAGCAAAGCTAAACACTGTTTACCTAACTGAGATCAAGGATGGGATTTTCTATGCCCAATTAAATTTCCAAGATGGACCGGCGGTTTCAGCCCGGCCAAGTGATGCCATCGCTTTGGCACTGCGGATTGGGGCACCGATACTAGCTAGCGAGCAACTGCTCGAGGATGCTGGGATTGAGATTCCAGACCAGGCCGAAGATGAGGTCGAGCGCTTTAAGGAGTTCTTAGATCAGATAAAACCAGAAGATTTCCTTGGTTAAGTCCAACTCTTAACCTTTGGTTAAGGATTTTCGTGTCGATACCTACCGCAGCTAGTTATATCTTCTACAATTAAGCCCTCCCCATAGAATTGAGTCCCCATGAGCGCAAATACCGAAATCGGATATCGCGGTGCTACCGCATGTGTTGCTGCCGGAATTTCTTACCGCCAATTAGATTATTGGGCACGCACAGGTTTAGTTGAACCAGGTGTTAGGGGAGCTGCTGGCTCTGGTTCACAGCGACTATATGGTTTCAGAGATATTTTAGTTTTAAAAATAGTCAAGCGTCTATTAGATACTGGTGTATCGCTGCAAAATATTAGAACTGCAGTTGAGCATTTAAGAGAGCGCGGTGTTTCAGATTTGGAAAGCATCACCCTGATGAGCGATGGTGCTTCAATTTATGAGTGCACTAGCGCAGATGAGATTGTAGATTTACTGCAGGGCGGCCAGGGAGTATTTGGCATTGCAATCGGTAAGGTCTGGACTGAGGTGGAAGGTTCGCTATCTACCTTGCAAGGGGAGAGTTTAACTGACGGCAGTTTGGTTGTTAGTGGCGAAACTAACGATGAGCTAGCCCAACGTAGAAAACTAAAAGGGGCCTAAACCAAATACCATTGCTTCCCTATCTTATTGAATCGGGGAGTGGTGTCAGAAAGATCTAAGTTTGTTGACCGTCACATCGGTCCCAATGAGTATCAGATCAATACCATGCTCATGGAATTAGGTTATAAAGATCTAGATTCTTTCATCACTGCAGTTGTGCCAAAAAATATTCATATCAAAGGCGAGATAGAAAAATCTTTACCAGTTGGGATTTCTGAAGTAGATGCGATTAATGAGATTTCTAAGATCGCAAGAAAAAATAAGGTATACAAATCTCTTATCGGTAATGGTTATTATGGAACTATTACGCCAGCAGTTATTCTAAGAAATGTTTTAGAAAATCCAGGATGGTATACCGCATATACGCCTTACCAACCAGAGATAAGCCAAGGAAGATTAGAAGCTATCTTTTCATTTCAAACTGTAATAACTGATCTAACAGGTTTGCAGATAGCGAATGCTTCTATGCTAGATGAAGCAACAGCGGCGGCAGAAGCTATGACTCTAGCTAGACGTGTATGGCAAGGAAGTGATGATGCTTGCATTTTAATTGATGCCCAACTACATCCACATGTTAAGGCTGTCATTCAAACTAGAGCAAAACCATTAAATATTCAAATAGTTGAGAGTACTTTTGCTGATGAAGACTTTAATAATGAAATATTTGCGGCAATTATTGCGTATCCAGAAAGTACCGGCAGAGTTAAAGATTTGACGCAAATTATTGATAAAGTTAAATCGCAACAAGCCTTAGCAATTGTTGATTGTGATTTATTAGCTCTTACCTTGTTTAAATCACCAGGGGAGTTTGGTGCAGACATTGCCATAGGTAGTGCACAACGATTCGGCGTGCCAGTTGGTTTTGGTGGACCACACGCAGGATTTATGGCTGTTAAGAGTGGGCTAGAAAGATCGCTACCTGGCAGATTAGTTGGTCAATCAGTTGATGTTCATGGCAATCCTGCTTTTCGGCTTGCCTTGCAGACTAGAGAACAGCACATTCGGCGAGATAAGGCGACATCAAATATTTGCACTGCGCAAGTTCTGCTGGCTGTTATTTCTGCGTTTTATGCAATGTGGCATGGACCAACTGGACTTAAGAAAATTGCTTCTACTATTCAAAACTATGCTCATAGATTTAGATCCTCAGCTGTTAACGCTGGATTTGAAGTAGGGGATTTTGAGATATTTGATACGGTTTTAATTAAGAGCGATAAAGCTGAAGAGCTTCTTTCTCGTGCGCTCAAATCCGGCTTTAATTTGCGGCTAGTTGCTAAGAATGAATTGTCCGTTTCCTTTGATGAAACTGTAACTGAAGGTGATTTTCTAGAACTTTTGAGCTGTTTAGGTATGAAGGAAGTGACCGTTACAACTTCAGCCTCAAGTATTTCACGTAAATCTACCTATCTTTCTCACCCAGTCTTTAATACCTACCACTCTGAAACCTCAATGCTTCGATATATCCGTTCACTGTCGGATCGTGATTTGGCTCTTGATCGCACAATGATTCCACTGGGTTCTTGTACTATGAAATTGAATGCAACCTCTGAGATGATTCCGGTAACGTGGAGTGAATTTAACTCTATTCATCCATTTGCACCCTCTGATCAGACATTAGGTTATTTAGAATTAATCGAGGGGCTTAGCAAGTGGTTAATTTCAGTGACTGGCTATGATGCAGTTTCTCTGCAACCAAACGCTGGCTCACAAGGTGAGTTCGCTGGGCTTTTGGCAATAAGAAATTTTCTAGATAGTAAGAATATGAGTGAAAGAAACATCTGTTTAATTCCTTCAAGTGCTCATGGAACAAATGCCGCAAGTGCTGTGATGGCTGGAATGAAAGTGATTGTAGTTGAGTGTGACGCAGATGGAAATGTAAGTCTAAGTGATGTTAAAGCAAAGATTGCGCAATATAAATCTACTCTAGCTGCCCTTATGGTTACTTACCCATCAACTCATGGTGTATTTGAAGAAGCAATCTCTGAAATTTGCG
>DAOROF010000015.1:0-18159 GCA_035441405.1 Candidatus Nanopelagicus sp.
AGCGGGCAGTAATGATGGAATTCTTAGGAACTGCGATTTTGGCTGTAGGCATTGTTGGGTCTGGCCATATGCTCACCAGCCTAGGAGCTGATAATGGGCTTGAGTTATTTGTTAATGCCCTAGCAACAGCTATCGCACTTGCTATGGCGATTCGTATTGGCATGAAGATAAGCGGATCACACTTTAATCCGGCTGTGTCTTTAGTAATGCTGCTTCTTAAAAAAATAGAGTTTAAAATATTTTTACTCTATGTAGTTGCTCAAACTTTGGGAGCAATTAGTGGCACAATTTTGGCTAATTTTATGTTTAATCAACAGGTTTTAGCCCAGTCTGAGATATCACGGAATGGTTCAAATCTATTCTTATCTGAAATTTTTGCAACAATGGTCTTACTCTGGATTATTCTCAGATTTCCAAGGCGTGATGATTTGGTCGCTATATACGTGCCACTTTGGATATTTGGCGCAATTTTATTTACCTCAAGCACCTCATTTGCAAATCCTGCTATCACCGTAGGTAGAGTTTTTACCTCATCCATTGTTGGTATCGCCCCTGCTTCAGTTTTGTTATTCATAATTGCCCAACTACTTGGTGGCTTACTTGGACTCTTAGTTGCAAAACAAATAACCAATCCTGACAAGACCAATGATGAGTAAGCCCTCTGTGCTTTTTGTGTGCGTCCACAATGCTGGTCGCTCTCAGATGGCGGCTGCATTTCTTACACATTTTGCACAAGATCGAATTGAGGTCAGATCTGCTGGATCAGAACCGGCAAAAAACATAAACCCAACGGTCGTGGCTGCCATGTCTGAACTTGGCATAGATATTTCAAATGAAATTCCAAAGGTGCTAACTACCTCTGCTGTTGAGCAATCAGATGTGGTTATTACTATGGGATGTGGTGATGCTTGTCCTTTTTATCCAGGAAAGAGATATTTAGATTGGCCACTATCTGATCCAGCTGGACAAGGTGTGGAAGCTGTTAGGCCAATAAGAGATGAAATTGAAAAACTAGTTAAAGAATTAATTCCAACGTTAATTACTGAGTAACTTGCTGATTAGATTCTGCCCATTCGATAATTCCGCCACGAAGGTTGTATAAATCATCAAACCCTAACTCTGTCATGATCTGGCAAGAATCTTTTGATCTCTTCCCGGATCTGCAATAAATCGCATAGCTTTTACTTCGATCTAGAGCGGCCAGATCTGGCAAGAAATACTCACCGTAAAAATCTATATTTAAAGAACCTGGAATGTGACTTTCTAGATACTCTGCTGAAGTTCGAACATCAAGTAAAATTACATCAGGCTTGGTAATTATTTCAGCAAAAGCGGTTGCATCCAGATCTATCATTAGAAGGTAATCTTAGAGTCATGAAGCTGTCCATAGAAACCTTTGGCCAAGGAGAACCCCTGGTATTCATTCATGGCATGGGCTCTGCGGCAACTGCTTGGAAACCGCTAGTTAAAGTCTTAAGCAATGATTTCAAACTTGTTCTCATTGACTTACCTGGGCACGGGCAGACTCCATATTCAAAAAATCAGCCCATGGATCCAAACTCTTTAGCAAAACTTATTAAGCAAAACTTAGCTGACCTTCATATAGACAAATTCCATCTAATCGGAAATTCACTTGGCGGCTGGATCTGCTTAGAAATAGCGGCTAGTTATCCAGAGAGTGTCAGTAGCGTAATTGCGTTAGCGCCCGCTGGCTTATGGTTAACCCCATTTACCTCTCGCTACCCTGGAGAGGTTGCCTTAAGAGTTATTGCAGGAGGGGTAAATAAATTAGCTCCCTCACTTCTAAATTACACATGGGCTAAGCAAATTGGATTTGAAACAGTCTCACCGAGGTGGAAGGAATTAGATTATGAAATATGCCTTGATGCTACAAACGCCATGGCAAATTCCACAGGCTACTTCCCGGCTTGGGATGCATTATTAGGTAAAAGATTTGATAAAAAAGTTTCAGAAAATATACCAATTACAATTATTTTTGGTGACAGTGATCGCACTCTGCCAGAAAAAACTTGTCAAGAACGCTCATTAGCTCCAAACCATGCAAAATGGATTATTTTGCCAAATACTGGACATGCTCCAATGTGGGATAGTACTGATGAGGTGCTATCTGAAATTAATTTAACTGTAAGTAGCACAACTTGAAAACTGTCCTTTATTTTTGGCGAGTAAAGAAAAGGTATATACCCATAGCTTTCTTTTACATGGCTACAAATAAATTGCGATTGAAAAGAGAATCAGGAATTAAGTTTATAAAGCTACTTGGGACTGGTAAAGGTGAGACTTTTACGCCAAAAGATGCTGATCCCTTACGGTGGGGATTACTAGTAACAGTTAGCGATCAAAAGATTGATGAGCTAGATCATTCAAAAGTAATCAGCGGATGGCAAAAAATTTCTACCTCTGAGTACAGAATTATTCTTAAGCCAATCTCCTCTCACGGTCTATGGTCTAAAAAACAGCCATTTGACCAAGAAAAGATTGAATGGAGTGGGAAAGTTGCAGCAATTACACGTGCAAGGATTGTCTGGCGAAAGAATTTTATTTTTTGGTCAGCTGTTCCCCCGGTGACTGCAAGTCTTCATAAATCCCAGGGCTTAATATCAGCTATTGGTATTGGTGAAGCTCCGATCGGGCTGCAAGGAACATTTTCTATTTGGGAAAATGGGGCCAAGCTGCGAGAGTTTGCATATCAGGGGCAAGCCCACCGAGCGGCAATTAAGGCCACCTCGGAAGAGAATTGGTACTCCGAAGAGCTATTTGCACGCTTTGCTGTACTTCAAGAGCGTGGCCATCTTTAATTAGTACGGCACAATTGGACCATGTCATTACGTCAGTTTTATCCCAAGCGAAATAGTCGAAAAGGTCTTTCGACCTGGAAACTGTTTGCGCTGTATGGAATATTACTTGTCGCGATTGGACTGCAGATTTCTTACCCACTTACAGATGGTGAAACACTGCGAATTATTACAATTGCAACAGTATATTGGGCGGCAGGCGCAATGTTATTTCATGCACTACTTGCTTATGGCCTAACTTATGCTTTAACTTTTTTCTTAGTTACATTTAGCTACTCACTAATAATTGAACAAATTGGCAGTAGAACAGGTTGGCCATTTGGCAGTTATGAATATTCAGGCACACTTGGTTATCAAATTTATGGCGTTCCACTAGTCGTTCCGTTTGCTTGGGTAATGATTGCTCACCCAATTTTGATAGTCGCAAGAAAAGTAACTAAGAATTGGGTTTTTCTATATGGAGGCCTTGGAATGATGGCCTGGGATTTGTTTTTAGATCCGCAAATGGTTGCTGCTGAAAGATGGGTTTGGGATTTTACAGGGCAAAATGTGCCACTTCAGCCAAGTATTCCATTATCAAATGCATTCGGCTGGTTGTTAACTGGAATGGGCTTAATGGCAATTTTACACAAGCTGCTCAGACAAGACCGAAGAAATGTTTCGCAAGTACCACCTATTCCTAACATCTTTTTAGGATGGACTTTCTTTTCAGGAGTTGTAGGGAATGTATTTTTCTTTGATTCTCCAGGTGTTGCAGTTTCAGGTGGGATTGTTTTTGGACTACTAATGATTCCATATTTATTCGCTTCACGTTTTGGTCCACCAAGTAATATTTGATGGAACTCGTATTGATTCTGGCATGTGTTTCGCTATTTCTGGTAATACTCAATAATTTTAGTATTAGAGTTGTTAAGAATAAGAGTTTTTCAACCTCTAACTCTATTTCGGTTTTGATTCCGATGAGGAATGAGGAATTAAATGTTCAGGAATGCATTAATGCTGTAGTAAATCAAAGTGGTTTACATAATTATGAGATATTAGTTCTAGATGATGAATCAAGTGATCAAACACTGTCAGAGCTAAGGAAATTTTCAAGCATTAAAATCATAGAAGGTCAGCCAACGCCCCAGGGTTGGCTTGGTAAATTATGGGCATGTCACCAGCTTGCAGAACATAGCACTGGTGAATATCTAGTATTTCTCGATGCAGATGTGAGATTATCAAAGAATGCAATCTCTTCGGCATTAAACTCAATGCAAGGATGGGATTTTATCTCTCCCTATCCAAGGCAGCTAACAGCAGGATTTTTACAAAGAGTATTTCAACCACTACTCCAGTGGTCCTGGTTAGCATCAGTTCCTTTACTCTTGACCTACAAATTTCCAATTAAGTCCATGACCATCGCAAATGGACAATTTTTTATTGTTAAGAAATCTGCATATTTAAAAAGTGGTGGACATTTTAAAATTAAGGGCGAAGTTTTAGATGATTTAATGCTTGCTCGCCAGTTGATTACATCCGGCTTTAGGGGTTCAGTGGCCGAAGCAAGTCAAGTAGCAACTTGCAAAATGTATAACACAAACATGGAACTAATCCGTGGCTACCAAAAGTCTCTTTACAAAGCCTTCGGTAATCCTATTGGTGTAGTTTTTACTTTAGCACTTCTGGTTTTAAATGGAATAGTTCCGATTGTGGCTGCAATGCAAGGATCAAACCTGGCTTTATGGGCATTTGTTTTAATCTTTTTGAGCAGAGTATTTTCTTCCCTAAGAACCGGCGGAATTCCAAGTACTGCACTGTTACATCCAGTTGCTGTTGGCCTTTTAATCATATTAATCTTTTATTCCTGGTATGGCAGATTAACTAAAACGCTTACTTGGCGAGATAGAAATATTATTCATGGCTAAAATTTCAGTAATTGGAGCTGGTATTGGTGGCATGAGTGCTGCAGCAAGACTTGCAAAAAATGGTCATGAAGTTACAATTTTTGAAAACAGTGAACGATCTGGCGGAAAGTGCCGAACGGAATGGTTTGGAGATTTTGCATTCGATACCGGTCCATCGCTCTTAACTCTTCCTGCCGTTTATCGGGATCTATTCTTAAAAACCGGGAAAAGACTTGAACATATTTTGGAATTAGTGCCGGTAGACCCAGCTTTTAAATATAACTTTACTGATGGCAAGTCGATAATTTTTCCAAATCTGTCTAACCCAAAAACTTACCAAGAAATTTCACGGGTACTAGGTGATAAATCTGGACAAGATTGGAAGAAAGTAATTGACAGAGCAGAGCGCATGTGGGAACTTTCAAGAGAGCAATTTGTTGAGTCTGAATTAAATTCGATCTGGCCACTACTTAAAAATAAAAATCTTTTTAGACAAATAAAAGAAATTGCACCTTTTACTTCCTTACGCCAGTTAAGCAATAAAATGGATCTTGATCCACATCTAAAAATGATCATTGACCGGTATGCAACATACACAGGTAGTGATCCGCGAAGGGCACCGGCCGTGCTGTTAACAATCGCATTTGTTGAAAGTGCCTTTGGAGCCTGGCATATAAAAGGTGGAATAGGTCAACTATCTAGCGCCCTGCAAACTCGGTGCCAAGATTTAGGGGTTAAATTCGAATTTAACTCACGTGTAACAGAAATAACTGTTGATCATGACATAACTAAAGGAATTGTGATTGAAGATAAAACATTTATTGCTAGTGATTTAGTAGTTGCCAATGCTGATGCTCAACACGTTTATAATAATTTAATATCTAAAAAAGTTAAATCAGCTCGTTATGAGAGAGAGAAACTTAAACGTTCTACAAAGTCTTTGTCTGGTTTCTCATTACTACTAGGCTTAGATAACTCTAGAGGCAAAAATGTAGAGTTAGCTCACCATAATGTTTTTTTCCCACAAAACTACGATAATGAGTTTGAAGATGTATTTAATAGAAAAATTCCAGTAGATGACCCCACTATTTATATTTGCGCACCAAAAGATGACAGTATGGTAAAAAGTGTAAATAAGGAATCTTGGTTTGTACTAGTCAATGCTCCTCGACATGAACCAGATTCAGGTTGGGACTGGCAACAAAATGGTGATATTTATGCCAAGAAAATAGTCAATAAACTTGATGGGCTGGGTATGAATGTTTCACCAAGACTTGAATTCTTGAAGTACAGAACTCCAGCAGACTTAGAAAACTACGCCATGGCTCCAGGTGGATCTATTTACGGTACATCAAGTAATTCCGCAGCCTCTGCTTTTCTGCGAGCCAGAAATAGATCTAAGACCAAGGGATTATTCTGTGTTGGTGGCTCAGCTCACCCTGGGGGCGGACTTCCATTAGTTGGAATAAGTGCTGAGATTGTGGCAAATTGTATTGGAAAAGCTTAACGAAATTTTGACCGTAAATATTTTGTAATTGTAATTATACTTACTATTTGAAATATCATCCATAGATACGCGATAAAAATAATGTTGGCAAAATTCAGATGAAAGAAAATTAGAATTATTAATACAAATGAAGCTCGTACTGGTCTTTCAGCAATTGTTACTATTCCAATATCTGTTAAACCTAGTCCACCAGATCGACTTCTTAAATACTCTTGAATAAAAGCCATAATAACTATGAGAAGTAAAACTTCTTGGTCAATCCCGATTTTATATAACACTAAAACCCATAGAACTTCAGAGATTCGATCTACTACCGAGTCCAATAGTGAGCCAAATTTAGAAGCTTTACCAGAGATTATTGCCATACTTCCATCGATACCATCTGCCATTAACGAAAGGACTAAAAATATAGGTGACCAAACTTCCTTACCAAACAGATAGAGAAGTACTGCAAAAAGTAGTCCTGAAATTGTGACTAGATTTGCAGAAATCTTTAACTTACATAAAACCCTTGCCATGATAAAAGATATCGATAACCAAGCCTTCACTACTCCCGAAATTGGTGCATTTCCATGTAGCCGGCTCCATTGATTCAAAAAATCATTCTTTCTCATTATGGGTCTAATCATAATTCCACACCATCGTGAATACTCTTTTTTTCCGAAATTATTGGTTCAGTTTCTATCTTCAAAAGCCCAAGCAGGGTACCGTTACGCCGTGACTTCACCTGATGGCTCGATATTAGTTTCAATGCGGGATGACATAAATCTTGCGTTATCAGACTTTGTAAAAACTGGAAGTCAGTACTTATCTAATATTGGGGCAGAACTAAATCCTGTGGCGGTAGAAATTGAAAAGTTCCTACTAGATAGCGGTAAGCGACTAAGACCATTATTTGCCTATGTCGGATTATTATCAACTGGTAAAAAACCTACTCCTCAGATGATTAAAGCTGTTGCTTCTCTAGAATTAATTCATGTTTGTGCACTTATTCATGATGATGTAATGGATAATTCAGATACAAGGAGAGGTGCTCCTAGTATCCATAAAATTTTTGAATCACTTCACTTAGAGCAAAAACTTTCAGGTTCAGCCTCGCAATTTGGTAGTGCATCTGCAATTTTAATGGGTGACTTAGCACTAGTTTGGTCAGCTCAAATGCTCCATACCTCAGGCATTAGTGATCAAGAATTAATTGGTGTCCTGCCATTCTATGATGAAATGCGTGTAGAACTAATGGCAGGACAATATTTGGATGTATTTGAACAATCTTTAGCAACTCAAAGTATTGAGCGGTCAATGAAAGTAGCAAGATTTAAATCTGGTAAATATACAATTGAGCGGCCACTACATTTTGGCGGAGCTTTAGGTAATGGATCAGCTGACTTGCTGAAGACTTTTACTGAATATGGAATTCCTCTAGGTGAGGCCTTTCAATTACGAGACGACATATTAGGAGTTTTTGGTAACCCTAAAGAAACTGGGAAACCCGCCGGTGATGATTTACGTGAAGGTAAAAGAACTGCCTTAATCGCAGCAACTTTTGATAAGGCTAATAAAACACAGATGGAAGTTTTAAATGAGTATTTTGGTGATCCAAATCTCTCAAATGATCAAATTAGCCTGCTCCAGGAGATTATTGTTGAAACTGGCGCCCAATCTCACATTGAGTCAGTGATTAAACAATTGGCTGAAACTTCACTTAATGCTCTAACCTATGAAGGAATTTCTCTGGAAGGTAAGCAATTGCTTCAAGAGCTTGTCCACCTCTCTACTAATAGGAAGATTTAGAAAATGCCAGCAAGAGTAAAGGGACCGACCGAGAATGTTGTTGTTGTTGGTGCCGGGTTGGCAGGATTAAGCGCAGCGCTAAGACTTGCTGGCGCGGGCAGAAAAGTAACTGTTGTGGAACGAGAGAGTGTTCCAGGCGGTAGAAACGGTTTGCTAAATAAGTCTGGCTTTGCATTTGATACCGGGCCGTCAGTATTGACAATGCCAGATCTAATTTCTGATGCCTTGGCATGCGTTGGTGAAGATATTAAAGATTGGCTCGACTTGGTTCCATTAAAGCCTCTATATCGAGCATTTTATGATGATGGAACACAATTAGATGTGCATGCAGATACAAATCAAATGCAAGCTGAAATTGCAAAGACTATTGGTTCACAAGAAGCAATTGGATACGGACGCTATGTAGATTTCGTTACTAAGTTATATAAGTATGAGATGAATGACTTTATTGACCGCAATATTGATTCGCCTTTTAACTTGTTAACTCCTAATTTAGCAAGACTGATCGCCCTAGGTGGATTTAGAAAACTAGCTCCTAAAGTTAACCAATTCTTGAAGGACCCAAGAACTCAAAAAGTATATTCATTTCAAGCGATGTATGCTGGAGTAAGTCCGCAGCAGGCTCTAGCAATTTATGCAGTAATCGCCTATATGGATTCTGTGAACGGCGTATTTTTTCCAAAAGGTGGTATGCATGCAGTACCACGTGCACTTGCTTCTGCAGCACAAAAGCATGGAGTTGTGTTTAAGTACAACTCAACTGTTACCTCAATAGAAAGATCTCACGGTAGGGCTAAGGCCGTCATAACTGATAAGGGAGAGCGAATTCCTTGTGATGTAGTGGTACTGAATCCAGACCTACCTATTGCCTGGCGCGATTTGCTCCAAAAGGAACCAATGTCGGTGAAGCGACTTAAATATTCACCTTCATGTGTGACCTTATTAGTTGGCTCTAATAAGAGCTACGATCATTTAGCTCATCACAATATTCATTTTGGAAAATCTTGGGATGGCGTTTTTGATGAGCTAATAAAAAAGAAAGTACTGATGAGCGATCCAAGTATTCTAGTTACTGTTCCGTCAAAAGATGATCCAGATTTGGCCCCAGCGGGCAAGACCTCTTATTACATTTTATTTCCAACACCTAATTTAACTGCTGGAATCGATTGGAAAAAAATCGGTCCAAGGTATAGAGATGAAATGGTTAAAGCGTTAGAAGATCGTGGCTATTCAGATTTTGGTAAGAATATTGAGGTTGAACACCTAACCACTCCACTTGATTGGGAAAATCAAGGGATGGCCCAAGGTGCACCATTTGCTAGTGCTCATACTTTTTTCCAGACTGGACCTTTCCGTCCTCGAAATCTTGCAAAGGGCTATGAGAATATTGTTTTTGCAGGATCCGGAACTCAACCAGGAGTTGGAGTGCCAATGGTGTTAATTTCAGGAAGATTGGCAGCTGAAAGAATTGTTGGACCCGTTAAGTAAGTATGGATGAATTAGCCGCGGCTGGTATTACAGATTCACAGTTAAAACTTTCTTACCTTGAATGTAAGCGTTTAAACTCCTTACACGGTAAAACGTATTTTCTCGCAACAAAGTTCCTCCCACCAAATAAGAGACCTTTTGTTCATGCACTTTATGGATTTGCAAGATACGCCGATGAAATTGTTGATGATCTGCAATCAACCCTTACTGATTCCGAGAAAATATCAGCTTTAAACTCTTGGAGTGAAACAATTCTTAGTGATATCCGCAGTGGAAAAAGTAATGACACTATAGGCTTGGCTCTGGTTGATACAGTAAATCGATTTAACATTCCAATCGCCTACTTTGAAGCATTTCTGCACTCAATGTCGATGGATTTACACATAAATGAGTATCAAACGTACGAAGACCTTTATGAGTATGTGTATGGATCTGCTGCAGTAATTGGCCTACAAATGATTCCAATCTTGGGTGTGGTATCTCCTGGCTCGATTGAAGAAGCAAATTATGCTGCCGAAAAATTGGGCGTTGCATTTCAATTAGCAAACTTTATTCGTGATGTTAGTGAAGATTTAGATCGAGGACGCGTTTATCTTCCAATTGAAGAGCTTAGTTCTCATAATGTAACAAGAGAAATGCTTGAACAAAGGCATCTGACAAAAGAAATTAAAAATGCATTGCAGGAACAAATTTCGCGAGTTAGAAAACTCCAAAAGGAATCATCAGCTGGAATCAAATTACTCCAACCAAGTAGTCGAGCCTGTATCGAGGCTGCTAGTGAACTTTACTGTGGAATAGTTGATGAAGTTGAAAAAATTGACTATGAGATTTTTAAAACACGTGCAAAAACTTCGAATTGGCGACGCTTGAAAGTTGCATTACCAGCTTATTTAAGAGCAATAAAGTCTCGATAAAATTACTTCTTTTGTATTCCTCTTTTGCCCCAGAACACCCATAGATTCATAACTAGTAAAACTAGGGCAAAGCCAAAAAATAGGTCCTCTACAGGAGCTGAGGCAATTCTTAATCCAATAATTGCGTCTGGATTATACATAACGATATTTCTTGAAGTAAGCCACCAGTTTGTTAATAACTGAAAGAAAAGAATTATTGCATAACTTGTCCAAAAAACTTTTCGAGTCAATAATTTGCTTCTAATTAGGAATCGATCAGCGATAATTGAGGCAATAAATGCCACAATTGCAATGTCTGTATAAACCACTATTCGTCCCCAACTTTCCAATGCTTCTTTACAGTTCTCACCGCTTCTATAGTCATAACTGCAGCAATCGGTACAAAAATAAAGAAAAGAAACTCTTCTAGTGGAATATCAAATGGACCGATGACTCCTAAAATTTGACTCTTATCGAAATACCAATGTCCCTGAGAAATTGCATATGCGTCCCAAATTAAAAATAAGAGTGCAACTGGACCAACACTCAATACTAGACGTAGCACTCGACGCAATACGCCTACTTTCAGAGCAATTTCCAACCAGAAAGAGCCTGCAATAGTGAACAAAATCATCGCCAGATAACCAAACTTCAACACGAGAGAACTATAGACAATTTTTGATGTAGAAATTGCGATAACATGTCTATACGGGAGCTAATCAATTTAGCTGAGAGGGCTTGAAATTCAAGCCGACCGATTGACCAGTTCGGTAATGCGAATTGGAAAGGATTAAGTTATGTCTATTTTGGAAATATTAGCGTTCTTAACATCACTAATTGCAGTTAGCTTGGGAGTTTTGGGTCCGAGAATTACCTGGCCATGGTGGAGTCTTAGTAGCCTGCTCTATTCGATCCTCTTCTTTCAATCGGCATACTATGCAAGCGCAGCTTTGCAATTTGTTTTTATCGCCGGTGCTATATGGGGATGGCTTGGATGGGGGCCAAAAGGTGCAAAACCTAAAAAGCTTACAACTAAATCGAGACTGGGCTTGATATCTGTAGTAGCTATTTTGTCGATAACCCTTTGGCCAATTCTAACAAGTATTGGAGCGGTCTCTTCCGAAATAGAATCTTTTGGCTTTGTTGGAAGTATCTGTGCGCAACTTTTAATGGTTTGGCAAAAATTTGAAGCATGGCCGCTCTGGTTGATAGTTGACATAGCGTATACATATCAATATTTTCAAGGTGAACTTTATTTAACCAGTGTGCTTTACCTAATTTTTAGTGGCATTGCTATTTGGGGTTGGATTCGTTGGGGTAAAGAGTCAAAAAAGAATGAACAACACTAACTTAGTACAAGATTTACATAAACTAGCGGCTACACCTTCAATAATTGCAATTGATGGTGTAGCCGGGTCTGGCAAAACTACACTAGCAACAAAGTTATCTGAAGAACTGAGTAATGCTCCTGTTGTCCATATGGATGATCTTTATAATGGCTGGAGTAATCCATTTTCTGATGAATTAGTTCAGCGTGTTACTAAACAGATTTTAAATCCATATTTAATTTCAAATTCAGCATCATACCAAAAATACAACTGGGTCAATGAAACATTTAGTGAGACAGTAGATATTTCACATCCTAAGTACTTAATTCTGGAGGGGGTAGGTTCAGGCCAGAGTAGTTTTCGTGGTTATATTCAAAAGTTAATTTGGATTGATTTAGACCCAACTATTGGTTATCAAAGGGTGATTAAACGAGATGGTGAGCATATAAAGGAGAGCATGAAGAAATTCTTAATTGATCAAGAAAAGCATTTTAATGCGGAATTAACTAATAATCATGCAGATTACATAATCAAGGGCGCGCCTTAAACTGAAATATAAGCAATTTTCTCTAAACTTTAGCTGTGTCGGATTTAACTGGTGAACTAATTGATAATAGGTACTTATTACAGCGCCTCATAGCCTCAGGCGGTATGGCAAGTATTTATTCTGCTTTGGACACTAGATTAGATAGACCAGTCGCTGTGAAAATAATGCATGCCCATCTCGCAAATGATGAGGCATTCGTCTCAAGGTTCATAAAGGAAGCAAAAGCGACAGCAGCTTTATCTCACCCCAATATTGTTTCGATTCAAGACCAGGGCTGGAACCAAGGTGGCCCTCCTGCTGTTTTTATTGTCATGGAATTAGTTGAGGGAACAACGCTGAGAGATTTACTTAATGAAACTTCTCCCCTAAGTATCGAGCAAGCTTTTCAAATAATTAATCCTGTCCTTAGTGCTCTTTCGGCTGCCCATAAAATAGGGATTATTCATCGAGACATAAAACCGGAAAATATCTTGATATCAAGAGATGGCAGAATTAAGGTAGCTGATTTTGGATTGGCAAGAAACACTTCTATGGCTCAAACAATGACGGCAGAATCAAGTGTGATATTGGGCAGTGTTTCCTATTTATCGCCAGAGCAGGTTCAGCGCGGTGTTGCAGATTCAAGAAGTGACATATATGCAATCGGAATCCTGATTTTTGAAATGCTTACAGGTTCGAAGCCGTATGATGGTGAAACACCAATCCAGATTGCCTATAGACATGTAAATGACCGAATACCTGAGTTAGTAAAGATTAAATCCGATATTCCAAAGAATTTATCTGACTTAATTTTTAGTGCAACTTCTCCAAATCCAGATTTAAGACCCAGAGATGCAGAAGAGTTATTAAACTCAATGCGTCAAATACAAGCTGAGATCGACCCAAAACGTAGACAAATGAGTTTGGAGTTAGATATACCGCCACTTGCAACCAAGCCCTCAAAGCGAAATAAGGTTTCTGTTGCATCAGCATTTGAAGGGTTAAAGGAAAAAACTACTCAATTAATGTCAGCTAACATAAGTGTTACGAAAAAAACAGAGGATTCAGTGAGTACAAAACGTAGGAAAGTATCTAGGCGAGTAAAAAGAAACCGAATTATTGCATTTCTAATTTTAGTTTCAGTTATTTTTGGAGTATTTAGATGGTTAGATAGTGGCCGGATAGCGGTTCCATCGCTTGTTGGTCTAAGTAAATCTGAAGCTAGTACAGTTCTCAGTCAGTTAGGTTTAAGAACTGAGATAGCTGAGGAAATTTTTAGTGAAGATATCGATAAAGGCAAAATTATTTCCACTAAACCAGGTGGTGGTGGAAAGGTATCTCTCGATGGCGTTGTTGGGTTAGTAGTATCTAAAGGTCAGGAGCGAATACTTCTCACTTCGCTAAAAGGCACTACCCCTGATATTGCTTCTCAAAAAATTGCTGATCTTGGACTTTCAGTTGGTGAAATCATTGAAAATTTCGACTCAGTTGTTGAGGCAGGTTTTGTTATTGGAACTAACCCTAAAGAGCAGACACCGGTTAAGCGTGGGTCAATTGTAAATATCATAGTAAGTAAAGGTATTGAAAAAGTTTCACTTAGTTCTTATATAGGTAAAGGTGGTGAGCAAGCCTTATCTGAATTGACTGAAAGTGGATTTGATGTTGAAATCGAGTATAAATTCAGTGAAAATATTTTTAGAGGACAGGTTATTTCTCAAAGTCCTGAAGGATCTAATTCAATCGAGAAGGGAAGTAAAATTCTCTTAGCGGTCTCAAAAGGACCTGAATTTGTCTTTGTACCGAATGTTTTGGGTAAGAGTAAGAATAGTGCGACCTTAGACTTAGAAAATCTAGGACTTCGAGTGGCGATTAAAGGTTCTGGAAAAGTGAATAATATTTCTCCAGCTATCGGCAGTAAGGTAAAGCAAGGTGCCTTAATCACACTAACCCTGCGGTAAAAAGATTCATACCGCTCAGGTAGGCTCACCAAGTGGCAAAAGGCAAAGTCTCTCCCCGAATTGGAGCTCATGTTCCTACTTCAGGTGGAATGGCAACTCGCTCAATCGAGTATGCACAAACAATAAAAGCTGAAGCTATACAGGTTTTTGCTTCAAGCCCTAGAACATGGGCAACATCTGCACCTAACCCAAAGGTAGATGATCTTTTTCGTCAAAGAACAAATGAATTAGATATTGAAACATACGTACATGCTTCGTTTTTGATTAATTTGGGTTCACCAACTAAGTCAACATACGAAAATTCACTTTCTGCTACTGCTTACTCTCTCAGACGTGGAAGAGAAATTGGATCTAAAGGTGTAGTAGTCCATACAGGATCTGCTGTTGATGAATCACATATATCTCAAGCTTGGAAGCAAATTCATGAGGGTGTCATGCCAATTTTAAATAATCTTAAAGATGATGACCCTTGGTTGTTATTAGAACCAACCGCGGGCCAAGGTCAATCATTAGTAAAAAGGCTTGATGATCTTACAATGTATTTTGAAGCACTTGAATGGCACCCGAAAGTTGGCGTCTGCTTAGATACCTGCCATGTTTTTGCAGCCGGCCACGATATTAAGAAGCCCGGTGGAATGAAAGAGACTCTAGATTTACTGGTAAAGATTGTTGGAATAGAGCGGATCCAACTAATCCATGCAAATGACTCCATGGACATATGTGGAAATTTAAAAGACCGCCATCAGAATATAGGTAAGGGCGAAATTGGTAGTGAGCCATTTATAGAATTATTGGCTCATCCTGCTGTTACAAATGCCCCACTAATATTAGAAACTCCAGGTGCTGAACCAGAACACGGTAGTGAAGTTGCCTTACTCAAGAAAATTCGGGGTCAATAGTGAAGCAAAAGCTACTACTTTATTTTGGATTACTACTTACAACTGCGGTCTGGGGTGGCTCCTTTGTGGTTATGAAAGACTCGCTTGAGCGCCAAGATGTAATATCTTTTCTAGCAACTAGATTCTTAATTGCTGGGCTATTAATGTTTGCCTATCGACCTTACTCCTTGATGGGGCTAGGTAAAACTCTCTGGATTCGTGCTATTTTTTTAGGCTTCTTATTATCAGCAGGATTTATTTTTCAATCAGTTGGTTTAACAAAAACTACAGTTTCTAGCACTGGATTTATTACTGGTTTGTACTTGGTTTTTACACCATTAATTTCCTGGTTAATTCTTAAGCGTCATATTTTAAGATTGCAACTACTAGCTGTCTTTGTTGCCACTATTGGCTTGTACTTAATTGCATACAATGGAGTTGAATTTGGCTTTGGAGAATTATTGGTGCTAATTTCGGCAATAATTTTTGCAATGCAAATTGTTGCCTTAGGTGAATGGAGTGATGGAAAAAATGCCTACCCACTGACTCTTATTCAAATTTTGGTTTCCGCCCTTTTGTTCATGATAATTTCATTTAGAAATGGCTATCAAGTGCCACCAGATAGTTCAGTTTGGACTGCGATATTGTTTACAGCTCTATTTGCTACATTTTTAGGATTCTTAATTCAAGTTAAAGCTCAAGCTGTTATGACTGCAACCGCAGCGGGAGTTGTGCTAGCAATGGAAGTACCCTTTGCCTTCATATTTGGACTCTACTTTGATAATGATCCATTAACATTAAGAATTTTTTCCGGTGGTACTCTAGTTATGACTGCGATGGCGATGGTAATTTGGTCAGAGAGTAAAAATAATAAAAGTACGGAGCTAAAGAATGATTGATTCCCAGATAGATCTTAGATCTGACACCGTCACTAAACCTTCGGAAGAAATGCGTACTGTAATTGCTTCAGCGCCAGTAGGTGATGATGTATATGGCGAAGACCCAACAGTTAATGCACTAGAAGAGAAGGTTGCAAATTTATTTGGTAAGGAGGCAGCGCTTTTTTGTGCAACTGGCTCTTTAGCAAACCAGCTTTCAATACGACTCCTTGTTTCACCAGGCGAGGAGTTAATAACAGAAACTAACTCACATATCGTACGTGCTGAATTAGGCGCAGCTGCGGTATTTAGTGGAATCACTACAAGAACCTGGGCAGCAGACAGAGGCCTATTAAAAGCAGAAGATGTATTGAATATTGTTAAACCAAATTCTGGCCCTTATCTTGTGTCAACTACGGCGATTGCGATTGAGAATACCCATAATTTTGGTGGCGGCACTGTCCAACCACTTTCTGAAATAAAAATTTTGAGAGAAGAAAGTAAAAAGCTAGGTTTGAAAATGCATATGGATGGAGCAAGGATTTGGAATGCTCATGTTGCATCAGGAATTTCACTTTCTGAATATGGAAAGCACTTTGACACTCTAAGTGTCTGCCTGTCTAAGGGGCTTGGAGCGCCCATAGGCTCACTAATGTTAGGAAGTAAGGAGTTAATTTCTAAAGCACGACCATGGCGTAAACGATATGGTGGTGGCATGCGCCAAGTGGGATTAATAGCAGCAGCTGGCGATTACGCATTAGATAATAATCTTAAGTTATTAGCTAAAGATCACTTAAGAGCAAAGGAAATAGCAAAATTAATTGAAGATACAGCACCTGACTTAGTTAATAGTGAAACTGTTGAGACAAACATCGTTGGATTAGACCTCTCAAAGTATCAAATTTCTGCCGAAGAACTTGCTATCCAACTTAAGCAAGCAGGAATTCTCACTTCTGCGCTTGGCCCTAAATACCTAAGACTTGTTACTCACTTTGATATTACCGATAAAGATATTGAGAAAATTAAGAGTATTATTCCAAAATTACTTAAGAGCGCCCTCGTGACGAAGTAACCACTCTTTTACTTTTACTCCATAACCATAATTTCCCAATGCACCACCACTTTTAACGATCCGATGGCAGGGAATTATTGGTGCAATCAAATTATTCCCGCAAGCGGTTCCAGCAGCTCTAACGGCGGCCTCCGAACCAGCTCGCTTTGCTAACTCTGCGTATGAGATCGTCTTTCCTGCCGGAATTTTTCTCATCACTTTCCAGACATCCTGTGAGAACTTTGCACCTGACTGACGAGTCCTAATGCCATTGAGTGAATTGAAGTCTCCATCAAAATAATCTGATATCAAATCTGAAATAATGGGAATTCTGAAAGACTTTGATAATTTCTGCTCGGCACTCTTTGTATCTAAGCGGCTGATTAGATTAGCAACCCCACTAAATCCGGCAGCAATAAGAATGTCTTCATCTGCAATCAAACTTAACTCCCCTACTGGAGTCTTTAAGTTTGTTGAAAGCAACACCTTATTACTATATACCTAGAGGAGATTTTTTTAAACCTTTATTTTTTGTGGTCCCTAAGCATTTCTGCAACCAAAAAAGCTAATTCCAACGATTGAGTATGGTTTAGTCTTGGGTCACACGCACTCTCATAACGTGTTGCGAGATCTTCATGGCTAATCTGATCTCCACCGCCAACGCACTCAGTAACATCATCTCCGGTTAGTTCAATATGAATACCGCCAGGATGAGTACCTAATTTCTTGTGAACTTCAAAAAATCCTCTAACCTCATCTAAAACGTCATCGAATTTTCTGGTCTTATATCCACTTGGTGCTTCATAGGTATTTCCATGCATGGGATCACAAACCCACAAAACTGAAGCCCCTGATTTGGAAACTGCTTCCACAAGTGGTGGTAGCTTTTCGCGAATTAAAGTTGCGCCCATACGTGAAATAAATGTTAAGCGCCCTGGCTCATTTTTTGGATTTAGCTTCTTAATTATTGCAAGAGCTTCTTCTGGTGTCGTCTTTGGCCCAAGCTTAACTCCAATTGGATTATGAATTTTTTCTGCAAAATCCATATGCGCACCATCTAGTTGTCGAGTTCTTTCACCAATCCACACAAAGTGGGCTGAAACATCATAAGGATTGCCAGTTCTTGAATCAATTCTGGTTAAAGCTTTTTCATACTCCA
>DAOROF010000016.1:0-15949 GCA_035441405.1 Candidatus Nanopelagicus sp.
TCCATCCCTGGTTCATAACTTTTAGGTAACTATTACCTCTCAGGAATCCTCTTAATTCTTATACCCACCTATTTTTCTTGGCTAGGGGTTAGGCAATGGTCTATCCTTCACATCTCCCTTTTTCTTAAGGGACATGATCATGAATGAAAGGTACTAAATGAAGAAGCAACGCTTAATTTCAGTTGTTGCAGCTTTTGCACTTGCAGCAGGAACTGCTGTAGCAATTGCTCCAGCATCGAATGCAGCTGCGAAAGTTGTAACCATTGCATACCAGGGCCCACTTACCGGTGAAGAGGCTCAAGTTGGTATCGATGAGTTAAATGGTGTCAAATACGCCGTAAAACTTTTCAATGCAAAAAATAAGGGTAAGTATGAGGTAAAGATTGTTGAAGTTGATGATCAAGGAAGCGGAACTGAGGCAGCAAAGGTTGCTCCAGGAACTGCTACAAATAAAAAGATCATTGGTTTAGTTGGTCCTGCATATTCAGGCGCAACAATCAGCTCACTTCCTTTCTACAAGCAGACTGGACTTCCTTTAATTTCTCCATCTGCAACTCGCGTATCAATTACTGATCCAGCTCAAGGATTAATTGGATTCCCTGTATTCCACCGTATCCCTGCAACTGATGCTGTCCAAGGCCCAGCTCTATACAAACTTGCAACCAAAGGTGTTTCTTCACCTGCTGTGTTTGTGATTGATGACCAATCTCCATATGGCGTTGGCTTAGTTGAGTATATGAAGAAAGATCCTGCGAATAAACTTGTTGGACAGGATAGCGTTTCAGATAAGACTACTGACTGGACTGCAACAATTTCCAAGGTAACTGCTGCTAAAGCTAACGTAGTAATCTTCACTGGTTACTATGCACAAGCTGCATCTCTGTATCGTCAATTACGCGACGCTAAGTACACAGGTATTTTGGCTGGAGGCGATGGAGTTCTTTCCCCAGGAATTTTGACACTTGCAAGCTCTTCAATTCTTGAAGGTGTTAGATTGACTGGCGCTACCGTTCCATTGGCTGAAATCTCAGCTAAGTTAGAAGCAGACTTCAAGAAACAACTTGGAGTTTCTTCAGGAACCTACGCAGCAGAGTCAATTGATGCGACTAACGTGTTTTTAAATTGCATTGGTAAGGGCGTTTCTACCCGTGCAAATATGCTTAAGTGCGTTAAGGCATCAAGCACAAAGTCAATCACCGGAACTACCATTAAGTTTGATAAGAATGGTGATGTTGCTGGTGGACCAATGAACGGCTTTGAAATCAAAGGCGGAGCTATCAAGTTCACTGGAGCGGTAAAGTAAGGTCCTCTCGGGGATTCTTAATGTAGTAAATATGAATTAAGAGCGCTTAGAATTTCTAAGCGCTCTTAACATTTTTAGAGTTTTTCACTACAGTGAGGGCCGTAGTCCGAATTAGGGGAAGGGAGATTTGATGCTAGCCAATTTTCAAGCTCAATTCACATCCCTAACCTTAGGCGGCTTAAGTCTTGGTTTTATTTATGTGCTTATTGCCCTTGGTTACACCATGGTTTACGGTGTTTTGAGAATGATTAATTTTGCAAACTCAGAAATTTTTATGTACGGAACCTTTGCAACAATTGTTGTTATTCGAGATGTTTTTAATTTCACTCAACAATCTGAGCCTGCTACTGGGCTTAAATTAGTATTTATCTTGCTTTGCTGCCTCTTGGCATCGATGATTTTCTCTGGAGTCTTATCAATAATCTTGGAATTAGTCGCTTACCGAAGACTTCGAAATAGAGGTTCGAATAAACTGGCTCCATTAATTTCTGCAATTGGGATGTCGATTGTATTAGCTGAATTTATGCGAATTTTGACTGATTCTCGTTATGTGGGAAGCCCTAGAGTTATGGAGAAAAAGTCGCTTGCTACGGTATTTGGAGGCGACATCAGACTTGATAACACTATTATAATTTTTGCAGGACTAGTTTTATTTGTAATACTTCAATTATTTGTTCAGCGAACAAAGCTTGGTAAGGCAATCAGAGCGGTTTCAATGAATGAAGAAGCTTCAAAATTAATGGGTGTGAATCTTAATGGAGTGGTATCAGGAACATTTTTAATCGGTGGATTAATGACAGGAGCGGCAGGGTTTTTCTATACACTCAAATATGAAAATACAGCTTTTAGTATTGGCTTTGAATTAGGTATCGCTGCATTCACTGCTGCAATATTGGGTGGAATTGGAAATATAAAAGGTGCTTTTTATGGAGGAATTTCATTGGGTCTCCTTGAAACCTACGCAAGCTTCTTTTTAGGCACCCAATGGAAAGCGGTAACTGTCTTCTTAGTCTTGGTTGTAGTTCTATATTTTAGGCCAAATGGTGTTTTTGGTGAAGCAATCACGCAAACGAGGGCATGATGATTAATTTACGTGACTGGGGTGCTGATCTATGGGATAGATCTGGGCGGTTAACTAGAGTAGTAATAGCAATAGGTGCAATTGCAATAGCTGCCTCATTACCTTTTTTGGGGGGAACATTTTTAAATACTCCAGTTGCAGAGTATGAATCAGTTCTAGTTTTCCCAATCGCAATTTTCGTAATTATGGCACTGGGCCTAAACATTGTAATCGGAAAAAGTGGATTGCTCGATCTAGGCTATGTTGCCTTTTTTGCTATCGGCGCCTACACAATGGGACTTCTTGGCACTAAGACTGGGTTGAATTCTTGGGAAATTTTGCCAATCGGTATTGCCATGGCCATGTTTGCAGGCCTAATACTTGGAGTTCCTGCCTTGAGATTAAGAGGAGATTACCTTGCAATTATTACATTGGGTTTTGGTGAAATTGTAAGAATTACAGCTTTGAACCTGAATTCGATCGGTGGAGCAAATGGAATTATCGGTATTCCAACCCCACCTACAATTTTCGGACTCGAATATACCTTTGATAATCATAGGCTTTACTACTGGACTTTTCTAATAATAATTTTGCTAACAATTTGGATGATTCGTCGATTAAGCATAAGGCGTGGCGGAAGAGCATGGGAATCTATCCGTCAGGATGAAGATGCTGCAGAATTAATGGGTGTGCCGACATTTAAGTACAAAATATGGGCATTTGTTCTAGGAGCTTCTGTCGGTGGAGCAGCTGGAGTCTTATATGCTTCAAAAACTCTTTTTATCTCGCCCGATAATTTTACTTTGCAAGTTTCAATTTTAATTCTTGCTTGCGTGATTTTTGGTGGAATGGGGAATATTTGGGGAGTGATACTTGGAGCTGTAGTTTTGGGATATCTACCGGATCGAATTAGATTTTTATCAGATGCAAGATTGCTTGTTTTTGGTGTGGTCTTAGTTTTAATGATGAATTTACGTCCAGATGGTGTCTTACCTCGTAAAAAGCGAGAGAAACCACTACCAAACAAGGAATCAAAATGAGTGAGACTGTTCTAAAGCTTGAGAAAGTAACGATGCAATTTGGTGGTGTCGTTGCCTTAAATGATGTCTCTTTTGAAATTAAGAAGCAAGAAATTTTGGGACTAATTGGTCCCAATGGGGCCGGCAAAACCACTGTCTTTAATGTCATAACGGGTGTATACCAAGTTACCAAAGGTGATATTTTATTTTTGGGAAAATCTCTTAAAGGACAAAAACGATACAAGATAACTAATGGTGGAATAGCTCGGACTTTTCAGAATATTCGCCTGTGGGGCGATATGACAGCACTAGAGAATGTAATTACTGCTACTGATACCCATAAGAAATCTGGACTATTGAGTGGGCTTTTTGGGCTCCCTATTTCTAGGCGTGAAGAGAAAAGAGATAAGTCTAAAGCTCAAGAGATACTAGATTTTATTGGCATTGGAGAGTACGCCGATAGGTTGGCTAAGAATTTGCCTTATGGTGTGCAAAGAAGACTAGAGATTGCACGAGCATTAGGCACAAATCCAAAACTTTTACTTCTGGATGAGCCCGCTGCTGGTTTTAATCCTGCTGAAAAAGTGGAGCTCGCAAATACAATACGAAAGATTCGAGATGCCGGATATACAGTACTTTTAATTGAACATGATATGTCACTTGTGATGGGTGTTTCAGACCGGGTAGTTGTAATTGATTTTGGTCAAAAAATTGCTGATGACTTACCATCAAAAGTACAAAATGATAAGCGAGTTATTGAAGCGTATTTAGGAGTACCAGAAGATGCGTCTTGAAATTAAAGATTTACATGTACATTACGGCAAGATCGAAGCAATCAAAGGGATTTCAGTTGTTGTTAATCAAGGTGAAATCGTTACATTAATTGGTGCAAACGGAGCAGGAAAAACAACAACCCTAAAAACGATATCTGGACTGCGTCCACTTTCTTCTGGCAGCATTGTTTTTGATGGTGAAGATATTTCTAAGCTTCCAGCACATGAGCGAGTAAAGCGTGGAATTTCTCAAGCACCAGAGGGCCGCGGTATTTTTCCTGGTATGACAGTTTTAGAAAATTTAGAAATGGGTAAGTACCACCTAAAGATGCGGGCTTCAGAGATGGCAGAGGACTTAGAAAAGGTCTATACGCTCTTTCCTCGTTTGAAGGAGAGAATAAGTCAAGCTGGCGGAACACTTTCAGGTGGTGAGCAACAAATGTTGGCCATTGGAAGAGCGCTCATGGCAAGACCAAAAGTTCTTCTTTTGGACGAGCCATCAATGGGTTTAGCACCGCAGATGATTGCAAATATTTTTAGAATTATTACAGAAATTAATAAACAAGGTGTGACAATTTTGTTGGTTGAGCAAAATGCTCAGCAGGCTCTTCAAAGAGCTCATAGAGCATATGTATTAGAAACTGGTGTTATTACTAAAGAAGCAAAAGCGCAAGACTTATTAAATGACCCACATGTTAAATCTGCTTATTTAGGCACTGGAGCAAACGAAATATTTAACTAACGCTGATTTAGAATAAGACAAGTAATTCTTGCAGTACAAGTTCGCTCACCTTTGTCATTTTTAATTTCTACATTATAAGAACACAGAGTTTTTCCAAGTGAAATTGCCGTCGCAACTGCGGTAACAATGCCTGAAGTGGCTGATTTGTGATGAGTTGCATTTATGTCAACGCCCACGATTTTCCGATCAGCACCAGCATGAAGCTGGGTACCAATCGATCCTAAGCTCTCAGCCAACACAACATTTGCTCCGCCATGTAAAAGTCCGATTGGCTGAGTATTGCCTTCAACTGGCATTGTGGCGACTAATCTTTCAGGAGATGCCTCAATAATCTCAATTCCCATTTTTTTATCTAGGGCACCGATACCACGCTCTCGAATTACTTGTAAAAAATCCGTCATGTTGATTAGTTTAACCTGTATTGCCAATTAGAATCCCAATATGGCCAAGAGTAGTAAGAGATTGTTACTAATTGATGGGCACTCCATGGCTTATCGGGCATTTTATGCCCTACCAGTGGACAATTTTAAGACATCTACCGGCCAGCCAACTAATGCAATATATGGATTTGCTGCCATGATTATTAATCTAATTAATCAGGAGAAGCCCACTCATATTGCAGTCGCATTTGATGTCTCGCGACAAACTTTCCGATCTGAGAAATTTCCTGAGTATAAGTCAAACCGAGCTGCAACACCTGACGAATTTAGATCTCAGGTCTCACATATTTATGAGGTAGTGAATGCTTTTGGAATTAATCGCTTTGAATTGCCCGGGTTTGAAGCCGATGATGTAATTGCAACTCTTACTAAAAATGCTGAGACTGAAGGATTTGAGGTATTGATTTGCTCTGGCGACAGAGATACATTCCAGTTAGTTAGTGAAAAAACAACAGTCTTGTATCCTAAAAAAGGTGTGACTGAAATGGTACGTATGACACCTGAAGCGGTCATTGAAAAGTATGGATTGACTCCAAAGCAATACCCAGACTTTGCAGCGCTTCGAGGGGATCCAAGCGATAACTTACCGTCTTTGCCTGGAGTAGGGGAAAAAACTGCAACAAAGTGGATTGCGGATTTTGGCTCACTTCAGGATTTAATTAAGAGTGCTGGAAGCATCAGTGGGAAAGTTGGTGATGTCTTACGGGCAAATATTGATCAAGTTAAGTTAAACAGAGAACTAACACAGTTACAGACAAACTTAGAGCTCCCCATATCTTTAGATTTACTTAAGTGGATTGGAATTGATCCTGCTGAAATAACTAAAATATTTGAGGCCCTAGAAATAAGGGCGCTTAGGGAGCGACTAAAAACCCTACCGCAAATTGGTGGTAGCTCTACAAGTGAAATAAATATCAAGGTCAAAGTTGTTGATCATTTTGATCTGAATAGAACTCTTGTTAATCGCAGATTACCTATTGCTCTTTCAGTAGAAGTAGTAGATAAGAAAATAATCAGCTATGCAGTTGCTTTAGATGAATCCGAAGTACTTCATGTCTTGAGCGGAAATTTTGGAGACTGGATTACCGATTCTGCGGTGCCAAAGTATCTTCATAGGGCTAAGGAAATATTGAAAATTACAGGACTAAGTGGACTTGCCGCAGATATAGAACTGCTGGCTTATCTTGCAAATCCGGGTAGTAGAAATCTGGACCTATCAGACTTAGCGCAAAGACTGCTTGGCGTATCCGATGAGAATGAAAACCTATTTTCAACCTTCAACCCTAAAAGTGCGGCTTGGATATTTAGAATACAAAAAGATTTACAAACTGAAATTGCTACCCAGGGTATGAGTGATCTTTATTTGAAAATTGAACAGCCAACATTGCTTCTGCTTTCTAAAATTGAAACTACTGGAATTGCAATTGATAGGGAAAAACTCGAAGATTTAGCCGGTCAATTCTCAAAGGTAACTCAAGAGCAAACCTCATTGGCCCATAAAGCAGCTGGCCACGAATTCAATGTCAACTCACCAAAGCAATTACAGTCTGTTCTATTTGAAGAATTAGATCTTCCAAAGACTAAGAAGATAAAGACCGGCTTTACAACTGATGCCGAAAGTATGGAGTGGCTTTTTGTTAAGACCAAACATCCAATTCTTAAACATTTATTACGCATTCGTGAAACCAGTAAGTTGCTATCAACAGTTGAAGGTTTGTTATCAGCGACAGAAAGTGATGGCAGAATTCATACTAATTTTCAGCAAACAGTAGCAGCTACTGGTCGCCTTTCTTCCACTGAGCCAAACCTACAGAATATTCCGATTAGAACGGAGGAGGGTAGGAAAATAAGAGATTGCTTTGTTGCTCAATCGCCATATGTAAATTTACTCACAGCTGACTATAGTCAAATTGAAATGCGAATAATGGCTCATCTATCTAATGACAAAGGACTGATTGCTGCATTTGAAACCGGGGAAGATCTTCACTCGACAGTAGCTTCCCAAGTTTTCAATGTGAAGCCAGGTGAGGTAGATGCAGAAATGCGCAGAACCATTAAAGCTATGTCATATGGATTAGCTTACGGACTATCTTCATTTGGGCTGGCACAACAACTAGATATAGATCCAGCAGAGGCCGCAAAACTAATGAGTAAGTATTTTGAAAGATTTGGTGGTATTCAAGATTATTTGAAAAGCGTTGTAGTCGAGGCAAAAACAAAAGGCTATACCCAAACAATCCTTGGTCGGCGTCGTTATCTATCAGATCTCAATAATGAAAATCGACAGCGGCGCGAAATTGCTGAAAGAGCAGCACTAAATGCTCCAATACAGGGGTCGGCAGCTGACATTATTAAAATAGCAATGCTTAAAGTCGAAGAGGAGATTTTGAATGCAAAACTTCAATCAAGATTGCTTTTGCAAGTACATGATGAGTTAATTTTTGAGGTCGCAGTTGGGGAAGAGGAAGAACTGACTACAATCGTTAAAGATAAGATGTCTAAAGCATATAAATTAAATGTTCCTTTGGATGTAAATATTGGGATAGGAAAAAGCTGGGACTTGGCAGCCCATTAAAGCGAACTAAAATCAACTAGTTAAATGGATACAGCTAGCAAAAGGGCTAAATATCAGGCTCACGATCTGAAAAATAGCAAGTGAATTCAATCAGTTTGACCCTAGATGGACTTAGAAAGTAACCTTGCCCGTCCCTGTCCCTACTAGTTGCTTTAACCCTGGAGTACACCTACCTAATGACCCCCTCTCAAATTGCAGTAAATGATGTTGGCAGTGCAGAAGATTTTTTAGCCGCTATTGAAGGCACAATTAAAAATTTTAACGACGGAGATTTAGTTTCTGGAATAGTTGTTCAAATTGATCGTGAAGAAGTTCTTCTAGATATTGGGTATAAAACCGAGGGTGTAATTCCTTCTCGAGAACTATCAATTAGACATGATGTTGCTCCAAGCGAATTAGTAAAAGTTGGCGATCGTATTGAAGCTTTAGTTTTACAAAAAGAGGATAAAGAAGGACGCCTAATACTTTCAAAGAAGCGAGCTCAATATGAGCAGGCCTGGGGAGATGTTGAAGGTAAGAAAGAAAGAGATGAAGTTGTAACCGGAACTGTTATTGAAGTTGTTAAAGGTGGCTTAATTGTTGATATCGGACTTCGAGGTTTCTTACCTGCATCACTGGTTGAAATGCGAAGAGTTCGTGATTTAACACCATATATTGGCCAACAAGTTGAATGTAGAATTATTGAACTAGATAAAAACCGCAATAATGTGGTTCTTTCTCGTAGGGCATTTTTGGAGCAGTCTCAATCTGCATCAAGAACTACTTTCTTAAATCAACTCCAAAAAGGGCAGGTTCGAACTGGTGTAATTTCATCAATAGTAAACTTTGGCGCATTTGTTGATTTAGGCGGCGTTGATGGTTTAGTACACGTTTCTGAATTGTCATGGAAACATATTGATCATCCATCAGAGGTGGTAGAAGTTGGTGATGAGGTAACGGTCGAGGTTCTTGAAGTTGATTTTGAAAGAGAACGCGTTTCACTTTCACTAAAAGCAACTCAAGAGGACCCGTGGCAGGCCTTTGCCCGAACAAACAGTATCAACCAGGTTGTAAATGGTGAGGTAACAAAATTAGTGCCATTTGGTGCATTTATTAAAGTATTTGAAGGTATTGAAGGCTTAGTTCACATCTCTGAATTAGCAGAGCGCCATGTTGAGATTCCTGAACAAGTAGTTCAAGTTGGAGATAAGTTGTTTGTAAAGATTATTGATATAGATCTAGAGCGTAGACGAATTTCCCTATCTCTAAAGCAGGCGAATGAAGGTCAAGAGGTAGAGGTGGAGGCATTTGATCCAGCTCAATATGGAATGCCAGCTCGCTATGACGCTGCAGGTAATTTCATTTATCCAGAAGGTTTTGATGCCGATACTCAAGAGTGGAAGCCAGGATACGAAAGCCAGCGCGAGGAATGGGAACGCCAATACGCTGAGGCTCAAGCAAGATTTATGGCTCATAAGAAACAAAAGGCTGAGGCTAAAGCTGCCGACGCTGCTGCACCTGCGGCTGAGTAATTTAAACTTAAAAATGGCCCCAGGGATCTGGGGCCATTTTTATATTGTGTAGGGTTAACTTATGTTAATTGTTGCTCTAACTGGCGGGATCGGTTCAGGCAAAACCACTGTTGGAGGTATTTTTTCTGAGCTGGGTGCAGTTGTAATTGACTCTGACCAGTTAGCTAGAGCGGTTCTAGAAAGAGGTTCAAAAGGCTTTGATTTAGTACTGGCTAAATTTGGAGATGTAATTCTTAAGAATGGAGAGCTAGATCGTTCGCTTTTAGCGACATTAGTCTTTAATGATTCTCAGAAGCGATCTGAACTAGAGAGTATTACCCACCCACTTATCAGACAAAGTTTTGCTGAAATAATCGCAAGCTTACCTAGAGAAGCAATAGTAATTAATCAGATTCCACTCTTATTTGAGTCCAAAGGGGCATATAAGTTTGACCACATAATCACTATCTCAGCACCAGAAGAATTGAGAATTGAGCGACTTAAAAATCGCGGGCTAGGTTTCTCTGATATCAAGAAACGAATGGAAGCCCAAGCAAGTGACGTAGAGCGTGAAAGCATTTCAAATAGCATTATCCGAAATGATAAGGATGAGCTACACCTTCGCAACCAGGTGGAAAGTATCTGGCTTGAGTTAGAGAATTTAAATCGGTTAAAGAAATGAGACCAGTTACTGACTTAACTCGAAAGGTAAGCCCATTCCAAGTCATAAGTGACTATGTACCTGCAGGTGATCAGCCATCAGCTATAAAAGAGCTGGTGCTTAGATTAGAGAAAAATGAGCAAGACATTGTTTTGCTCGGAGCCACTGGAACTGGAAAATCAGCAACTACTGCTTGGTTAATTGAGCAGGTTCAAAGACCAACTCTCGTTATTGCTCCTAATAAAACATTAGCGGCCCAATTGGCAAATGAATTCAAAGAACTTATGCCAAATAATGCTGTTGAGTATTTTGTTTCTTATTATGATTATTATCAACCTGAGGCCTACGTTCCACAAACTGATACTTTTATTGAGAAAGATTCCTCTATTAATGACGAAGTCGAACGTTTGAGACACTCTGCTACAAACTCTCTATTAACTAGAAGAGATGTAATTGTGGTTGCTACAGTCTCTTGTATTTATGGACTGGGCACACCGCAGGAGTATGTAGATCGAATGATTCGACTTCGAGTCGGAGAATCCATTGAGAGAAACTCGCTATTAAGAAAATTTGTTGATATTCAGTATAAAAGAAATGATATTGCTTTTGAACGAGGTACATTTCGAGTAAGAGGGGATACTATTGAAATTATCCCGATGTATGAAGAACTTGCACTTAGAATTGAAATGTTTGGTGATGAGATAGAAAGAATTATGACTTTACATCCACTAACTGGTGAAATAGTCCGTGAAGAGATTGAGATGTATGTATTTCCTGCGACTCACTATGCTGCCGGCCCTGAAACTATGGAACGCGCAATTATTGATATTGAAAAAGAAATGGAACTAAGAGTTTCAGAATTTGAGAAATCAGGCAAGCTTTTAGAAGCACAACGAATAAGAATGAGAACTACTTTTGATATTGAGATGATGAGACAACTTGGATTCTGCTCTGGAATCGAAAACTACTCACGTCACTTAGACGGCAGAGAACCAGGGAGTGCTCCAAACTGTTTATTGGATTATTTTCCTGAAGATTTTCTAGTTGTGATTGATGAATCCCATGTAACAGTTCCGCAGATAGGTGCTATGCATGAAGGTGATGCTGCAAGAAAAAGAACTTTAGTTGAACACGGCTTTAGATTACCAAGCGCAATGGACAATCGACCTCTGAAATTTACTGAATTCTTGGATAGATGTGGTCAAAAAGTTTATCTCTCAGCTACACCTGGCAAATATGAATTGGAAAAAACTGGTAACACCTTTGTCGAACAAGTAATCCGACCGACTGGTTTAGTCGACCCGAAAATAGTTGTAAAACCGATTAAGGGTCAGATTGATGACCTAGTAAATGAAATAAAAATTAGAGCTGAGAAAAATGAGCGAGTTCTAGTTACTACTTTGACTAAGAAAATGTCAGAAGAACTTACAGATTACATGTTGGGCTTGGGATTAAAAGTTCGCTATCTGCACTCAGAGGTAGATACTTTAAGAAGAGTAGAGCTATTAAGAGAGCTACGTACAGGGGAGTATGACGTATTGATTGGCATAAACCTTCTCCGGGAAGGGTTAGATCTACCGGAGGTATCGCTAGTTGCAATTTTAGATGCCGATAAAGAAGGTTTCTTGAGATCTTCAACATCATTGATTCAAACTATAGGTAGAGCTGCCAGAAACGTGTCTGGTGAAGTTCACATGTATGCAGACAACATAACTAAATCCATGCAGTTTGCCATTGATGAAACAAACCGGCGACGTATTAAACAGGTGGCATATAACCACGAACACGGAATTGATCCAACACCACTTCGAAAGAAGATTGCCGATATTACTGATTTAATTGCAAAGGAAGTTGATGACACGGAAGATTTAGCTTCATCCTCAAGGTCAAGTACTATCAGTAGTGGAATTAGTCAAAGATCAATTGTTTCACTTCCTAAGCGTGAGCTAATTGCTCTTATTTCATCGCTCACCGAGCAGATGAAAATTTCTGCTGCAGAACTAAATTTCGAGTTAGCAGCCAGGTTAAGGGACGAAATTAGAGAACTTAAGCGAGAGCTTAAAGGAATGGAAGAGGCGGGCAGTTAATGAATGACAGATTAATTGTTCGTGGTGCTCGAGAGCATAATCTAAAAAATATCTCGCTAGATATGCCTCGCAATTCGCTCATCGTCTTTACCGGACTTTCGGGTTCAGGAAAATCTTCCCTTGCGTTTGACACTATTTTTGCTGAAGGACAGCGCAGATATGTTGAATCACTTTCTGCATATGCTCGCCAGTTCTTGGGTCAGATGGATAAGCCTGATGTTGACTTCATTGAGGGTTTATCACCTGCAGTTTCAATTGATCAGAAATCAACTAACAGGAATCCAAGATCTACTGTTGGCACGATTACGGAGGTTTATGACTACCTAAGACTTTTGTTCGCTCGGGCTGGTAAGCCCCATTGTCCAAAGTGTAAAAAAGAAATTGCAAAGCAAACTCCACAAAATATCGTAGATCAAATTTTGCAAATGCCTGAGGGGTCTAAGTTTCAAGTACTTGCCCCAGTTATAAGGGCCAGAAAAGGTGAGTTCCTAGATTTGTTCAAAGATTTTATGACACAAGGTTACTCCCGAGCCAGAGTAGATGGGACTGTTTACCAAATTTCTGAAATTCCAAAGCTTAAGAAGCAAGAAAAGCACACAATCGAAGTAGTCGTTGATCGGCTTAGTGTAAAAAGTGAAAGTAAATCAAGATTAACTGATTCAATTGAAACTGCATTGCGTTTAGCGAGCGGACTAGTGGTTTTAGACTTTATTGACAAGAAGTCAGGTTCACAAGATAAAGAAAAAGTATTTAGTGAGCATATGGCTTGTCATGAATGCGAACTATCATTTGAAGAGTTAGAACCAAGATCTTTTTCATTTAATTCACCTTTTGGTGCTTGCCAAGAGTGCACAGGAATTGGCACAAAGCTTGAAGTTGACGAAGAGCTATTAGTTCCCGATGATTCAATTTCTATCTATGAGGGAGCAATTGCACCATGGTCGGGTGGGCAATCATCTGAGTATTTTTTACGCTTATTAGAAGGATTGGCTTCAGATATCAAATTTTCTTTGGATATGCCATGGAAGAAATTGTCTGAGAAATCAAAGGATGCAATCTTGCACGGCTGGGACTATGAGGTCCATGTTAAGTATAAGAATAGATATGGAAGAGTCCGTAACTATACGACTGGATTTGAGGGCGTGGTGCCTTTTATTCATAGGCGGCATAGTGAGACCGATAGCGACTACAGCCGAGATAAATACGAAGCGTACATGCGAGAAACTCCATGTCATGTTTGTAATGGAAGTAGATTAAAGCCGGAAGTACTTGCTGTAACGGTCGGTGGAAAGAATATTGCTGAGATTTGCGAACTTTCAATAGCTGAGTGTGCTTTATTCTTAAAGCAGATTTCACTTTCGGCGAGGGAGAAAAAAATTGCAGAACGAGTATTAAAAGAAGTCCATGCTCGTCTAGGTTTTCTCTTAGATGTTGGATTGGATTACCTATCTTTGGCTCGACCGGCGGCAACGCTGTCAGGTGGTGAGGCACAAAGAATTCGATTGGCTACACAAATTGGTTCTGGACTAACGGGGGTTCTTTATGTACTTGATGAGCCAAGTATTGGCCTTCACCAAAGAGATAATCGAAAGCTTATCGAGACCCTAACTAGGCTTCGTGATTTAGGAAATACTCTTATTGTTGTAGAGCATGATGAGGAAACCATTAGAACTGCAGATTGGATTGTAGATATAGGTCCCGGCGCTGGTGAACATGGCGGAGAGGTTGTTTCATCTGGTAGCTATCAGGACCTAATATCAAATAAATCTTCCATTACCGGAGCCTATCTCTCAGGAAGATCAGTAATAGAGATACCAAAGATTCGACGAAGTATTGATGCTAAAAAAGTCTTAACCATAAAATCCGCTAAAGAGAATAACCTGCAAAATATCGATGTTACATTTCCTTTAGCTGTTTTTGTTGCAGTTACTGGCGTAAGCGGATCAGGTAAGTCAACTTTAGTGAATGACATTTTATATTCAGTTTTAGCCAACAAATTAAATGGTGCTCGAATAGTTCCAGGACGACATCGAACTATTTCTGGATTGGATCAACTAGATAAGGTTGTGCACGTTGATCAATCACCTATTGGACGAACGCCACGTTCAAACCCGGCAACTTACACGGGAGTGTTTGACAAGATTCGCGCACTTTTTGCTGAGACTACGGAGGCAAAAGTACGTGGATACCAACAGGGAAGATTCTCTTTCAATGTCAAGGGTGGGCGTTGTGAAAATTGTGCCGGCGATGGAACTATTACTATAGAAATGAATTTTCTGCCCGATGTCTATGTTCCTTGCGAGGTATGCCACGGAGCTAGGTATAACCGAGAAACCCTTGAAGTTCACTATAAAGGTAAGACAATTGCCCAAGTGCTTGATTTACCTATCGAAGAAGCAAGTAATTTCTTTGAATCAGTTCCTGCAATCTCAAGATTTCTAAAAACTCTATGCGATGTTGGTTTAGGTTACGTTCGCTTAGGTCAATCAGCCCCTACGTTATCGGGAGGCGAAGCGCAGCGTGTAAAACTGGCTACTGAGCTGCAGCGAAGATCAACTGGCCGAACTATTTATGTGCTTGATGAGCCAACAACGGGTTTGCATTTTGAAGATGTTCGAAAGCTTTTGCTTGTATTGAATCGATTAGTTGATACTGGAAATACTGTAGTTGTAATCGAGCATAATCTTGATGTAATTAAGTCTGCTGACTGGGTAATTGATTTAGGACCAGAGGGTGGATCCGGTGGAGGATTAGTAGTTGCTGAAGGAAGACCAGAAGAGATTATCAAAGTTAGTAAGAGTTATACGGGAAAATTCTTACTCGAGGTTTTGAAGAAGTGAAGCATGGCAGATCCACAAAGTTATAGGCCTAGCAATCTTCCAACTGACCCTGGTGTTTATAGGTTTTTCGACGAAAATGACAAGGTAATTTATGTTGGAAAAGCTAAGAATCTTAAAAACAGAATTAACTCATATTTTGGCAGCAATCTTCAAATAAAGACTCGTCGTATGGTTAAAACAGCAACTAGGGTCGACTGGACAATAGTAAAAACCGAATTAGAGGCGCTACAACTTGAATTCACTTGGATTAAACAATTTAACCCAGATTTCAATGTTCAGTTTAAAGACGATAAGTCTTATCCATATTTAGCTATTAATCTTGAAGCGGAATATCCAAGGATTTTTATTTCTAGATCAAAAAAAGTTAAGGGCACAACTTATTTTGGTCCCTATTCTCATGCTTGGGCATTGCGCAGTACCTTTGAAACCATTACTAAAATCTATCCAGTTCGAACTTGTACAGAGTCCAACTTTAAAACTGCACAACGGAACAAACGACAATGTTTGCTTGGAGATATAGGAAAGTGTGCTGCACCATGCGTTAGCTGGATAAGTGCTGAAGAACATAAAACGTTGGCAAATAACTTAGCCAATTTCTTAGCTAAGAAATCACCGGAAGATATAACTACAGCAGTTGAGAATGAAATGAATGAAGCGGCCAAACTCGAGCAGTTTGAAAAGGCTGCAAAATTACGCGACCAATTAGATGCCATAAAAAAAGCGTTTGAATCTACAAACCGCTTTCTAAATGAAAATATAACAGCAGATGTTTTAGGAGTTCATGAAGATATTACTCATGCATCCCTTTCTCAATTTAATATCTCCCACGGGCGTATTACAGGCTCCAGATCATGGATCATTGATAGGTCAAATTTACTCGAGGGTGAAGAGATAATTTCAGCAATGATTGGAAAGGTTTATTCTGAAGTACCAGCCCCGAGAGAGATAATTGTTGATCA
>DAOROF010000016.1:16049-17361 GCA_035441405.1 Candidatus Nanopelagicus sp.
ATTCAAGGAAGTAATAAACCAAGATTTGCCTATCCACCACAATTAGTAATTGTTGATGGTGGAAAACCTCAAGTAAATGCTGCGGCTAAAGCCTTGAGTGAATTAGGAATAAGTGATATTGCTATATGTGGACTAGCTAAGAGGTTAGAAGAAATTTGGTTACCAAACAATAGTGAGCCAATAATATTTCCACGTCACAGTGAGGCACTTTACCTACTGCAAAGAATTCGAGATGAGGCTCATAGATTTGCAATCAATTTCCATCGATCCAAAAGGTCGAAGCTAATGGTTGAATCCTTACTCGATGAAATTGATGGGCTAGGTGAAACAAGAAGAAAAGCGCTGTTAGCGGTGTTTGGCAGTGTGACAGCTTTAAAATCAGCATCGATAGATGAGATATCTGCAGTACCGGGCATAGGCCCCAAGTTGGCAAAGGTTATTTTCGCGAAATTAACTCCGCAGGAAAGTATTGATACTTCTACAGGTGAAATTCTAGATGCTTGACAGATGTAGCAAGATAAGGACATGAGTAAAGATTCCAGAGTATTAATTGTTAGTGGAATGAGTGGGGCCGGCAGATCCACGGTTGCACACGCATTGGAAGATCTAGGCTGGTATGTTGTAGATAATTTGCCCCCTGCAATGATTGAGAATCTTGTAAATCTTCTAAAATCTACAATCACCAAGATTGCAATTATTATTGATGTTAGAGGTGGAGAATTCTTTGATAGTTTTTCAAAATCTGTCGCTGATCTGACCAAATTAGGTGTTTCTAGCCAAACGATATTCATCGATGCAGCTGACGATGCCCTAGTAAGAAGATTTGAATCAACTAGACGTCCCCATCCGCTGCAAGGTTCAGGCCGAGTACTGGACGGAATTTCAAAGGAGCGTGAGCGCTTAAGAGAGATCAAGGAGTCAGCTGACTTGATAATTGACTCATCTTCTTTGAATATCCACCAACTAGAGCGGAGAATCTCAGATTATTTTCAAGATGAGAGTGATGCTGATTTGAGTATAAACATTCTTTCTTTTGGTTATAAATATGGATTGCCGGCAGATGCTGATTTGGTTATGGACTGCCGGTTTATATCAAATCCACATTGGGTGCCAGAACTTAGACCGCTAAATGGGCTAGATCAGGAAGTTAGCAATGCTGTACTTAGTAGTGAAAATGTACAAGAATTCTTAGCTAGATACGAACTGCTGTTTGAGACAATGGCGCTTGGATTTATTAACGAAGGCCGGAAGTTTCTGACGCTTGCAATTGGATGCACTGGTGGAAAACACCGGTCTGTTGCAATTACAGAAG
>DAOROF010000017.1:0-16808 GCA_035441405.1 Candidatus Nanopelagicus sp.
CAACATTAAGGTGAGGAAATAGGGCACCATCTTGTGGAACGTAACCAATTTTTCGTTTATGCGCAGGTAGCACTAAGGATGAAAGGCTTACTAGTTGCTTATCAAATCTAATAGTTCCAGCATTTGGCTGAAGCAGGCCAGCAATTGCCCTAAGTAAAGTTGTCTTGCCACAGCCTGATGGGCCCAATAAGGCTGCGATTTGGCCAGAGCCTAAATTAAATGAGAGGTTATCCAGGACTTTTTTATTACCCAGTGAAACATCTAAGTTTTTGATCTCAATCGAGGCCACGATTAACTCCCAAATCCTTGGCTAAGCTGAATGCGATCAGCTTTATCAGGTCTACTTAAAATAAATGTTGGAATAGCAGCGATTGCAATTAATATTAAGGCATAAGGCGCGGCTTCATTAAATCGATTTATCGCAGCATATGACCATATTTGTGTAGCTAGCGTTTCAAAGCCAGTTGGCCTCAGCATTAGTGTTGCAGGTAACTCCTTCATTGCAGTTAAGAAAACTAATGTGGTTCCTAAGGCTATGCCTGGAGATGAAATCGGTGCGATAACATTTTTTAATACTGCCCATCGACTTAGCCCCAAGGTGGCTGCCACCTCTTTGGCACCTGCCGGCACTTGAGCTAATGAACTACTCATTGTTGCTACCGATTTAGCTAAAAATAAAAGCGCATAGGCAAAAGCTAGTAAAAATGTAGTTTGATAAATTAAATCAAACCTTGAGCTAAATGAAACTAAGGCAAGACCAATTACCACACCAGGAAGTGCGTGCCCAATTAATATAATTCGATTTGTAGCTCGCGTGAGTGATGTTGATTCCTCTGAGAATAAAATGCCAATTGGGATTGAAAGTACCAGCGCGATTGCCGCACCAAGTAAGGCAACAGATACTGTTGAAATTGAAGCGCTAATCACCATATCCCACTTGATAGCAATTGGATTAGAGATAAATCTTGTCAGCAATACATAGATTGGAACAAGTACGGCAAATAATGTGTAGATGAAGATTATGACCATAATGGCAATTTGATATGAAAGTTTTTTAATTAGCTCACTTCTAATCGAAAGGGTATTAATCACCTTAGTTTTCATATTCTTCAGCCTTATTTTTTCATCCCCTATTACAAATAGAGCTGAAAGAAAGATAAGCACTAAACTCATGACGGCAGCAGCGGTGCGATCATAGGAAGCGCGATACATATTTTGAATAGTCACCGTTAAGGTATCAACATTTAATAGTGATACTGCGCCAAAATCACTCATTGAATACAGGCCAGCCAGCAGTAGGCCACCACTTAAATGACCACGTATTTGTGGCAGTACCACCCTAAAAAATGTTGTTGGGTAATTAAGCCCTAAAGATCTTGCCACCTCTATCTGTGATGAGTTGACTCTACGAAAGCCGGCAAGACAAGCCAAGGTAACGTATGGCAAAGTTGTAAGGGTAAGAATAAAGACGGCAGCAAAAAAACCAGAAAAGCCTGGAATTAAAGCGATCCAAGTGTAGGTAAACACATAGGAGGGAATCGCAAGCGGCAGGAATACTGGAATTATTAATAATGGTTTTAATGGCAGCTCAACAAAATGTAAGCCAGATGCAATTGCTAGGCCAAATATGCCAGTAAGTAGAACGACCAACACCACTAGTAGCGCAGTTGTAGCTACCACCTCAAGTGTTTTATCTCTTAAAACTAGATCTGCAGTTTGCTCAACTGGCCTTTGAATTGCTCTAACTATTAAGTAGAAAAGTGGCAGCATCGATAAGGTAATGACAAAAGCTGTGGCAAAGCTTAAAAACCTCTTGCCTGATTTGCCCTGGCCTTGATAAAGACCTAGGTCATTTATTTTTTCATTGTTATTTAACAATTGCATTTAGAGTAGACCAACCTCAATTAGAAGATCTTGCGTAGTTTTAACATCTTTAAGCAATCCTAAATCCACATTTGGTGAGCCTATTTCAGTAAGGGTTGGTAATCCTGTCGGGGCGGTTTGTTTATCAATTAATGAGTACTCATGCGTATCTGAGACAAACTTTTTTTGTGTTTCGGTGGAGGCTAGAAAATCAATTAAGCCTTTAGCTAAATCCACTTTATCGCTGGATTTTAATATGCCAATACCTGAGACATTAATTAGATTTCCAATATCACCTGCGGCAAAAAAACCATTTAAAACATTTATCTCTCTGCCTAATGATTCTGAAACCTCCCAGGTGTAGTAATGATTGACTAACCCAATTGAGACCTCACCCTTATCAATTGCTTCGACAATTGCAGAATTTTTGGCATAAATCTTTGCTCCATTTGCCTTGATGGCTGCTAACCAATTTCTAGAAAAATCAATCCCGTTAGAATTAATCATGGCGGTAACAAAGGCTTGAAATGAGGCGTTTGTTGGTGCAATTGCTAACTGATTTTTATAAATTGGCTTAGTTAAATCTGAGATGCTCAAGGGTAGAGTTTTAATCTTATTTGGATCATAGGCAAATACCCGTACTCGAGCGGTTAATCCCACCCATTCCCGATTCTCGGCAATGTATTGATTTGGAATTAAAGTGGCAACATCATTAGCGATTGGGGTAAATAATCCGGCAGCTGAAATTGCACCTAAAGATCCAGCATCTTGGGCTAAGAAAATATCAGCTGGTGAATTTTTACCCTCTTCTAAAATTTGAGCGGCTAATTCAGCTGAATCTCCGTAGCGAATATTTAATTTCACACCACTGTTTTCCTGCCAGGCAGTCAAAAATGGCGATATGAAATCCTCAGATCTGCCGGAGTAGATTGTTAACTCAGGTGAACTCTCATTTTGGGCAGAGCAGCCAACCGTCAAAGAGAGTAATAATGAGGACAACCCAGCTGCGATAAGCCATCTCTTCATACTTCGCATAGTAATCTGCTTTAGGTATTTACGCAACATTTATGTTGCGTAAATAATCACACCCACTAGCGTGTGAGAACTTTAGATCTAGCCTACTTACCAGCCTGTTGTTCAATTGCAGCTAATTGTCCGCAGGCACCATCAATCTCACGCCCTCTAGTGTCACGCACCGTAACTGCCACGCCATAACCTTCTAAAATCTCAACAAATGCTTGCTCATCCTCAACTCGAGAAGCGGTCCATTTAGAGCCCGGTGTTGGATTTAATGGAATTAAATTCACATGTGCATTTCTATTCTTTAGTAATCGACCAAGTAGATCAGCTCGCCAAGCTTGATCATTAATATCTCGAATTAATGCATACTCAATTGAGTATCTTCGCCCAGTCTTTCGCTCATACTTATCTGCTGCTGCCAGGACTTCCTTAACCTTCCACCTTGAATTTATTGGAACTAAGGTATCTCGTAACTCATCATCTGGAGTGTGTAATGAAATAGCTAAGGTGACAGGAATATCTTCATCGATTAACTTCTCAATGCCATTTACTAATCCAACAGTTGATAATGTAATTGATCTAGCACCAATACCTAAACCATTTGGTTGCGGGTTTGTAATATTCCTAATGCTTTGCATAACTGCTGCATAATTTGCCATTGGCTCGCCCATGCCCATAAATACAACATTAGATAATCGAGTTGGACCACCAGGTAACTCCCCTAAATCACAAGCTTTGGCAGCCATAACTACTTGGGCGGTAATCTCACCAGCTGTTAAATTTCTAGTTAAACCTGCCTGACCAGTTGCACAAAATGGGCAGTTCATACCGCAGCCTGCTTGCGAGGAGATACAAACTGTAGTGCGATCTGTGTATCGCATAAGAACTGATTCAACTAATACGCCATCATGTAAGCGCCATAAATCTTTTCTAGTCTTGCCGCCATCACAACTTATTGATCGAACTAAGGTAATTAATTTTGGCAAAAATGCATCAGCTAATTTAGCTTGTAGCTCTTTTGGTATATCGGTAAAGCTCTCAACATCATCATTGTGATGAGTAAAGTAATGAACCGCTAATTGGTTAGCTCTAAATGCCGGAACTCCCAATTCCTCAGCCTTTGCCTTACGCTCTGCCACCGTTAAATCAGCTAGGTGGATTGGGCTCTTCTTTTTAACTGCCGGGGCTTCAAAAACTAAATCAGCCATTTACAAATACCGAGCGATAAGTTCAAATGCAAACCAAACAGCTGGTGCGGTAAAAAGGGCAGAATCTAATCGATCCATGATGCCACCATGGCCAGGCAATAAATTCGACATATCCTTGATTGCTAAATCTCGCTTAATTGCAGACTCAATTAAATCACCACAGGTTGCCGTGATCACCGTCATAACTCCAATTGCAGCTCCAACAATCCAATTGACCTCAAATAGATAATGAAAAATTAAGGAACCGCCAACAATGGATGCAATTGCACCCCCAATTAATCCCTCCCAGGATTTCTTTGGACTAATGCTGGGCGCTAATTTATGTTTGCCAAGTAGCACACCAGCAATATATGCAAATGTGTCATTACAGGCTATTAAAACAACTAGTGCCAAAATTCGCAGCGCACCATCTGGATGATTTGCAAGTAGCAATATGAACCCACCCAATACTGCTAAATAGAATGTGATAAAAACAGCTGAGGTAGATCGTTTAATAAAATCTTTTTGAGAAATTAGTAAAAGGGTAAACATTAAAATCGGAATCGTAAGCCCAGCTGAAACCGCTAAGCCCTCAGTTTCACCATTCCAGGTAGCAACTAAAAGTACGGTTGCGGCAATCATTAATACGTAACCTGGCAGTTCAATGCCACCCTTACGGTAGGCGTGGGCTATTTCCCGAACTCCGATCATGATAACTACCCAGATGAATCCAAAAAATAGTAATGGTTCGGTGTTTATCGTAGTAAAAATTATTGCAAGTAAAAGTAGTGAAACTAATATTGAGGGAAGAAGTTTTCGACCTGCCCGCTTATTGATCGCGTCATTTATTGCATGCAGATCAGCCATCATTAAACCTCTAGCAACTCAACTTCTTTATGCTTGAGTAATTCATCGATCTTGGTCACATGATCCCCGGTTACCTTTTCTAACTCTTTCTCTGCCCGAGCTAAATCATCTTTGCCAACCTTGCCATCTTTTTCTAATTTTTCCATAGATTCTTTAGCACTTCTTCTAATCGCACGGATTGCAACTCTGGAATCTTCAGCCTTTGATTTTGCAACCTTTATAAACTCTTTCCGGCGCTCTTCAGTAAGTTGTGGAAAATTAACTCTAATTACAGTGCCATCTGAACCAGGATTTACGCCAAGATCAGAATCTCTAATTGCTTTTTCGATAGCTGCCATAGCTCCTTTGTCGTAAGGAGTAATTAACGCCAATCTCGCCTCTGGCACTTGAACTGTGGCTAACTGAGATAGCGGTGTACCAGTTCCATAGTAATCAACCATTAACTTGGCAAACATAGATGGATGAGCTCGTCCGGTACGAATCGATGCAAAATCCTCTTTGGCTACATCAATTGCCTTATTCATCTTGGTATTGCAATCGGCTAAAAATGTATTTAAGTCTGACATTTGCATCCCCTTCTTAATTAATACAACTCTACTAGGACATTTGAACTACTCGAAAATTACTCTTAATTAACTAGCGTACCTATGTTTTCCCCAGATACAGCACGCTTAATATTGCCCTTATTTTTTAGATCAAATACCACAATTGGCAATTTGTTCTCCCGACACAATGAAAAGGCGGCGGCATCGGCAACGGCAAGTGATTTACTTAAAACCTCATCATATGAAACAAAATCATACTTCTTAGCATTCTTATCTTTTCTTGGGTCAGCATCATAAACACCATCAACACCACTTTTTGCAAGTAGTAATGCCTCAACACCAATCTCAAGTGCGCGCTGAGCTGCCACAGTATCGGTTGTAAAAAACGGCATGCCAGCTCCGGCGCCAAAAATTACAACTCGGCCCTTCTCTAAGTGACGAATTGCTCTGCGCGGCACATATGGCTCTGCAACTTGTCCCATAGTGATTGCGGTTTGGACTCTAGTTTCAATTCCTTCTTTTTCTAGAAAATCCTGTAGTGCTAAACAATTCATTACCGTACCAAGCATTCCGATGTAATCTGCTCTGGCGCGATCCATGCCTCGCTGCTGTAATTCCACACCTCTAAAGTAATTTCCACCACCAACCACTATGGCTACTTGAGTACCAGCTCTAACCACATCTGCAATTTGATTTGCCACATCATGGACGATATCTGGATCTACCCCAATACCTTTTTCCCCGCCAAAAACCTCACCAGATAATTTAAGGAGCACTCGTTTATAACCCTTACGTGGCATGAGCGCTCCTAAAATTAATTTTGTCTATAAGTGAAGTTTACTGACCTACGCGGAATCTATTAAAGGCAGACACGGCAGTCTTTGCCTCATCTAGAATCTGTTGCACTGTTTTCTTAGCATCTTTGGCAAAAGCTTGCTCCAAAAGTGATACCTCTTTAACAAATCCGGTAACTCTTCCTTCTACAATCTTTGCAATTGAGGCCTCTGGCTTTCCTTCAGTTCGCGCAGTCTCCTCTGCAAGTCTGCGCTCCTTAGCAATCTCATCTGCTGGCACCTGGTCGCGACTGACAAATAATGGCGCAAATGCGGCAATATGTTGAGCAATATCTTTACCAACAGATTCAGCAGCATTTTTTAATTGAACTAACACACCAACTTGTGGTGGCAGATCTGGTGAGGTCTTGTGTAGATAAAGGGAGACTGGTGAGCCAGTTAAAACGCTAATGCGCTTAATCTCAATCTTCTCACCCAACATCGCATTTCCTTCATCAATTACCTCTTGCACAGTTTTACCAGAGTTAACTTTAGAAGCTAAAAACTTATCTAACTCACCAATTTTTGATGATGCTAGATGATTAAGTAACTCATCGGCGAGTGCTTGAAACTTCTCACCCTTGGCCACGAAATCAGTTTCGCAATTTAGCTCCAGCATTACACCTAGGTCACCTTCAGCTTTTGCAGTTACTAAACCATTTGAGGTAGCTCTACCCTCGCGCTTGGTCACACCCTTTTGACCTTTAACGCGAATAATCTCTACCGCTTTTTGGTAATCACCATCTGCTTCATCTAGAGCTTTTTTGCAATCTAACATTCCGGCAGCGGTCTGCTCCCGTAATCTCTTTACATCCTCTGCTGTATAAGCCAATTTACGCCCCTTGTGTTTGAGTCGGCTCTTTAATTAAATCTTTTTCCCAGTCAGCCAGTGGTTGCTCCGCTGTTTTTTCAGCAGCAGCCGCCGCCTCGGCAGCCGCCTTATCGGCAATCTTGGCAGCATTGGCAGATCGAATTTGTAATCCAGCCACAATCGCATCAGTCATTACTCGAGTTAATAGCGCAATTGAGCGAATCGCATCATCATTTCCTGGAATCTTAAAATCAACCTCATCTGGATCACAATTAGTATCCAAGATTGCGATTACTGGAATCCCAAGCTTTTTCGCCTCAGCAACTGCTAAGTGCTCCTTCTTAGTATCTACTACCCAAATAGCTGCTGGCAGCTTGGTCATATTACGAATACCATCTAAGTTTTTATTTAACTTCTCGCGCTCGCGACGAAGTACAAGTAACTCTTTTTTAGTTAATAGCTGATCATTTGCACTCTCAAGTGCTTCTAGCTCTTTTAATCTAAGCACTCGCTTATAAACAGTTGGAAAGTTTGTAAGCATTCCACCTAACCAACGCTCAGTTACATAAGGCATGCTCACTCTGGCAGATTGCTGCTTAATTGGCTCATGGGCCTGCTTTTTTGTACCAACAAAAAGCACATGTCCACCCTTTGCTACAGCATCCTTAATAAACTCATAAGCTGCATCAATTAGGGCAAGTGATTGTTGGATATCGATAATGTAGATGCCATTGCGCTCAGTGAAGATATAGCGCTTCATCTTTGGATTCCATCGACGAGTCTGATGTCCAAAGTGAACACCACTGTCGAGAAGTTCTCGCATTGTTACAACTGCCATGACGGCACACTCCTTTTCGCTCAATTATTACTATTAACTTTTAGTAGTAACGAGCACTCGGTTTGTGATCTAGCAATTTGCTAGATCCCTAGCATCTAGAACCGAGTAGTTATTGCTAACTACACCGAACAGGTCCATAAGTTATTAATTAAGTAATTAATTAATCACTTTAAGATGCGTGAAGTCACAAAACTTTTTAAGATCTTGTGCTGAGGCAAATCCTACCTGAACTTTTATACCCAAATTTCCACAATTTTGCGCTCAGTAGGGGCCTGGCTACCTGAGTTTAAAGCAGTATCACCGGGTGCAGGTACTACTGATATTGACCACGCTAGTAGTTGGTTTGATTACTGGTATCGCAATTGGCAACTCTGAAGTTATCAACTGTGAGTTAACTGCCAGTAAGTACTGCACTCAAATCGAGCAGCTAAATCTGCGCCGCAGCTTTTAACTCACTCTTAAGTAATGTGGCTAAGTATGGCTGCACCTGCCAAAGCTTAATTAGCTCTTGGTATCGATCAATATCAACCTGACTTACCTCACTCTCAACCTTAACCGCCCTAATCAATAGATTACGCGCGGTGTGCTCGCCCCCAATAAACTCAACAATATCTACCTTATAACCAAGTAATTTTAAAATCTGTGCGCGCAGTGAATCAGTAATTAAATCTACTAATCTCTCCTTCACCAACCCATACTTGGTTAATAACCCCCAGGGCTCAGGTGATTGCTTAATTTGGCTCTGCATCTGATGCATACAACAGGGTGCAACCATGATTATCTTTGAATTATTTTTAACCGCCCAGAAAATTGCATCATCAGTTGCGGTATCACAAGCGTGTAGCGCGATTGTGATATCAACCTTTTGAGGTGGGGTATCGGTGATCTTTGCTGCGATAAATTTTGCATCAATTCCTAATTTCTGCGCTACTTTCTCATTGTGCTCTTTTGAATCTATTCGCTCATCAACCCCTAAAATCTCTACCCTTTGGAATTTATCCTTTAAGTACTCATAGGTTGCAAAGGTTAAATATGCATGGCCACACCCTAAATCAGCAACAAAAATCTCACGCTGATTGGCTACCTCATCATCTAGTAAATTACTTAATAACCTTAAGAACTCATCAGTTTGCTTATATTTATCCATTTTGCTGGGCTTAATTCGCCCCAACATATCTGACATATCTAGAGCTTTAAATACTTGATTACTCTCTGGCAGCATTCTTTGTTTTTGTCGATCATGTGCTAAATCTCTGGTTAATTTCACCTTACTTATACCAACAAGTGCCTCATCCTTTTTGGTAATTCTTACCGAATAGGATTCAGTTGTTGTATCACTTAATAGATTGGCATATCCAGATAAAAACAATGATTTAAAATCAAAATCTTGATCAACATTTTTAGTTATATCTTTCTTACCATCGTTGCTGATAATCTGGAATTTAATCTGATCTTTAATTAAAACTGGCTTGATATCAACTCGCTCAAACTCTGGTTGCATATTTCTGCGTCGCCCACTTACTACCGCCCGAACAAAATGTGGATCCTTAAATCTTAAAAGTAATTCCTCAACAGCCCTGTCTAACTCTATTTTCATCTCTACTACGCTCTGGGATGGGCCTGTTTATATGCCGATTGCAATCGTTCTGGTGAAACATGAGTGTAGATCTGGGTAGTTGATAAGGAAGCATGACCTAATATCTCTTGCACAGTTCTAAGATCAGCTCCGCCTTCAAGTAGGTGTGTGGCAGCGGTATGTCGTAAGCCATGCGGACCCATACTGGCACCAACTGATTTCATTGCTTCATAAACCACCTCGCGCACAGTTCGCTGATCAATTCGTTTTCCTCTGGAACCTAAGAAAACTGCGGCAGCAGATAATTGATTTACTAACTCTCCTCTGGCGGTACTTAAGTAATTACTTAATGCCTTCATGGCAGGAATACCTAATGGGACAACCCGCTGCTTACTTGCCTTGCCAATTACATTTAAAGTATTACGAGAGTTATCAATGTCAGATAAATTTAAGCCGCATAACTCAGAGACTCGAATACCTGAGCCATATAAAACCTCAAGCATGGCTAGGTCTCTAATATTTTCAGCACTTGGCTCTTCAGCTGCTTTAACCTCCAGGGATTTAATTACGGTAGCGGCTTCATTAACATTTAATACCTCTGGCAAAACTTTATGAGGTTTAGGGACTGAAAGATTTGCTCCCAAATCAGAGGTTAGCCAACCATTTGCTGCTGCCCAGTTTGTGAAGGCTCGAATGGAAACAATTCTTCGAGTTAATGTTGCTCTTGCTACCCCGGTGCTTTGCAGATTAGCTAGCCAAGATCTAATGTGTTCGATCTCCAATTGATTAAACTCGACTATTCCGAGTTTTTCCATGTGCTTTAAAAATGATTCTAAATCTGTGACATACCCACGGATTGAGTTATCAGAGAGATTTCTAACTAGAGCAAGATGCTCCTCATACTGGGTAACTAATGCCGCCGACATGATCAGCAGATTACTCGGGTTTGCGCCCTTGTCTTAGTAAGCCATAGGTAACCGCGTCATCTAATGCCATGGCTGAGGCTGCAATCACATTCTCATGAACGCCAATCGTGCTCCACTCGCCATTTCCATCGCTGGTTTCAACCAAAACTCTAGTTACCGCCCCAGTGCCTAGCCGGCCTTCGAGGATTCGAACTTTGTAATCAGTTAGCTCTAATTTTGATAACTCAGGATAAAACTTTTCTAACCCTGATCGTAGTGCGTTATCGATGGCATTAACTGGACCATTTCCAACTCCGGTAGCTGAGATAGTTTCACCATTGGCTTTGATTTTTACCGTAGCTTTAGAAGTAACTTTGCCACCTTCATCTTGATGAACAGTAGTTTGCCAATCCTCAATCTTGAAAAAACTTGGCCGCTTACCTAACACCTCGGTGCGAAGCAGTAATTCAAAAGATGCATCCGCTGCTTCAAATGTAAAACCCTTACCCTCTAACTCTTTTACCTTCTCAACAACTCGGGCAATCAAATCTTTATCCCCACCTAAATCAACTCCAAGCTCTACTGATTTAAGTTCAATTGAAGCTCTACCTGCCATCTCAGAGACCAACATGCGCATGTCATTTCCAACTGACTCTGGAGTTTCATGTTGATACATCATTGGATCTACTTTGATAGCCGATGCATGCAAGCCAGCTTTGTGCGCAAAGGCGGATGTGCCAACATAAGGCTGCCTTGCACTTGGTGCCACATTAGTTATTTCAGCAACTGCATGTGAGATTCTAAATGCTTCCTGTAGTTTGCCAGCTGGCAGTACTTGTTTTTCTTTTTTAAGTTCAAGATTTGCAATGATATTAACTAAATCTGCGTTTCCAGTTCGCTCACCATAGCCATTTAATGTTCCTTGCACATGAGTAACTCCTGCTGAGATCGCAGCTAGTGAATTTGCTACCGCACATCCGGTGTCATTGTGACAATGAATTCCAAGGCGAGCACTTGAAGCAGTTAAAACCTCATGCACAATATTTGATAACTCATCTGGCAGCATGCCACCATTTGTGTCGCACAAAGCGACAACATCAGCGCCAGCTTCGGCAGCAACTCTAACTACCTCTAGTGCGTATGCTTTATTAGAAATGTAGCCATCAAAAAAGTGCTCAGCATCTAGAAATACTCGTTGCCCACCTGATTTTAAAAATTTAATTGAATCAGCAATCATTGCTAAATTCTCATCTAGGTGAGTTTTCAGAGCTAGATCCACATGTCGATCATGACTTTTAGCAACTAGTGTCACCGCTGCAGCTTTTGAATCTTGCAAGGCTCTAAGCAGCACATCATCAGCTGCTTTAACGCCGGCTCTTCTCGTGGCGCCAAATGCCACAAAGGTTGCGTTTTTTAATTTTAATTCAGTTTGCGCTAATTTAAAAAACTCAGTGTCCTTTGGATTAGCTCCTGGCCAGCCGCCTTCGATAAATCCCACGCCTAAATCATCAAGGTGGCGGGCAATACTTAACTTGTCATGTACGGAAAGATTTAAGCCCTCTTGTTGCGCACCATCACGCAAGGTTGTGTCATAGATATGAAAGGAATCGTTAATTGGCATTACACAACCCGCTTATTCCAGCCATGCTTATCTGGCGAGGTGCCATGCTGGATCGCTAATAGAGCTGCTCTAATTTCATTTGTAATTACACCAGGCTTTGCATCACCAGTTTGCCAAGTGCCATGAATGCTTTTAGCAGCACCCACAGCGGATATAACGGCAGCAGTTCCACATGCAAAAATTTCTGTAATCTCACCACTTTTAACGCCATCGCGCCAATCATCAATTGAAATCATGGTCTCTTCAGTTTTGTAACCAAGATCTTTTGCTAAAGTTAAAATTGAATCTCGCGTGATACCTGGAAGTAAAGTGCCCGTTAATTTTGGTGTCAGGATGGTGGCATCCTTGCCACTGCCCTTAATGAAATAAAGATTCATTCCACCCATCTCTTCTACCCACTTGCGCTCTTTGGCATCAATATATGCAACCTGATCGCAACCTTCTTGTGCTGCTTGTTTTTGGGCAAGTAGTGAAGCAGCATAGTTGCCACCACATTTTGCCTCACCTGTTCCACCAAGAGCTGCTCTGACATACTCAGTTGAAATCCACACTGTTACCGCTTTAGCAGCATTGAAATATGCCGCAGCTGGAGTTGCAATCAACACATAAGTTGCGTGATTAGATGGTCTAACTCCTAATCCAACCTCAGTTGCAATTAAGAATGGGCGAAGGTATAAAGATTCACCAATTTTTTTAGGCACCCAATCTTTTTCTTGCTTAACTAAAGCTTCAACGGTTTGTACAAAAAAGTCAGTTGGCATTTCAGGCAAGGCAATACGAGCAGCAGATTTAGCAAATCGTTTGGCATTTGCCTCTGGCCTAAATAATGAAACTCCGCCATCTGGTTGGCTGTATGCCTTCATACCTTCAAATACTTCTTGGCCATAATGAAAAACCATAGTTGCCGGATCTAGCGTTAGCGGACCATACGCCTTTAACTCAGCATCTTGCCAACCATCAGATTCACTCCAATGTGCGATCACCATATTGTCGGTGTAGTACTTACCAAATCCTGGTTCTGCTACTTTCTGATTACGATCACTATCAGATACTGGATTCTTATTTGGATTAGAAATTACCTTCATGCCACACCTCTAACCAAAGCATCGCCAATCTCAGTTGTGCTGCGCTTCTTATCGCCACGATTTAACAAATCTTGAGCAACAGCATTTTCTACATCTTTAGCTGCTTGAGTTTGTCCTAAATGATTTAGCATCATGGCAACTGATAATACTGTGGCAGTTGGATCTGCTTGATTTTTACCAGCAATATCTGGGGCAGAGCCGTGAACTGGTTCAAACATTGACGGAAAAGCTCCAGTTGGATTGATATTTCCACTTGCTGCCAATCCGATTCCGCCGCAAATTGCAGCAGCAATATCGGTAATAATGTCACCAAATAGGTTATCGGTAACTACTACATCAAACCTTTCTGGATTTGTAACAAAAAACATAGAGGCGGCATCAACATGTAGGTAATCTGTGGTGACATCAGTGAAATCTTTTGAGACCTCTTTAAAGACTCGACTCCAAAGTCCACCCGCTCTAGTTAATACATTGTTCTTATGTACCAAAGTTAACTTTTTACGTGGCCTGCTCTGAGCGCGATTAAATGCATCTCGGATTACTCGCTCAACACCTTTATAAGTATTGATTGACTCTTCAATAGCCAGCTCCTTATTTGTTCCTTCATCCTTGATAGAACCAGCCCCAACATAAAGTCCTTCGGTTCCCTCTCGAACAACAACAAAATCTATGCCCTTATTATTTGTAATTGGTGAGGCAACGCCAGGAAATAACTTTGCTGGTCTTAAGTTAATGTAATGTTCAAATGCGAATCTTAATTTAAGTAATAACCCACGCTCTAAAACTCCACTAGGCACTGATGGGTCCCCAACTGCTCCTAGTAAAATTACATCAGCCTTAGCCAATTCAGCCATAACTGAATCTGGCAATGTTTCACCGGTCTTATGCCAATAGGCAGCACCCAACTCATAATTAGTTTTACTGAAATTCAAGTCATATTTTTTGGCAACAGTATCCAAAACTCTTAGACCTTCAGTGACAACCTCTGGTCCAATTCCATCGCCTGCGATAACTGCTAAATTGAAATTTTTCATTCATTCACCAAATTTACAAATCTAACCAAAGATGCACCTGTTTCTTTGGTGATTATCTGGAGCAAATCATTTGGAATAACAGAATCAACAGTAAGCGCCATCAATGCTTGGCCACCAACTTCAGTGCGTCCTACCTGCATATCGGCTATATTAATTTTCAACTTACCAAGGGCGTTACCAACTACTCCAACTACACCAGGTTGATCGCTATATCGAAGGAATAAAAGATTGCTAGTTGGCTTTAAATCTAGATCTAATGCATCGATCGCAACAATTTTTTGAATTTGTTTAATTCCCATCAAAGTTCCACTTACTAATACTTTGCTTCCATCTGCGCATGCTGCTCGGACAGAGACTAAATTTCGGTGATCTGGACTTTCGGCATTGGTTGAAATATTTGAAGTTAATGCACGTTCACTTGCTAATGCAGGTGCGTTTACATAAGTAACATCCTCAGCACCCATACCAATTAACGCTCCCTTCAACGCACTGGTAGAAAGGACTGATACATCAAGAGCAGAAATTTCACCGCGAACTTCTACATCTATTGTGGCAACCACATCTGTAGCTAGCGCAATTGCAACTTGAGCTAATTTTTCAACAAGTGGAAGTGCAGGTCTAACTGCTTCATCTATTGCGCCACCCTTAACATTTACTGCATCAGGAACTAGCTCACCTGATAATGCTTTGCGCACAGAGACTGCCACAGCTATTCCAGCTCGCTCTTGAGCTTCATCTGTTGAAGCGCCTAGGTGAGGTGTGGCAACTACATTATCTAGGGTAAATAATGGTGAATCAGTACATGGTTCAGTCGCAAAAACATCAAGTCCAGCACCGGCCACCTTTCCATTTTTTAATGCTTCATAAAGAGCGGCCTCATCAAGTACGCCACCTCTAGCAGCATTAATTATTCTCACTGAAGGTTTAACTTTTTTTAATGCTTCAGTGCCGATTAAATTTGCCGTCTCTTTAGTCTTTGGTAGGTGAATTGAAATAAAATCACTCACCTTTAGTAGCTCATCTAATTCAACTAACGCAACATCTAATTGAGCAGCCCTGGCAGGTAGCATATAAGGATCATATGCAACAACTTTCATTCCAAAAGCTTGCATGCGAGATGCAACTAATTGACCAATACGGCCAAAACCAACAATTCCTAAAGTTTTCTCAAATAACTCAGCTCCGGTGTATTTAGACCTGGCCCACTTTCCATTTCTAAGGGCTGCATGTGCTGGTGAAATGGATCTGGCACAAGCCAGCAATAATCCAATTGCAAGCTCTGCTGCTGAAACTATATTTGAGGTTGGCGCGTTTACAACCATTACACCAGCTGCGGTTGCAGCTGGAATTTCAACATTATCTAATCCAACACCAGCTCGTGCAATAACCTTTAAACCCTTTGCAACTGAAATAGCTTCGGCATCCATCTTTGTTGCAGATCGAATTAATACCGCATCTACTCCTTTAGACAATGCAGAAAGTAGTTCTGCACGATCAGCGCCATTGCAATTGCGCACCTCAAAGTCTGGTCCAAGAGCCTCTAATGTGGCCGGACTTAACTCTTCAGCAATTAGGACAACAGGTTTAGCCACGCGCTGCATTTCCCTCTTTGTAATCATCTTTATTTGCAGCTTTAACCCATGACATCATCTTTCTTAGATCTCTACCAACAGCTTCGATTGGATGAGATTCACCTTTAGCACGCAAAGACTTAAATTCTGGTGCACCAGCATCTTGATCATCGATAAAGCGTTTGGCGAAAGCTCCTGATTGAACATCAGCTAGAACTGCTTTCATGTTCTCTTTAACACTTGGATCAATAACTCTTGGTCCAGAGATGTAATCTCCATACTCAGCTGTATCTGAAACAGACCAACGTTGTTTAGCGATTCCACCCTCATACATCAGGTCAACAATTAACTTCAATTCATGTAGACACTCAAAATAAGCAACCTCTGGTTGATATCCGGCCTCAATTAAAGTTTCAAAACCATACATAACTAGTTGAGAAGCACCGCCACAAAGAACTGCTTGCTCACCAAACAAATCAGTCTCACACTCTTCGGTAAAGGTAGTCAAAATTCCACCAGCTCTTAAGCCACCAATTGCTTTGGCATAAGAAAGAGTTAATGGCCAAGCATTTCCAGTTGAATCTTGTTCTACTGCAACAATAACTGGTACGCCACGTCCTGCTGAGTACTCTCGACGAACTAAGTGTCCAGGTCCTTTAGGAGCAACCATACAAACATCAACATTTGCTGGTGGCTTGATATAGCCAAAACGAATATTAAAGCCATGGCCAAAGAACAATGCCGCACCAGATTTAATATTTGGCGCAATTGAATCATTGTAAATATGGCGTTGTACATGGTCAGGAGCAAGCAACATAACTACATCCGCACCTTTTACAGCATCAGCAACTGTTGCAACCTTAAGTCCTTCAGCTTCTGCCTTTGCTCGAGATTTTGAACCCTCAGCTAAGCCAACAACTACATCTACCCCACTATCGCGAAGTGATAGTGCATGTGCATGTCCTTGTGATCCATAACCAATTACTGCAACCTTTTTTGATTGAATAATTGCTAGATCTGCATCTTCATCGTGATACATCGTTGCCACTTTG
>DAOROF010000018.1:0-16740 GCA_035441405.1 Candidatus Nanopelagicus sp.
AGCAACCGCCTCCTAAGCGGTAGGTCGCAGGTTCAACTCCCGCCGGGGACGCAATCAATTAATGATCTAAAGTGAAACGTTTCATAGCTTTTGGCGCCCACCAATTTCGTTCACCAAATAATCTCATTAATGCTGGTACAAGTAATGCACGGACCAAAGTTGCATCTAAAATAATTGCAAATGCCACACCAAAACCAAGCATCTTTATTGAGGTTACGCCACTTAAAACAAATGAGGCGAAAACGATGGCTAATAAGCCAGCTGCAGCAGTAATAATGCGAGCAGATCTTTGTAATCCAATTGCCACTGATTCAACATTAGATTTTCCTGCATCATGCTCTTCTTTGATTCGGGAGAGTAGGAATAGTTCATAATCCATAGATAAACCAAAGGCGACAACTGCAACCAAAATAATAGACCCAGTATCAACTGCATTTGTAACGGTAAATTCGCCAACTAGCCATTGAAGGTGACCATGCACAAATATCCAAGTAATTGCACCTAAGGTGGCAGCTAAGGAGAGAATATTTAAAATAACGGCTTTGATCGGCAGAATAATCGAACCGGTAAAGACAAACAACAGCAGAAGTACGCCAATTACTATCCATAACAATGCCCATGGCATCGTTCTGGCAATTCCATTTTGAGTATCGGCATAATCTGCAGCCACCCCACCAATTAATGTTCCTGTAGGTGATGGTAGATCTCTAATTTCATTGATTAATCTTTCAGCATCTGGTGTTCTTGGACCCATCTCATGAATAGCAGTAACTCGGACATCGTTTCCATAGGTTTGTAATTGTCCGATGCGAACTATGCCATCAACCTTTGCAATAGCAGATGTGAATTGATCTATCTGGCTGGTAATTTGAGCACCATTTGGCACAACAATTTCAATTGGATTTCCCTCTTGGCCAGGGAAGCGGTCTGAAATTATTTGTGATGCAGCAGCAGCAGGATTGCTAGCTGGCAATACTCTGGAGTCGACTTGAGTAAATACAATATCTTTAATCGGAGCTGCTAAAACAGTTAACAAAATTAATGAAAGTGTGACTACTGCTACCGGTCTGCGCATAACAAATCTTGCAGTTTGTGCCCATTTACCATCCTCTTTTGGAGCGATAGCGCCTTTTCGTACAACTGCTTTATTTATTCGAGTTCCTAAGATTGCGAGCAAGGCAGGTAGTGCAACTAATGAACCAAGCACAGCCATAATTACTACGGTAACCCCAGCGTAGCCAAAAGATTTTAAGAACATTAACGGAAATAGCATTAATGAAGCAAGGGTTATAACAATAGTTAAACCAGAATAAAATACGGTTTTGCCAGCAGTGCTAACAGTTTTTCGTACTGCATCTTCAACTGATTTTCCAGCGTGTAATTCTTCCCTAAATCTATTTACCATTAATAATGAATAATCAATTCCTAAACCAAGCCCAAGTCCAGTTATTAGATTTAGCGCAAAGACACTCACGCCGGTAAATAAAGTCAGTAGGTACATAACAAGTAGTGAGCCTAAAATTGCCGAGACGCCAACAAGTAACGGCATTGCACTAGCAACCAAGCTACCAAATACGAAAACTAGAAATATAAAAGTCAATGGGATCGAAATGGCTTCAGATAATTTCAGATCATCTGCAATTTTTGTGTTAATTGCGTGTGCAAATACTCCAGTTCCGCTGGCATAAACTCTTAGAGTTTCGTAATTACCCTCATATTTTTCTTGCATTCTTTTACCTAGATTTTGTACTTCATCCCAGTCTGTGCTTTGGCTATAGATGAATAAAAATGCAGAGTTACCGTCACTGCTCTTTAATGACGGTGCTCCACCAGAGCTCCAAAATGAGAGTGTGGATTCAACTCCAGGTTCAAGTTTTATTTGACTTTCTAATCTTGTTGCTGATGCAGAAGCCTCTGGTGAAATAATGCCATTTTTTGTCTCTACAACCAGAACTACGGCTGGATCTTTAACTTTAAATTCATCTGTTAGGTATTCAAAGACTTTCGCTGAATCGCTCTTTGGATCTGAATAGCCACCACTATCTAATTTGCCAAATACTGATGATCCGATGGCGCCAGCAGCAAGTATTAAAGCTATAAAAAGAGTAAAAATAAATTTCTTACGAGTGACTATTAGCAAACCTAATTTTTCAAACATTTTAACCTCAATTTTTACTCTTTATAGTTGTTATGGCGTAGACTTATATTCTAATGAGTAGCAATGATAATTCTGAAAAATCTACTGATGCCAGGAAACAAAGATCTGGTGAAATAAATCACCTGCTTCCTAAAATAACTAATGATGAGGTTGATTTAGAGGTTGATACAAGACGAGATGATGAAATTAAGGCAGATAAGCCGCCTCATCATTTTTAATCCGTTTTATTTTTAGACTTATTCTCAGGTTTGCTCGCAGGCTTGCTTTCAGTTTTTACCTCAGGCTTACTTTCAGTTTTGGCAGGAGTAGTACTTCTTGAATCAGTTTTATAAAATCCACTTCCCTTAAATACGACTCCAACGTTGTTATATACCTTTCTAACTTTGCCATCACACTTTGGACAATCCTCGATAGCTGCATCACTAAAGGACTGAACGACCTCAAAAGCATGTTCACACTTGTTGCACAGGTATTCATAGGTAGGCATAGGGGATAATCTTAAGCAAGTGGGAAGATAAGGGCTAACTGGAAAGGTTGGGCAGAAATGAAGCGCTTAATTCAGATAATTAGCTTGGCGATAATTTCTCTGCTTGGGACTAGTCCGGCTTTTGCAACATCAATCATTACTACCTCACCCACTGCTGGCTCAATTTTGAATCTCTCACCAAGTGCTATTTCAATCAAAGCAAATGCTGATTTAGTTGAAGGTGCAAATACAGTTGAAGTAATTAGTCCAGAAGGAATTAGGGTTGATGATGGTGCAATCCAAATTCAAGGCCAAGTTATATTGGTTGGATTAAAACCACTACAAACCTCTGGTACATACACAGTTTCATATACATTAATGGCCATTGATGAGGAATCAACCTCTGGCACATTTACATTTATTTATAACGCCCCTGATGAAGTATCACTCCCAACACCAACCCCAACTGTGAGTGAAGACCCATTAGCCTCAAATAATCCAAACCGTTTAACTGATTTATTTGTAATTGGCCTAATGGTTTTTGCTTTTATTGTTTTAGTGTTTCTATCACGATATGCAAAGCAAACATTTAATACGCCAAGTAAGCCAAAGACTCCTAGGAAAAATTCAAGTAGCAGTAAGAAATTTTTAAAGTAGTAACTTAAATGGTCGAAACGTTAGTCCCAATTGCTAAAGGCTTACTTCAATTAGTTAGTGTTTTAAGTATTGGCCTAATAATTGCGGCTGCTTTTTTAGATAAAGATATCAAAGGTAGTATTAAAAGCAGTGAGCTAACTAAAAAAATAAAAAAGTACTATATTTTTTGGTTACTTGCTTTATTTATATTCACAATAATTCAGATTGCTTATTTATTAGATCAATCAATTTTAGCTTCATTAGATATAACTGTAATCCGATCTTATTTGACTCAAACCTCGCTAGGTAAAAGTTATTTGCTTCAAGGCATGGTGATTTTATTGCTATTAGCAGTTCCACTTAGAAAGATAATGGCTGCTTATATATCTTTAGGGTTAGCTTTAATTGGTTTAATTGCACCAGTTTTTCAAAGTCATGGCAGCGCCTCTGGTAGCCATGGATTAGCAATAGGTGCACTTGTAATCCATGTGATTGCAATAAGTTTTTGGGTAGGAGGCTTATTTGGCCTAATTCAATTAGATAGCAAGCAAAGAGTTATTGCACTGCCTAGATTTAGCCAGATTGCACTTTGGGGCGCTATTGCTGTGGCAGCAAGCGGGGTGGCAAATGCTTGGACAAGGCTAGATAGTTTTTCAGCCTGGCAAAGTAAGTATGGTGCAATAATAATCTTGAAAATATTTTTAGCTGTACTTTTAATTGGCTTCGGCGCCATTCATAGAAGGTGGATTGTTAAATCAGATTATCCATCAATTTTTAGATTAGTTACGGCAGAGATTTTTATAATGGCTGGAACCATATTTGTAGGAAGTTGGCTATCAACGGTTGCACCACCTGAGAAAGAGATTGCTATAACTCCAGCGTTACTTGTCACAGGTATTCAACTACCACCAGAGCCTAATCTTTCTCGACTTTTATTCTCTTATGAACCAGATGGTTTAATGCTAGGACTACTTATATTTATTGTTGCTTTATATATCAAAGGTGTAATTATTTTAAGCAGGCGGGGTGTTAAGTGGCCAGTTGGTAGAACTATTGCATTTGCCCTTGGTGTTAGCGCGGTTGATTACGCAACTAGTGGTGGACTTGGGCTGTACTCGCACTTTTCTTTCTCAATTCATATGGCCGCTCATATGGTGATTGGAATGATTGCGCCAATTGGAATTGTTTTAGGAGCTCCAGTTACTTTAGCGCTAAGAACTTTGCCAATCGGTAGAGATGATCAAGAACGTGGCGTTAGAGGCTCTCTCATTGCAGTTTTGCACTCTAGATTTGGCAAAATATTTACAAATCCAGTAGTTGCACTAGCGATTTTTGATGGCTCATTATTTGCACTTTACTTCACTCCAATATTTGGAAATCTTATGGGCGGCCATACTGGGCACTTTATAATGTCACTTCACTTCTTATTAGCTGGTATTTTATTTTTTCAAATCATAATCGGTATAGATCCATTGCCAAGAAAAGTGCCGCATATGGTGAAGATAATTATTATCTTTGCCGCAATGAGTATTCATGCATTTTTCTCGATTTCAATTATGTCCGCTTCGACATTAATTGACGGTGGATACTTCGCTCAACTACAGCGGCCTTGGGCTACTGACTTACTTGCAGATCAAAAACTTGGTGGATCAATTGGTTGGGCTATGGGCGAGATCCCGATCTTGCTGGCACTGCTTGCCACCTTTATTCAATGGGTAAGAGAGGATAAAAAAGAGGCGAATCGGATTGATCGAGCTGCTGATCGAGCCGCTGCTATGGGTGAAGATGATGAGTTAGCTCAATACAACAAGTACCTATCTGAGTTAAATCAAAGAGATATTAGAGAATAGAATTACCCCATGACCTCTACCTCAGATATGCCTGCTTTATTTGGACAGGAGTATCAAGATTTACGCGAAAGTGTTTCATCACTGGCCGCTAAAAAAATTGCACCATTTGCTCATGATGTTGATGAAAACTCTCGCTATCCGCAAGAAGCAGCTGATGCATTGCAATCTGCTGGATTAGCTGCGGCTCATGTACCAACTGAATTTGGCGGACAAGGAGCAGACGCACTTGCTGCAGTAATAATTATCGAAGAGGTAGCAAGAGTTTGTGGTTCTTCATCTTTAATTCCAGCCGTTAATAAATTAGGTTCAGTGCCATTAATGATCGCTGGAAGTAATGAGCAAAAGAAAAAGTATTTAACTCAACTAGCAGCTGGAAAGGGATTTTCCTACTGCCTATCAGAGTCTGAGGCAGGCTCTGATGCCGCTGCTATGAAAACTAAAGCGGTTAAAGATGGTGATAATTGGATTTTATCTGGCAGTAAAAAATGGATTTCAAATGCCGGCGTATCTGAGTTTTATACCGTCCTAGCAAGTACTGATTTAAGTAAGGGTGCCAAAGGAATTACTGCATTTATTGTTGAGAAAAGTGATACTGGTGTTTCATTTGGTGCACATGAAAAGAAGATGGGATTCAGAGGCTCACCAACTAAGGAAGTTTATTTTGATAATGTAAAACTAAGCGATGATCGAAGGTTAGGTGAGGTTGGCACAGGTTTTTCACTCGCAATGAAAACGTTAGATCACACCAGAATTACCATTGCAGCTCAAGCATTAGGAATTGCGCAAGGCGCATTTGATGTAGCTAAAAAGTATTCCCATGAACGCCAGCAATTTGGTAAACCCATATTTGATTTCCAAGCTATTCAATTTATGTTGGCTGATATGGCTATGCAAATTGAAGCAGCTCGCCAACTTACCTACGCAGCAGCGGTTAAGAGTGAAAGAGGTGAGAGCGACTTAACCTTCTTCTCAGCTGCCAGTAAATGTTTTGCCACCGATGTTGCAATGAAGGTAACTACTGATGCAGTTCAAATACTTGGTGGCTATGGATATGTAAGTGATTATCCAGTTGAACGAATGATGCGAGATGCCAAGCTAACTCAGATATATGAAGGAACAAATCAAATTCAACGAATTGTTATGGCTAGAAATTTAGATAACTTAACTATTTAAAACCGAACCATAATCTCTGGTGTTGCCGCCGCACTAACTTTTTGATCATGTGGCTCAACTGGTAGCGGCTCATTAGTAATCTCACCCTTATGCAGCAATGCAATCTTCCAAGCATTACTACTAGCTAAAGCTCGGTCGTAGGAGCCACCACCTTGACCTAAGCGATTGCCATCTCGATCTACATGCAGCGCCGGCACAATTATTACCTCAAGCTTTACATCAGAAATAGCAGGGCCGACTGGCTCCCAAACTTTGCCATTTAAACTTAGAGATTCTTGTGAGCCATTCCAATTAACCCATTCCAGATCATTATTTGGTAATAATCTTGGTAAAAATACTTTTTTATTTGATTTGATTAAAGCTTGATTCAAATCCTTAGTTTCAGGTTCAAACTCATATGAGATATAGGTCGCAATATTTGTTGCAAGTATCATTTCGGTAGCTGTCAGGATGTGATTCCAACTATCTTCAACAAATCGCTCTTTTCGCTCTTGTCGAAACCTATTACGCAGTTGAGATTTATTTTCCCTAATCACCATGGTGCTTACCTTAATTTATAGCAAGGTCAAAGTAGGGTTTAGGTATGGAAGAAACTCTCTCAGTTGCGCAGATGTATGAACGTCTGCTTGAGCTGGCAACTCCGCTGGCAGCCCTTGATTTACCTCTTTTAGATGCGCATGGGGCAACTATGGCAAGTGATCTACTCCTTGATGAAAAAGTTGTGATAAAAAGTGGCACCAAAATTAATTCAACTCAGATAGCGCTAGCGGCCTCACTTGGCTTAGATCGACTTCCATGCCGACCACACCCACGGGTAGTAATTATTAGTGCCGGTGATGATTTAGTAGAGCCAGGTAGCAAGTTAGCTGGTGAAGATGATGAGTTTGAAAGTAACTCCTGGTTTTTAACCACCCTAATGAAGGAGACTGGCGCGCATGCTTTTCGGGTTCACACAATTCCAGAAACTAGTGAGGAATTGAAATTAATTGTTGAAGATCAACTTGTAAGAGCAGATTTAATTGTAATAAGTGGTGAATCAGGCGATGAATCCTTTGAGTTAATAAATTCTGTTCTTTCTCAGCTTGGCCAGATGACTACGATTATTCCAAATCTTGCTGAGAGTGGAAAACATAACTACGGAGTGATTGGGCCAGATAAAACCCCAATCGTTACCCTGCCGGGAGATCCAATTGGAAACTTCTTATCAGCTGAGATATTTATTCGCCCAATGGTCTTAAAGATGTTAGCTATGAGTGAGATAAATAGAGCAACAAAGAAGCTTAAGTTAAATAAAGATATTAATCCTGTACAAGAAAAGGCTAATTATATTCGGGGCAAAATTAACTCAGATGGCAGTGTTGAGCCATTAGAAAATCAGGAGTTAATATCAACACTTTCCTTAGCAGATTGCCTAATAACTTTAGGAGAAAAGGATAAAAAGTTAAGCGCTGGTGATTCGGTAAATGTAATAATGATTAACCAGGGATAGTTTTGAAGATATTAATTGATGGTGAGTTAACACTTAAGCCAATAAAATTTAGAGATAAACACTTATGGGATGAAGTTAGAGCAGTAAACAGAGATTGGCTTTCACCATGGGAGGCAACTAGGCCAAATGTAGATAACAAGTCGCCACTGCCTTCTTACTACGGCATGGTGATGCAATTAAATCGAGAAATGCGAGCCCTCAGATCAATCTCACTTGGCATCTGGCTTAATAACGGCAAAAATATAACTTTAATTGGTCAAATTACTTTGGGTGGAATAATTTTTGGTGCAATGCGCGGGGCGCATATTGGTTATTGGATTGATCAACGGTATTCAAACCGGGGATACACAACTAGAGCAGTTAAATTATTAACTAAGTTTGGGTTTGAAGATTTAAAGCTACATAGAATTGAGATTAATTTACGACCAGAGAATGAGGCATCAAAAAAGGTTGCATTAAAAGCTGGCTTTATTCTGGAGGGATCACGTAGTAAATATCTACACATCGCTGGGGATTGGCGAGATCACATAACTTTTGTTAGAGAGAACCCAGAAATAAAATAAAATTAAATTAGGACATACCCTATTAATTACCCCAAAATCCTCAACCTGACATTTATTGTTGTGCTTTATGAGTTCAGGTTTTATCTATTTAGTCATCATTGGCATGTGGGCTGCCTATTTCCTACCCCAATGGATTAGTAGACATGAAGAGAGCTCTGGAAAAGCAATTGAACGATATAAAAATGCAATGCAGGTTGTGGCGGATAATAATAAAAATATAAAGTATGAAATAAATATTGAAGAGAAAAATAAAATATTCCTTCGCCGCAAATTAATTTTTACTTCTTTATTTTCAATTTATTTAATCTCAAACGTTTTTGCCTTCGTTGGCTTTCTAGCATTAAGTACAACCTTAATTCCGCTAACGGCTTTGCTTATTTACTTTGTAAATGTTAGAAAACAAGTTGTCGCATCCCAACTTCGGGCGCGCAGATTAGCCGCTCTTGAAAAGATTACAAATAGAAAAATTCCAACTGAAATAATTACCCAAGAAGTCACCGAAGGTAAATCCAATGATCATTGGATTCCATTTTCTGAGCGCCCGGAGATTACTGGCGTAATTGTTGTGCCAAAGGAACGAAAAGGTTGGCAGCCAACAACTGTGCCAAAGCCGGTCTACACAACAGCACCAAAAGCTATTCCAAGTAGGCGCACCATAGATTTAACTACACCAGGCCAATGGAGTGCTGAACAAGAAAGAGTTAAAGCATTATCTGGTCGAGATGATGACTTATTTGATCAATCGCAAATTACTGAATTAGATGAGGATAGAGCGGTAAACGAGTAGCTTAAATCCAACTCTCTAGCCACATTCTATTTAACCACTCTGAGTATGGAATACTAATTCCTAAGTAAATCGGTAAAAAAAAGAGAAAATTTATTGCTACAAGTGCTACATATATCTTTATATACTTCTTATTTTTTTCTGATTCAAGCAATAGATTAAAACAATAAATAATAGCCAGAATTAGAAATGGCAGAGTACTAATTGCGTAGAAATAAAAAGTAGTTCGTTCTTGAATTAAAAACCAAGGCAGATAGGTGGCGGCAAACCCAAGTAAAATAATGGCTGCCTTTCGATCTTTATTAGTAATAAAAAATCCAATAGTTATTGCTACAGCAAATACTGCACTCCACCATAAAAATGGTGTTCCCATCGCTAATATCTCTTGTGCACACTTTGCTTGCCCACAATTTGCAGAGTCCTCATAAAAAAATGAGGTGGGCCTACCTAAAATTAGCCAACTCCATGGATTAGCTTGATAGGAGTGCTGCTCAACTAGATCTTGGTGGAAACTTAAAATTTGCATGTGATAACTCCAAAGGGAGGAGAGTAGATTTGATTCTGAGTTTCTACCCCAACCTTTATCACTAAAAATCCAGCCACTCCACGAGATTAGGTAAACACCCACTGGTAGCAGAATTAGCTGAGCAATTGGCTTTAAAAGATTTTTTAAATTAGCTCTATTTTCAATCACTACAAAGAGTAGAAAAACTGGAATTAGAAATCCACCACTCCATTTAGTAGCCAGAGCTAAGCCCAACGCAATACCAACCGCTAAGTAATTATTTAATAAGAGGAAGTAAAAAGCTAATAAGATAAATACCATTAAAAATATATCCAATAGTGCAACTCGTGACATCACTAGATTAAGTCCATCTAGGGCAAAAAGCAGCGCAGCGGTAATACTTAAAAATTCTGAAGCGAATAATTTTTTAACAATTAAGTAAATTAATAGAACAGCGAAGCTGCCAAAGATGGCGGCAGAAAATCTCCAACCAAACTCATTATTACCAAAGATTCTTATCCCAATACCAATTAGCCACTTACCAAGTGGTGGATGGACCACAAATTCAGATTCTCCTTGATCATTTAACTCAACACCTGCGGTAATTAACGAGGCAGCATTTTTTGCATAGTAAACCTCATCAAAAATATAGCCACTAGGAAGATTTAGTCGCCAAAGTCGAAGCGCTAGTGCAAAGGTAAAAATCGCCGCAATCGGCCCAAACTGAAGTAGTCGCTCAACTCTCATGGGATCAGCCTAAGACAGAAGTGAGAGCAGACCGGAAGATAACCTGAGAGAATTGGCAAATGTTAATTTTGGCCTGCCTACCTATTGGTGATGTGCGCGATGCATCAGCTCATTTAATTGAGTCAATTGTGCAAGCAAAATATATTGCCGCCGAAGATTCGAGAAAATTTGCCAGATTATGTTCAGATTTAGATATTAAACATAATGCCAAAGTAATCTCTTTCTTTGAAGGTAATGAGAGTGAACGAATCGAGGAATTAACTGCGATTTTAAATTCTAATAAAGATATTTTGGTAGTAACCGATGCTGGTGCTCCTGGAATTTCCGATCCTGGCTATCGCTTGATTAGAGCAGCACTTGCCTTAAATATTCAAATTAAAGTTCTGCCTGGACCTAGTGCGGTAACTACTGCGCTTTTATTATCTGGATTACCAACTGATCGATTTTGCTTTGAGGGTTTTCCACCTCGCACAAAGGCAGCTAGAGAAAAATGGTTTAAAGATTTAGCACAAGAGCAGCGGACTATTATCTTCTTTGAAGCCCCACATCGAATTGTTGAATCCTTAATTGATGCGCAAACAGCATTTGGTGCAAATCGAAGTGGTGTTATTTGCCGAGAGATGAGCAAACATTACGAAGAGGTAATTCGTGGCAGTATTGCTGAACTAATTACTTGGGCAGAATCTAAAGATATTTTAGGTGAGATAACTATGGTGGTGGAGGGCTTTGATCCAGGTACTCGCCAGTTTTCGCATGAAGAGTTAGTTAGATTAGTAGTTGAACAGGAAAACGCTGGTGAAAGCCGCAAAGAGGCGATTGCTCAAGTTGCAAAGCAAAATGGCGTAGCAAAACGAGTAGTTTTTGATGCGATGGTGGCATATAAGAGTGGCGATAAGATCTGATCATGGCTGGCAAATCTTTTTATCTAACTACTCCTATTTACTATGTAAATGATGCACCCCATATCGGCCATGCCTATACAACGGTAGCTGGTGATGTATTAACCAGGTGGCATCGGCAAAAAGGTGAGTCAGTTTGGTTTTTAACTGGCACCGATGAACATGGTCAAAAGGTTTTAAATACCGCCCAAAGTAACAACACAGCGCCACAAGATTGGTGTGACAAGCTAGTTGAATCAGCTTGGAAGCCAGTTTGGCAAGATTTAAATATTGCCCATGATGATTTTATAAGAACAACTGAAGAGCGACATACGCAGCGGGTACAGAGATTTCTTCAAGGATTAAAAGATGCCGGTCACATTTATGCTGGAAAATTTGAAGGCCCATACTGCATTGGGTGTGAAGAGTTTAAATTACCGGGTGATTTAATTGAGGGTAAGTGCAAAATACACTCAAAGCCAGTTGAAATGTTAAGTGAAGATAATTGGTTTTTTAAATTATCAGCTTTTCGCCAACCACTATTAGATCACTATAAAAATAATCCTCAGGCGTGTGAGCCAGAGAGTGCTCGTAACGAGGTCATCGCATTTTTAGAAGGTGAAGTAAGAGATCTTTCAATTTCTAGATCTACCTTTGACTGGGGAATCCCAGTTCCTTGGGATACAAAACAGGTTATTTACGTTTGGTTTGATGCCTTACTTAATTACGCCACTGCTGTTGGTTTAGGAGATGATCCTGCTTCAGAGGGCGGCAAAAAGTTTGCCAGTACATGGCCAGCAGATGTTCACTTAGTAGGAAAAGATATTTTGCGCTTTCATGCAGTTATTTGGCCGGCAATGTTGATGGCTGCCGGTGTTGCAGTACCGAAAAAAGTCTTTGCACATGGCTGGCTTTTAGTTGGCGGTGAAAAAATGTCTAAGAGTAAACTCACTGGAATCGCACCAAGTGATATCACTAAAGATTTTGGAGTGGATGCGTTCAGATATTATTTTCTAAGAGCTATTCCTTTTGGAACTGATGGTTCATTTTCCTGGGAGGATATGGCAGCTAGATATACCAGCGAGCTAGCAAATGATTTTGGAAATCTTGCTTCAAGATTGATCGCCATGATTGAAAAATACTGCGATAACAAGATTCCAGCACCAGCTAAGGATGAAGAGTTAGCAAAGATGCTGGCAGCGACAGTTAAATCAGCTGATACTGCAATTTGCGCGCTAGATTTTCAAGGTGGCATAAATGCAATCATGGATTTTTGTAAGCGGGTTAATGGCTATGTCACTGAACAGCAACCTTGGGTAGTGGCAAAAGATCCAGCTAATAAAGCACAGTTAGATCAAATTCTATATAACACTGCAGAGTCACTGCGTGCTCTTGCGGTATTACTTCATCCAGTTATGCCCGAGGTGACTGAAAAACTTTGGCAAAGTCTTGGCGCGAATACTTGCATTGGACCAATTGCAAATCAGAAAATTGAGGATGTTTCAAATTGGGGGCAATTATCCGCAGGAAGTGTTGTAACAAAAACAGATGTTTTATTCCCAAGACTAGAAGAGGTTAAATAATTTTATGGCAGATCGTCATAACCGCGATCTTGATCGAAAGCCAGCTCCGCTACCTGCTCCACTAAATAGTAAAACAGTTGATTCGCATGCCCATTTAGAATTAATTCACAATAGCGAGCCAGATTCACCACTTTTAAAAGAAACTCTAGATGAAGCCGCCAGCGTTGGAATAGATCGAGTTGTTCAAGTTGGATATTCAGCAGAGCAATCAATTTGGTCTGTTAAATGTGCGGAGGCTTTTGTAGGAAGAGTATTAGCAGCGGTAGCACTGCATCCAAATGAAGCACCTGTTGTAGATGACTTAGAGAAAGATTTACAGGTAATCCAAGAGTTAGCTAAGAATCCCCGAGTTCGAGCAATTGGGGAAACCGGGTTAGATTTTTTTAGAACTCCACCAGAGCTACAAGATAAACAAAAGTACTCATTTCGACACCACATAAAGATTGCCAAAGAAAATAACAAAGCTTTAGTCATTCATGATCGCGATGCACATAGGGCAGTTTTAGATTTATTACTTGAAGAGGGAGCGCCAGAAAAAACTATCTTTCACTGCTTTTCAGGAGATCTTGATATGGCTAAAGAGTGTGTATCAAATGGGTATTTTCTCTCCTTTGCTGGCACAGTTACATTTAAAAATGCGCCAGAATTAAGACAAGCAGCAGAATTTACACCGATCGAATTAATGCTAGTTGAAACAGATTCACCTTTTCTTTGTCCAATGCCAAATCGAGGAGCACTAAATACCCCAGCACAAATCCCACACACCTTAAGAGTTATTGCAGATGTAAGAGGCATATCTGCTGATTACTTAGCTGCTGCGATCTCGGAAAACTCTGAGCGGATTTTTGGCAGCTTTAAGTGAGTAATTTGTTAGGTGCAGCAGAGGTTAGGGCGTTAGCTGATCAATTGAATTTAAAGCCAACAAAAAAACTAGGACAAAATTTTGTGGTGGATGCTAATACCTGCCGAAAGATTGTTAAGTTAGCAACAGTAGAAAAATCAGATATTGCATTAGAGATCGGCCCAGGGTTAGGTTCACTCACTTTAGCTCTTCTAGAAGAAGCAAGTCAGGTAATTGCAATTGAAATTGACTCTCGCCTGGCAGATCAACTTCCGATAACAGCAGCCGAGCGAGGTTTTGATCAGGATAAATTAAAGGTTATCAATGATGATGCGATCTCGGTAAGAGAGCTGCCCTTTAAGCCAACAGTTTTAGTAGCAAACTTGCCATACAACGTTTCAGTTCCAGTACTTCTAAATATTTTGGAGCACTTTCCAACAATTACTCGGGGTGTAGTAATGGTGCAAAGTGAGGTTGCCGATCGATTAGCGGCGGTAGCAAATAATAAAGATTATGGCTCACCTACTGTTAAAGCTAATTGGTGGGCACATCTTAAAATCGCAGGGAATGTGAGTAGATCAGTTTTTTGGCCAATCCCAAATGTTGATTCATCCCTAGTCAGATTTGATCGCCACCTACCGGCTGGAAGTGAAGCTGAAAGAGTTGCTACCTTCACAGTTGTTGATCATGCCTTTGCAAAACGTCGGAAAATGCTACGGAGTGCTCTTTCGCAATTATTTAATTCAAATGCTGAATCGGCGTTGATTCAAGCAGGCATTGATCCAACAAGCCGTGGCGAGGTACTAACTGTTGAGCAATTTCTTAAAATTGGTAAGCAATTACTGAACGATAAATCCACCAAGTAAGTTACTAAACCAATACGCTTTGGCATCATGAGATCTAGAGGTGTTATCGCTCGGGTGCCGGCAAAGGTAAATTTGCAATTATCAGTTGGGCCCTTAGGAAGTGATGGTTACCATGAAGTCACAACTGTTTTCCAAGCGATATCTCTATTTGATGATGTGAGTGTGGCAACAGCTGCAATTGGTAATGGTTTAACTATTGATATCTCAGGCCAAACTTCAAAGGGCGTGCCGGTAGATAGTTCAAATCTAGCGATCAAGGCGGCTGAGTTAATGATAAAAAATTATGATCTGCCAAAAGATCTAGCAATTAAATTAAAGAAAGAAATTCCCGTAGCAGGTGGTATGGCAGGTGGTAGTGCCGATGCTGCCGGAGTAATTGTTGGTTTAGATTCATTATTTGAATTAGGACTATCTCGGGATGAAATGGAATCTATTGGTAGCCAAATTGGTAGCGATGTTCCATTTTCAATTTGCGGTGGCGTAGCGATTGGAACTGGTCGGGGAGATCAAATAACTCCAGCACTTGCTAAGGGAACTTATTTTTGGGCACTAGCACTTTCTGGCCAAGGTTTATCTACTCCTGCTGTCTATCAAGAGTGTGATCGCTTGCGGGAAGGGTTATCAATTTCAACTCCACAAGTAAGTGAATCATTAATGCAAGCACTTCGGGCCGGAGATGCAAAAGCGCTAGGAAAATCATTAACAAATGATTTGCAATCTGCAGCATGTTCACTGCGGCCAGCTCTTAGATTAATTTTAGATGTTGGTGTTGATTACGGCGCATTAGGTGGAATCGTTTCTGGCTCAGGCCCGACAGTTGCATTTTTAGTATCAAGTGAAGAGCATGCAATGGATTTAACTGTTGCATTAAGTGCTAGTGGGGTTGTTTCATCAGTGGTTAGAGCAAGCGGACCAGTATCTGGCGCACGAATAATTGAAAGTTTTTAATTTAACCAGTTATAAGGGATAATTCAGGTTCCGCCATTGTGTAGTGGCTAGCACATGAGCCTTTGAAGCTCAGGGTCCAGGATCGATACCTGGTGGCGGAGCCACCAAATGAAAGGGGCTAATGATGAGTAAGTTAGAGCTTGTCATTGTCCTAGCGGCCGGCGATGGCACCAGAATGAAATCAAATAAGGCAAAAGTTCTTCATGAAATTGCGGGCCAGACAATTATTGAAAGTGTCTTAGCAGCAGTTGCGCCACTATCTGCAAAGAATTTAACCGTGGTAGTTGGGGCTGATAAAGATGTGGTGGTTGAACATATTTCTAAAATCTCTACCAAAATTAAAACCGTAGAGCAGGTTAAGCGAAATGGCACCGGAGCTGCTGCCCAACTTGCCCTAGATGAACACAAGGGCGATGGCACAGTTTTAATCCTGGCTGGTGATACACCCCTATTAACAACTCAGACCTTGCAGGAGTTTTTAGATGCGCACTCAGATCAAGGCCATGATGCCTCTGTGTTAACGGCGCTACTGCCAGATCCAACTGGTTACGGCAGAGTTATTCGAAATGATCAAGGCTTGATCGCTCAAATAATTGAAGAAAAAGATGCATCCTCATCTCAAAAAGAGATAGATGAGATAAATACTGGTGTTTATTTATTTGATCTAAAAGTACTACGACAGGTGATATCTAAATTAGAGAGCAATAATGCTCAAAAGGAATTGTATTTAACTGATGTAATTTCCCTAATAAACAAAAATGGTGGCTTGATTTCAGCCATAGTGTCTAATGATTACACTGAAACTCTAGGCATAAACGATAGGTCACAGTTGGCTGAGTGCGCTGCAATTATGCGCGATCGAATTAATCACCAACATATGTTGGCAGGTGTGACGATTATTGATCCAACTACAACATGGATTGATACTCAGGTAAAGATCTCACCAGATGTTGTAATTCATCCAGGCTCTGCGCTAAGTGGTAAAACTATTGTGGGAGCTAAAGCGATAATTGGTCCAAGAACTACCTTGGTTGATTGCGAAGTTGGATCAGATGCAACTGTGGTGGAAAGCTTTGCAACTAAATCAAAAATTGGCGCATCAGCTCAAGTTGGCCCATATACCTATCTGCGCCAAGGCACGGTTTTAGATAATGAGAGTAAAGCTGGCGCATTTGTTGAGATTAAAAACTCCACAGTGGGTAAGGGATCAAAGGTGGCCCACCTTTCATATGTTGGCGATGCCCAGATCGGAC
>DAOROF010000019.1:0-16713 GCA_035441405.1 Candidatus Nanopelagicus sp.
ATTTAAGTGCACCAGATTTTGGGATGGCTAACTCATACCAAGAAGCAGCAGAAATTGCGGCAAAAATTAATTATCCAGTATTAGTTAGGCCCTCTTATGTACTAGGTGGCCGGGGTATGGAGATTGTCTACGATGAACAATCCCTGAAAGGCTTTATTGAAAAAGCAACAGCTATTACTCCAAACCATCCAGTTCTGATCGATAAGTTCTTAGATGATGCAATAGAAATTGATGTGGATGCACTTTATGATGGACAAGAGTTGTATTTGGCTGGCGTAATGGAGCATATAGAAGAAGCAGGTGTCCATAGCGGTGATTCAGCTTGTGTGCTTCCAAGTATTTCGTTAGAGAAAAATATGGTTGCTGAAATTCGAATAGCTACGGAGAAATTAGCGCGTGATATAGGTGTAAGAGGTCTAATTAATATTCAATTTGCTATAAGCGGTGAGAAAAAGAAACTATATGTACTAGAAGCCAATCCAAGAGCTTCAAGAACAGTTCCGTTTGTAGCTAAAGCCACAGGCGTGCAATTAGCAAAAGCTGCTGCATTGATTGCAACTGGTGTATCAATTGAAATCCTTCGAAAGAATAAAATTTTGCCAGCGATAGGTGATGGCATGCCGAATGGTGTCTCAGTGAAAGAGGCTGTTTTGCCATTTAATAGATTTAGAAGAGTCGATGGCACAGGTATTGATACTGTCTTAGGACCAGAAATGAAGTCCACTGGCGAAGTAATGGGCATAGCAAATAATTTTGGGTTAGCTTATGCAAAAAGCCAGACAGCAGCTTTCGGCTCGCTTCCAAAGAGCGGCTCAGTTTTTATTTCACTGTCTGATCGAGCAAAAGAGTCTGGTTGGCGAGCAGCCCGAGATTTACATCAACTTGGATTTAAAATTTATAGCACTTCTGGAACAAATATTTTCCTTGCGGAGAAGGGCATTCCGTCAGAGTTGGTTAGGAAAAATTCAGATACGAGCTCTGCTCAATTATCAGCGAATGATGTAATTACTAAGGGGTTAGTCCAACTAGTGATTAATACACCGATTGGCCGCGGTTCAAGGCAAGATGGCTTCTTGATTCGAACTGCTGCAATTTCAAGATCCGTGCCATGTATTACAACTATTCCTGGATTCAAAGCTGCTGTTGCTGGTATCTCTGAACTTCAAAACAGTGAATTTCAAATTAAATCTCTTCAGGAGTGGATGAAGAAGTGATACCTCATCGAATAAATAAATCTGCAGTACAAATCTCTGCAGAGGTAATTAGTAACAAAAAGTTTGGACCGTATCATCATATGGTTTTTGCGGTTGGTGAGATGGCAGCAAATTCAAGGCCGGGAAATTTTGTTGCAATTTCAATAGGCGATAGTCAGTCCGCCCACATTCTTCGTAGAGCGTTTGCGGTTTATCGAGCAATTGATAAAGGTCCAATGGGCGGAAGCATCGAACTTGTTATTGCTCCTCATGGCCAAGGAAGCACTTGGTTGTGCTCTCGATCGGTTGGCGAATTCGTGGATCTGATTGGCCCATTAGGAACTGCATTTGGCGTTCCAAGTAGCAATGCAAATGCAATGCTAATCGGTGGGGGATATGGGTCAGCACCGTTATTTGCCTTAGCCGAGTTGCTGAAAAACAGAGGCTGCAGAGTTGATATGGTTTTGGGAGCTAGTACGGCAACTAAAATTTTTGCACCGCTTGAAGGAAAACGAAGTGTTTCTTCGCTAACGCTAACTACAGATGATGGAAGTGCAGGTATACATGGACAAATCAGCGAAGCGATTCCTAGGTTAATTAGGGAGTATAAGACAGAGGTAATTTATTCTTGTGGGCCAATGGGAATGTTGTCAGCCATTGCAAAAATTGCAGAGGATTTTGATATTGCCCATCAATGCTCTGTAGAAGAATCTATGGCGTGCGGTATTGGCGTATGTATGACTTGTGTAGTTCCGATCAAGCATGAAAGTGGAATTAAGATGGTTCGTACATGCATTGATGGTCCTGTTATGGATGCAGCTGAAATCATCTGGGATAAAAAAACGGTTACGGATTTACTCCACTCATGACAACTTTGGATTACTCCACAAAAATTGGTAGCAAAAGGTTTTCTAATCCAATATTTACCGCTAGTGGCTGTGCTAGTTCTGGCCAGGAGCTTTCTCAGTTTTTTCCATTAACCGATCTTGGCGCAATAGTTACGAAGTCGATTATGACTAAACCTAGAACTGGTCGCAATACTCCCAGAATGGCAGAAACTCCTAGTGGAATGCTAAATTCTATTGGATTACAAGGGCCTGGAATTGATGCCTTTTTAGAAAATGATATCCCCTGGTTAGTTGATCAAAAGGTTAAGGTAATCGTTTCCATTGCTGGTGAAACAGTTGAAGAATATGGAGTGCTTTCAAGACGCTTACGTGCAGTCTCTGGAATTAGCGCAGTCGAGGTTAATATTTCTTGTCCTAACGTTGAAAATAGAGGCCAAGTATTTGCTTGTCATCCAGATACATCAGTTGCAGTAATAGAAGCAGTAAGAAGGAATATTGGTGGTGAGCTCCCTATAGTTGCAAAGCTTTCACCCGATGTGACGGACATAGTAGAAATAGCTAAATCAGTGATAAATGCTGGTGTTGATGGATTAGCACTTATTAATACACTGCTAGGCATGGTAATCGATGTTAATACTATGAAACCAAAATTAGCAGGTAAAACAGGAGGGCTATCTGGCCCAGCAATTAGGCCAGTGGCCGTACGTGCTATTTATCAAGTGCATCAAGCATTTCCAAATATTCCTATAGTGGGCATGGGAGGAGTCTCAACAGGACGTGATGCTTTGGAATTAATTTTGGCTGGAGCGAGTGCCGTTTCAATTGGAACTGCTAGTTTTGGTAATCCTAACGCCGCTATGCTTGTAAAAAATCAGTTATCAGATTTGCTACTAGAGCGCGGCTTTAAAGATTTCAGAGATGCTATTGGATTTGCACATAGGGGAGTTTGATGAGTTCACCAGTTATATTGGCACTAGATACCAAAGATCTATCACAGGCAGAAAGTTGGATTAAATCTTCAAATGAGTTTATAGATCATTATAAAGTTGGTCTTGAGTTCTTCTTGCGACATGGAGTAGATGGAATAAGAAAATTACGAACAGTGGCCGATTTTGAACTGTTCCTAGATTTAAAGTTATATGACATACCAAATACAGTAAAAGGTGCCGTAGAGTCTGTTGCAGAGTTAATGCCAAAATTTCTCACAGTACATGCCTCAGGTGGTAGCAAGATGATTACTGCAGCAAAAGATGCCTTACCTAATGGTTCGATTACTGCAGTTACCGTCCTTACCTCATTTTCTGAAGAAGGTTTCTCAGCTCTTGGTCAAAGCCAAAATATTGAAGAGACTACAAAAAACTGGGCCAAACTTGCGCTAGCTGCCGGGGCGACATCTTTAGTCTGCTCACCGTTTGAAGTAGCTACCTTAAGAGACTTATCAAATTCTGCAATTCTGATAACACCTGGTGTGCGAGTGCCAGGGGATGATCTAGGTGATCAAGTTCGAGTAATGTCGCCTAAAGAGGCAATATCAGCAGGTGCTAATTTTGTGGTTATCGGACGATCTATCACCCAGTTGTGGGATGGTAATGCGAAAGCGATGCAAAAAAAGCTCGAACTAATTTTGAATTCATTAGCTTAATGCAGCCACCCAAGATAAGTAACAGATTCCGCCGTAAGGCTGGCCGAAAGGCAGTGGAGGCACGCCAGGAGCGAGCTGAAGTGAAAGATCAGGTTACCAATGGAAAATTGAATTTCTTTGATCTGTTCAGTGATACGCGTAAATCTATTTCTCGCATGAAGTTAGTCGATCTATTGCAATCGGTACCAGGAATCGGCAAAGTGCGCGCAGAGTTAATCCTGGAAAGAACAAAGATCTCACCATCGCGTAGAATCGGTGGTGTTGGACACAGGCAACTTGAGCTACTACGACAGGAGTTTTTGCTGATGAAAAATTCTCCTAAGACTGGAAAATTGCTTGTTGTTTCAGGTCCAAGTGGTGTCGGAAAAAGCACGATAACAAACCACCTTCGTTCAGATAATAGATTTTGGATCTCAGTTTCTGTTACTACCAGAGCTATTCGGCCAGGGGAGAAAGATGGCGAGTCTTACCATTTTGTTACTGGTGAAAAATTTGCAGAAATGGTAAGTAATAATGAATTTTTAGAATGGGCAGAGTTTGCTGGAGCCAGATACGGCACACCCAAAAAACCAGTTCTCGAAGCACTTAGTAATGGAAAGAATGTAATACTTGAAATAGAACTAAATGGTGCGAGACAAGTGCGAAAAAATTCAAAGGATGCATTATTTATTTTCATTGAACCACCCAACTGGGAAGAGTTGAAAATTAGACTTATTAATCGGGGTACTGAGTCTGAGCATTCCACTCAGGCTCGCCTAGATAGAGCAAAAGAGGAGCTTTCGGCTGCAGCCGAATTCGATTATGTTGTGGTGAATCACGAGGTAGAGCGGTCGGTATCAGAACTGGTATCTTTAGCCCTTCGATAGTTAATCAAAGGGGCCAAGATGAGTAACCAAGCATTAGACGGAATTACCAATCCACCAATTGATGCTTTGTTAGATAAAGCTGGCTCAAAATACAGTTTAGTTTTATACGCAGCTAAGCGTGCTCGACAGATCAATGCCTATTATTCACAGCTGGGCGAAGGTTTATTGGAATATGTTGGGCCACTAGTAGAAACTTATGTTCACGAGAAGCCGTTGTCGATTGCTTTGCGTGAGATCAACGAAGGTCTATTAACTATAGAGAATTTAGAACCAAAGCCAGCTGATACAGCTAGCTAATTTTTAGCCATGTTTCCCCGTGGTCGTAAACTTTTACTTGGAGTTTCGGCTGGCATCTCTGCCTATAAATCTTGTGAGTTGTTAAGAAGATTACAAGATGAGGGATTTATTGTAGATGTGGTACCGACTTCAGCCAGCTTAAATTTCGTAGGTAAAGCAACATGGGAAGCTCTATCTGGACGTAAGGTTGTTACAGAGTTTTGGACAGAAGTTGAAAATGTGCCACATATTTCAATGGCTAAAGAGAATGATTTGGTAGTTATAGCCCCTGCTACAGCTGACATCATTGCAAAAATTTCGGCCGGTATGGCAGACGATCTACTGACTAACATTGTCTTAGCCTCTACTGGGATTAAATTTTTAGTTCCAGCAATGCATCCTGAAATGTGGAGCAATCCGGCCACAGTTGAGAACATTGAAATTTTGAAAAGAAGGGGATTTATAGTTATTGAGCCAGACGAAGGACGTATGACTGGTGCTGATTATGGTTTAGGTAGATATCCTGAGGTTTCAAAAATAATTTCTTCAATTTATGCCCAAGCAAGTTTAAGCTCAGATCTAAAGGGATATAAAATTTTGGTAACTGCAGGTGGAACCCGAGAACCAATTGATCCAGTTAGATACATAGGAAATAGATCATCAGGTAAACAGGGGTTTGCCATAGCTGAAGCTGCTGCAAGTCGAGGAGCTCAGGTTCATCTGGTGGCAGCCAATACGGACCTGCCGCTGATAGAAGGCGTTATTACTACATATGTTCAGACTGCAGATGAGATGGCGGCGGTACTAAATGTAGAGTTCGCTCATTCCGACGCCCTAATTATGAGTGCAGCGGTTGCAGATGCAAAAGTTAGGAATTACTCCGACACAAAGATTAAAAAATCAGGATTGGATTCAATAAATTTAGAGGCAAATCAAGATATTTTACAAAAGCTCTCTCAGACTAAACGTAAGGACCAAGTAATTGTTGGTTTTGCTGCAGAAACAAGCAAGGAAGAATCAGATTTAATTGCTGCCGGACAAAAAAAATTAGAGAGCAAGTACTTGGACATGATTTATGTTAATGATGTAACAAGTGGTGCTATTTTTGGTAGTGATTCTACTGAAGGCTTTATAATTGGTAGGAATCAGGATTTGATAAGAGTTCCAAGGATTTCTAAGCAGACACTTTCAGATATATTGCTTGATCAAATGTGCTCTCGATTAGAGTTAGCGCATGAGTAATAGACTTTTCACCTCAGAATCGGTGACTGAAGGACATCCAGACAAAATTGCTGATCAGATTTCCGATGCAATTTTGGACTCCTTACTTGCTCAAGATCCTAGAAGCCGAGTTGCTGTTGAAACCTTAATTACTACGGGGCAAGTTCATGTTGCCGGTGAAGTCACGACCAATGGGTATGCAGATGTAATGAATATAGTCAGAGATACTGTTTTAGAGATTGGTTATGACTCTTCTGATAAAGGTTTTGATGGAAATAGCTGTGGAGTATCTATTTCTATCGGACAGCAATCATCAGATATTGCTCAAGGAGTAGATCAGGCTGTTGAGAAAAGAAAGTCTGACTCAGTTGATCCATTGGATTTACAAGGAGCAGGTGATCAAGGATTAATGTTTGGTTATGCTTGCATTGATACACCAGAGCTAATGCCACTTCCTATTTCGCTTGCGCATAAACTTTCATTACAGCTTTCGAAGGTAAGGAAGAATGGCACCCTTTCCTACTTAAGACCTGATGGTAAAACTCAGGTAACAATTGAGTATGCTGGCGATAAGGCAATCGCATTAAATACTATAGTTATTTCTACTCAACACTCTAGTGATGTAGATTTAGAGCGAAAATTATCTCCAGAAATAAGAGATCAGGTAATCGATCCAATTTTAAAGGATCTAGAGATTGAAACAAAAAATGTTAAAGTTTTAATTAACCCAACTGGGAGATTTGTCATCGGTGGACCAATGGGCGATGCTGGCCTGACTGGTAGAAAAATAATTGTAGATACTTACGGTGGAATGGCTCGGCATGGCGGTGGTGCTTTTTCTGGAAAAGACCCTTCAAAAGTCGATAGGTCGGCGGCCTATGCAATGCGGTGGGTTGCAAAAAATGTTGTGGCAGCAGGATTGGCCGAAAGATGTGAAGTCCAAGTTGCTTATGCAATAGGCAAAGCACATCCCGTAGGATTATTTGTCGAGACATTCGGAACCGAGAAGGTTTCAAACCTAAAAATCAGTGAAGCGATTAAGAACATATTTGATCTTCGCCCTGCAGCAATCATTAGAGATTTAGATCTACTTCGTCCAATTTATAGCAAGACAGCTGCTTACGGTCATTTTGGAAGAGAATTGCCTGATTTCACTTGGGAAAAGACCGATCGAGCATCTGCCCTGAAATCTTATTTTAATTAGCAGTGACTGCTCCACTAAAGCTCAAGCGACAGTTGGTAAAGAGCAAATCTGGAATAGATAAAGAAGATCTAGCGAAACTAAAAGTCGCCTCAGTATTAGTAGACACACCCGTATCTCATCTAGAGGGATTATATGACTACTTAATTCCAATTAGCTTAACCCCAATTGCAACTATTGGCACCAAAGTAATAGTTGAGTTTGGAAAAAGGAATACCGAAGGATTAATTGTTGCAATTTCTGATTTTGATTCTTCAAATCGAGAAATGAAGCTGATTCAAAGTGTGAGTTCGCCAAGTGGTTTTATTTCACAACAATTGATTTATCATTTAGAACAGGTTAGGAACCGATTCGGTGGTAGTTTTTGGAACTTGCTGAAACAAGCAGTACCAGCTCGTGTAATTAGAGAAGAGAAGCTTTTTTTTAAGAGTGCAGTAGAGTCACCAGATTTAGATCTAGATAAAGAATTTTCTAGAATATTTGAACACTCTGAGTTTTCAGAGCTAAGAATTGATAAAAGACTTAGGTGGGCGGTAAATACACCTGCAGGGGTAGATGTTTACAAATTTTTATCAGAGATAGTGAAATTAAGGTCAGAGATAGGGCAAGTTTTACTGGTTGTGCCAGATGAGAAAGATATTCTTAACTTCAAGGAAATTCTAGCGCCAGTATTTGGAGATCAACTAGTTGAACTAGGTTCACATTTAGCTAAGAATGAAAGATATAGAAATTTTCTGATAGTTAGTTCTGCGGAGCCTGCAGTTATTTTAGCAACTAGGAGTGGAGTATTTGCTCCTTTATCATCTACTGCAACAGTAATTGTATTTTCTGATTTAGATAACTCTCACTATGAACAACATTCTCCTGGTTGGAATACTCGAGATGTTTCGCTTCTTCGAGCACAAGATGTTTCCCTAATGTTTGTATCAGCTTCACACTCTTTAGAGATAGAAAGATTAATTGATATAGGCTGGCTAGAACGCAAAAAGCTAAGTAGCCCGAGTAAGAGAAGATTTATAACAAATGAGGATTCAAGCGGATATTTGTCTCAAATTAAGATCGGGGCTTCCAAAGGAAATGTCTTAGTTTCTGTTGCTGAGAAGGGGTATGGAAATCTATTTTTATGCTCAAAATGTCGAAATGCTGCCAACTGTGAGTGTGGTGGAAAGTTGCAGATTGTTGGTACTGGAAAGTTACCAAGATGTTATATCTGTTATAAAGCGCACAATGATTGGAGATGTAATTTTTGTGGTGGAAACTTGCCATATGTGATCTCTAAAGGCATTGAACGCCTAGCTGAAGAGATTGGTAGAGCTCTACCTAAGATTCCACTTTTAGTTTCCTCTGGAACAAAGCAAATACGACTTATGCCAAAAGGTAATCATATTGTCTTAGCTACGGCCGGATCAGAGCCTCAAGACCTTTATGCTGCTGTGATTTTGCTCGATGGAGAGAGAATAGTTAATCGCCCATTTTTGCGTTCCGAGGAGTTAGCCAGACATACTTGGTTTTCAATTTTAAATAGAAGTCTTGATTTAGCAGAGGTTTTTATCTCTTTGCCAAATAAGCATCCTCTTACTCAATCTTTACTTAGATCTGACTCATCATATTTGGTAAAACAAATTCTTAAAGAGCGCAAGACCGCTAAGTTACCTCCCTTTTTTCGTATGGCCGTTGTGACAGGTATAAAGAAAGATATCTCAAAGTTTTCGGAAAATTTGAAATCTGGTACTAACTATGAAGTGAATGGACCAATAGATATAGACAGTTCTAGCAGTAAAATCATCATCAGAGCGTCGCTGGAAGAATCTAGCAAGTTCGTTGACATGCTAGACGATGTCGTAAGGTTGCAAGGGTTAAAAGGTAAGAGTGTTTTTCAAATTCGTTTAGATCCATTTGATCTTTAATATGAAGTATCATTAGAGCATGACTGTTCAATCAATTAGGTTATTTGGGGATCCAGTGCTGGTCACGCCTGCAAATCCAGTAACTGATTTTGACAAAGAGCTTAGGAATTTAGTCTCTGACCTGACTCAAACAATGCAGGCAGCACCAGGAGCTGGATTAGCTGCTCCTCAAATTGGAGTTCCACTTAGGGTTTTCGTATGGGATATAGACGATGAACTTGGACACTTAGTGAATCCAACACTGGATTTAAGTGAGGAAATGCAAGAGGGGCAGGAAGGATGTTTATCCTTTCCCAATCTATCGTTTGATACTCCAAGGGCATTTAGGGCGGTTGCTAAAGGGTTCAATATGTACGGCGATCCAGTTATAGTTGAGGGGACTGAACTATTAGCTAGATGTTTACAGCACGAAACCGATCACCTCAATGGGGTGCTTTTCATAGATCGAATGAATAGTGAGCAAAGAAAAATTGCCATGAAAGAAATTCGAGAATCTGATTGGTTTGGGCTAGCAAATCAAAATGGTTTTGTGCCAAAAATTAAAATTTCTCCTCATAATACACATGGCCAGGGTTTGTAAATTTGAAGATAATAGTTGCATCAACTTCGCTTATAGCAAGGCCGCTAGCTCTAGCATTAAAACATAATCAAAATCATGAGTTGGTCGGGATCGTTACTAGTCAAGATAAGGCGGTTGGTAGAGGCTTATCAGTAACTTCTAACCCCCTAGCCGTTTGGGCAAAAGAAGAAGAAATAGCAGTTTTCAAGCCCAAGAATATGGATGACTTCGAACTGCTAATAACAACATCAAAAGTTGATTTGATTATAACTATTTCCTACGGACAAATTATTGAGCCAAGATTATTGAGCTTGCCAAAGTTTGGGTGGCTCAATGTCCATTTTTCAGTATTACCAAAGTATCGTGGAGCAGCGCCAGTTCAGCGTGCAATTTTGTCGGGCGATAAGACGACTGGAGTTTCGGTATTTAAACTTGACCAAGGGCTTGACACCGGGGCAGTTTATAAAGTGCTTGAGGTACCGCTAAAAGTTGATGCAACAACAGAAGATGTATTAATTGAACTTAGTGAATTGGGTGCAGGTCTTGCTGTAGAAACATTAAGCATGATTTCCAATGGCTTGCTACCGACTCCCCAAAGTGAAGTTGGAGTTTCCTATGCTGCAAAATTCAATAAAGCTGATGGTCAGATTAGTTGGGATTCACCTAGCGAGCACATCTACAATTTGTATCGGGCTTTGCATAACAATCCAGGAGTTTGGACAATGCTTGGAGAGCTTAGACTGAAAATTGAAAGGCTAAAGCCGACAATTGTGAACAAAACTTTGAAATGTGGCGAAGTCTTAATTGATGCCGAAAGGTTGATTGTTGGAACGGCTTCCGGTGCAATTGAAATATTGAACTTAACACCTGCCGGAAGAGTGTCGATGACCGCTAGTGAATTCATTCGTGGCCTTAGTAATCGAACGGATTTGTATCTTGGGTAAGTCAAAACCTAATCAATCCCGTCTTATTGCTTATGAGTTAGTTTCTCAAGTAAATAGACAAGGAGCTTATGCAAATTTAAGACTTCCAGAACTTCTTTCAAATTCTAAATTAGAACAATCCGATCGAGCGTTCACCACTGAGCTGGCTTATGGAACTCTGCGCATGCAAGGAAAGCACGACTATATTGCTTCTAAATATTTAGATAGAAGCATTGATGAGGTTGATCCAAAAATAGTTGATTTAATTCGAATAGGGATTCACCAAATAACCCAAATGCGAGTACCAAACCATGCAGCAGTTTCAGAGACTGTTGAAGTTGCAAAATTCGTTGCTGGAGAATCTAAAGCATCTTATGTTAATGCCATTTTAAGAAAAGTAACTTCCGAAGAAGCCTCAATTACTGAGATACAGGATCTACCTGTTATTCAGAGATTGAGCATTGAATATAGTCATCCAGAATGGATAGTTAGTTCTTTCTATGATTGTTTAAAAGATTGGCAAGAAGTTGAAGAGTTGCTTCGCTCAAACAATTTGCCAGCTGCTCCTGATTTAGTTTGTTGGCCAGGCAAATCAACTATAAATGAAATTGAATCGCTAGGTGGAGTTAAAATTTCGGGCATTCCGAATGGATTTAATGTTCCCATAATCCCATCTGAATTTCCGCCAGTACTGGAAAGAAGAGTTGGAGTTCAAGATAGGGGATCTCAATTGGTGGTAGAGAACTTCCTAGCAACTGCTGAAAATAATCAGAAGTGGTTGGATTTATGTGCAGGTCCTGGTGGCAAAGCAGCTTATCTTTATAACTGGATAAAAGTTAATCATCCTGAGTCCAAATTTGTAGCAAACGAAATTAACCCAACTAGAGCTGAGTTAGTAAAGCGGGTCACAAATAATAATGATGTTCTTGTTAATGATGGTACTAAGCCTGATAATTTTTTAGATAAGTATGATCGTATTCTCATCGATGCTCCATGCACTGGTCTTGGTGCCCTAAGAAGAAGACCGGAGGCTAGGTGGAGAAAGTCTGTCGTAAATTTAAAGGAGTTAGTAACTCTTCAAAGGAATCTATTAAGCAGTGCTTACTCTCTATTGAATCCAAACGGAATGATTGCGTATGTAACTTGCTCGCCCCATTTGGCAGAAACTAAAGGCCAAGTAATCGATTTCTTAGGCAGTCACCCCGATATGAAACTAGTCCCTATGCAATCTTTGATGCTCGAGAACAAAAGTGGAGTTCAGGAAGATGGAACTATGCAATTGTGGACACATAAAAATCAGTCGGATGCTATGTTTATGGCATTGTTTAAGAAGGAAGTGTAATCTTGAATAAATCAGCTCAGGTATTTATCAATCCCAGCATTTTGAATGCTAATTTTGATGACATTGAGAATGAAATTTCAAAAGTAGCAGCTGTATCAGATTTTCTTCACCTGGATATTATGGATGATAAATTTGTACCAAATTTTACATTTGCATTCGAGCGCGCAGTTGAGATTATTAAAATTTCCAAACTTCCAGTTGACGCTCACTTGATGATAGAAAATCCTGATTTAATTGCCCCTAGGTATGCACATGCTGGATGCGCCTCAGTAACCTTTCACTATGAAGCAGCTAAAAGTGTAGGTCAAACCATTAATGACATAAGATCAAATGGGGCAAAGGTAGGAATCGCGATTAAGCCCGGCACTGATTTTTCAAAAGTTGAAGATTTTATTGCAGATATAGACATGCTAGTAGTTATGACGGTTGAACCTGGCTTTGGAGGACAATCTTTCATGAGTCAACAAATGCCAAAGGTTAAACAGGCACGCGAATGGATAAACTCATTAAATGGTGCAAAGCCAATACTTCAGGTTGATGGTGGGATTTCAGAAAACACAATTGAAGAGGCTGCCGAATCTGGTGCTAACTGTTTTGTGGCTGGAAGCGCTGTTTATAAATCAGTTAATCCCGCAGCTACGATTGAAAAATTGCGCGAACTGGCTAAAGCAAGATTTTATTAAAATTGAATTCCCATAAATAGCAACACAGCACTTAAATCAGGCTGGGATATGGTTGTATCGGCGATTGCATTTAATTTTGATTTACCATTAAATGCAATACCAAGTCCAGCAGATTCAATCATCTCGATATCGTTTGCGCCGTCACCGACAGCAACAGTATGAGCTAGATCAATTTTGCCTAGAAGAGCAAGTTCCTTTAAGGCTAAAAGCTTTGCACCGCTGTCTATGATATCTCCCTCCAACTTTCCGGTGAGTTTGCCATCGATTACTTCAAGCTTGTTAGCCCGGTAGAAGTCAATTTTTAGATCCTGAAGAATCGGTTCAATTACATCCAAAAAGCCACCCGATACCACTCCAACAAGGTGGCCGCATGCGTGCAATTTCGAGATCATTTCTACGGCACCCTTAGCCAACTTAATCTCTTGGCGTACTTTATCAAAAATAGAAACATCTAGATCTTTTAGTGCACCTACTCTTTTCTCCAGCGCCTCTTTAAAGTCTATCTCACCATTCATAGCTTGTTTAGTTATCTCTGCTACAAAACCACCTTGGCCTGCATGTTCTGCAAGAAGATCAATGACTTCCTGTTCTATTAAGGTCGAATCCATATCAAGTAAAACTATTCGTTTTCTTTGTCGAGCGCTTCCACCTAGCTCAACTGATAGATCTATATCATTTAATAGAGCAACCCCTTTGAGATTTTTTTGAACTACTTTTAGAAGTTTGTTTGGAATGGATAGTTGAAGTTCAATAGATTCAAGTGAATTGTATTCTGATCGCTTTATCTGATTAATGTTCCCATCCATTTTTGCAATTTCAGATGCAATTAATGCTAGCTTCAAAGGTTTTATCTCTTGGCCTGCAATTATCACTATCAATGAGTCAGACTCTGCACGCAATGCCCTATAGTCAGCAAAATCGATAGCTATATCTAAGCCACTTTTCTTTTGTAAATGGTCAAGATCAATCGCTATAGCCTCTGCATGAGCTTGATCTAGGGAGATGAGAACCGCCAGGATCAAACGTCCTCGAATGCATATTTGCTGGACATCAATTATCTTTACTGAAAACTCTGACAGTGTCGTCATTAGATCTGCCAGGATTCCTGGCCTGTCTTGGCCTGAAACTAGAATCAAACCAGTGAATTGTGAGATATTCTCGCTAGGCATTGGCTCAGATTATCCGTTATTGGCCTTAAGCGAGGTATCTTTTATCCTTATGAGCGCTATATTAAATCTAGAAGAGATAAGCGTTCGCAGAGGCGATAAAACCATACTCGGACCTTTGAGTTGGCAGGTTCTTGAAGGGCAGCGTTGGGTGGTCTTGGGGCCTAATGGCGCGGGCAAAACTACCTTATTGCAAATCTGTGCATCACTAATCCATCCAACCACCGGCAAAATTGAGATCTTAGGCCAGCAGTTAGGTAAGGTCGATGTTTTTGAATTAAGAACTCGTATTGGCCTGACATCTTCTGCATTAGTTGAACAATTACCATCCGATGAACTAGTAATTGATGCAGTGCTTACTGCAGCATATGCTGTTTTAGGTAGATGGCAGGAAAAATATGATTTATGGGATGAGTCACGAGCTATGGCTCTTCTTACAGCCTTAGGAGTTAGAGAATTAGGCGATCGAACATTTGGCACCCTTAGTGAAGGTGAGAAAAAGCGAGTTCAAATAGCAAGAGCATTAATGGCAGATCCGGAACTTTTGCTTTTAGATGAGCCAGCATCATCCTTAGATTTAGGCGGTCGAGAGGATTTGCTTAAGCGGATTGAAGTATTTGCCAAGGATCCGCTGGCACCCGCTACGGTAATTGTTACTCACCACATTGAAGAGATTCCAGCTGGGACTTCTCATGCTTTACTACTTAAAGATGGTCAAGTAGTTGCTTTAGGCGATGTCAATCAGGTTATTACAGATGAAAATTTGACTTCAGCTTATGGCCTACCAATATCTGTTCAATCTCAAAATGGACGTTTCTTCGCTCGTGCCCGTTGACTTAGTGGGATTACTGCCGCAGCCGTGGCATAAAATTGTTAACTTACAAATCTTAGAATCTATAAGTAAATCACTACCTGAACATTTTTTACCAGATCAAGAAGATATTTTTAGAGCGCTATCAATACCGCCAGCCCACGTTAAGGTTGTTATAGTTGGGCAAGACCCTTATCCAAATCCTAAATATGCAATGGGCATGGCCTTTTCCGTTCGAAAGAATACAAATCCTTTACCAGCATCGTTGAAAAATATTTTTACTGAGCTAGAGGATGATCTAGGTTATAAAAGGACAAACGGTGATTTAAGTGACTGGAAAGATCAGGGTGTATTACTCCTGAATCGTTCTTTAACGGTAAATGCACATAATTCCAATTCACATACAAATTTAAATTGGTCTCAAATCACCGAACCAATAATTGAATCTGCTGCTAGGAATGGTGCAATTGGCATTTTATGGGGAAATCAAGCAGCTATTGCTGGTAAGTACTTTCCAAAAGAGAATGTACTCACCTCTGCACATCCGAGTCCACTATCGGCATATCGTGGTTTTTTTGGATCTAAGCCCTTTAGTAAATCAAACTTAAAGTTGCTTGAAAAAGGGTTATCGCCAATTAAATGGTAAAGGGGTGGATGCTTAGCATCCACCCCTACCTATTTTATGTTTTATGCAGTCCAGATATTGATTGGAGATTGCAAGAAGTAAATCATGAACAAACCAGCCACGACCCACATCAAAGGATTAATCTCCTTCGTGCGTCCTTGGAATAGTCTGATTACTACATACGACACAAAGCCGGCACCAATACCAACTGAAATGTTATAGGTGAATGGCATCAAGATAATTGTAAGGAAGGCTGGAATCGCAATTCCAAGATCATCCCAATCAATTCCCTTGATCTGAGTCATCATTAAGAATCCAACAATGATTAACGCAGGTGTAGCAGCTTCGTAAGGAATTATCGCAACAAGTGGAGCTAAGAATGTTGTCAACAGGAACAACAAGCCAGTAACCACAGAGGCGAGGCCAGTACGAGCACCTTCGCCAACGCCGGATGCAGATTCAATATAGGAAGTATTTGAAGAAACTGAACCAGCTCCGCCAGCGGCTGCAGCAATAGAGTCAACCAGAAGAATTCGGTTAGCTCCTTCTACATTTCCATCTCGGTCTACAAGTCCTGCCTGATTACCAATAGCAGTCATAGTTCCCATTGTGTCAAAGAAGTCTGCTAGTAGAAGTGTAAACACTAGGAGAACGGCTGCCACTAGTGAGATTCGATCAAATCCACCAAGTAGATTGAAGTCTCCTAAGATTCCAAAGCTTGGTGTAGCAGCAATCGCTTCAGGCATTGCTGGAACATTTAGGTTCCAACCCTTTGGATTAACTGCTCCGGTAGCGCCATTAAATAATGGACCGATCTTAAATGCGGACTCAACTGCAATTGCCAAAGCGGTTGCAGCAACAATTCCAATTAGGATTGCAGCCTTAACTTTTTTGACCATTAACGCGATAGTTAGCAATAATCCGAATGCAAAAACGATAATTGGCCAACCGACCAAATTACCATTATCGCCCAGTGTTACGGGTACAGGTCCAGTTCCAGTTCTGCGAACGAAGCCTGCATCTACTAAACCGATTAAGGCAATAAATAGACCGATACCAACTGAAATAGCGATCTTAAGTTGCGTAGGAACTGCTCGGAATACCGCAGTGCGAAATCCGGTCAGTACGAGAATTAAAATAATTAAACCTTCAAGGACTACAAGTCCCATGGCATCTGCCCAGGTCATTTTTGAGGCGATACCAACAGCAACGAATGTGTTTAAACCTAATCCGGTTGCTATGGCTAATGGAAAGTTAGCGACTACGCCCATCAATATGGTCATAACGCCGGCAATGAGTGCAGTGGCTGCAGCAACTAATGCAAGATTAGGAGCATCGCCTCCGCCAATATATTTTCCATCAGCATCTTTAGCAAGACCGATGATGAGTGGATTTAGCGCAACAATGTAGGCCATTGTGAAAAATGTGACGACTCCGCCACGAACTTCAC
>DAOROF010000020.1:0-16683 GCA_035441405.1 Candidatus Nanopelagicus sp.
TTTCACCTTTAATTGCCGCAGCGATTGGCGAACACACATACTCCTTCCGCACCACATCAGTTACTTACAATGGCGCAGCTTTCACAATGTTTTTTGCAGGATTAATTGCCACCCTAGTTGGCATCCTCTCTTATCGACATATGCGAGATCGGCCAAATGTTTCACTTTTTAGTGATTTAAAATCCGCACTCCGTGGTGAGTTGGGCGCAATGACAGGAATGAGTATTGAGGGTGTATTTATTTCATTTGAGGGTGGCGAAGGATCTGGTAAGTCAACTCAAACTAAATTACTTAAAGAGTGGCTAGAAAAAAATGGTGAAACCGTATTGTTAACTAGAGAGCCAGGGGGTACGCCACTTGGTAATCAACTTAGGGAAATTTTGTTAGATAATAAAACTGGTTTAATTTCACCTCGCGCTGAAGCGCTGATGTATGCCGCAGATCGAGCAAACCATGTCTTTGCAAAAATAAGGCCAGCATTAGATAAAGGTGAGATTGTAATTACCGATCGATACTTTGATTCATCGGTGGCATACCAAGGAGCAGGTCGGGTATTGCTGCCAGCTGAGGTGGCCAGAATTTCTAGGTGGGCAACAGAATCTTTAACTCCAACCTTAACAATTATTATGGATCTACCAGCTGAAATTGGACTTGCCAGGCTCGACTCCACCGATCGCTTAGAGAGTGAGCCATTAGCATTTCATGAGCGAGTAAGACAAGAGTATTTAAATTTAGCCAATACAGATCCAGAGCGATTTATGATTGTGGATGCATCACTTTCAATTGAGCAAATTCATGAAATTATTATTGAAAGAGTTAGCTCACTTAAAGGATTGAAAAGAAATCAAAAAGTAACATGAGTGTGTTTAGCTCGCTAATTGACCAAGCAGAGGTAATAAAAGTATTACAAGAGGCGGTGATGGCCTCAAGAAACAACAGTGATACCACCCAGGCCATGACTCACGCCTGGTTATTTACCGGCCCACCAGGATCTGGCAGATCTAATGCAGCTGTTGCATTTGCTGCAGCCCTAGTCTGCAAAGAGGGTGGTTGTAGTAAATGTAATGATTGCATGTCAACAATTACCGGCTCGCATGCAGATGTGGAGTTAATTAAAACCGAAGGCTTATCAATAAAGATAGATGAGATCAGAGAGTTAATCAGTAGGGCATCTTGGGCACCATCAGTATCAAATTGGCGAGTAGTTGTGATTGAAGATGCTGATCGATTGACTGATTCTGCAGCTAATGCACTCTTAAAAGTTATTGAAGAGCCAGGGCTTAGAACTGTTTGGCTCTTGTGTGCTCCTACTTTAACTGATGTATTACCAACAATTAGATCTCGCTGCCGACATTTATCCTTAAGAACACCATCAACAAAAGCAATTTCAAATTTACTAGTTACTAGAGATGGCGTTGATCCAAAGGTTGCAGATTTTGTAGCTAGGGCATCTGGTGGCCATATTGGACGGGCCAGATATTTAGCTACCGATGCTGCCGCTAAAGAAAACCGAGAAAACATTTTAAGACTTCCCTTTATGTTAAAAGACATCGCATCAGCATTTACTGCAGCCCAAGTACTAGTTGAAAGTGCTAAGAAAGAAGCATTGGCAGATTCAGAGAAAAAAGATGAGGTTGAGATTTCTAAATTAAAACAGGCTTGGGGCAGTACCGGCTCTAAATTGGTTGCTGGTGGCTCAAAGGCAATAAAAGAGTTAGAGAAGGAACAAAAATCTAGAAGCACAAGAATGGTTAGAGATTATTTAGATCGAGCGTTATTAGATCTAGCTACCCTATATCGCGATATTTTATTGGTTCAGTCTGGATCAACTGATTCATTAATTAATCAAGATTTAACCGACCAAATAAAAAAGCTAGCGGCTAGTCAAAGCCCAGAGAAAACCTTGAAGAAAATTGAAGCAATCCTGAAGGCCCGCCTCAATCTGGCACAAAATGCCGCCCCATTGCTACTTATTGAAGCATTAATGTGTGAATTACGTTAGAAAAGTGGTAATTAGCACCTGCTTTTGTAAGGCAAAATACTCCCATGCGTTTAGACCACATCTCATATGTTGCATCCCATGATCAAATCTCTGATGTAGTAAATCGAATTGGTTCACAAATCGGGACAGCATTTATTGATGGTGGTATACATCCAAAGTTTGGTACCAGAAATTTCACAGCTCCATTGCTAAATAATCAATATATCGAGGTAGTTTGTCCATTAGATCATCCAGCAACTGATTCAACGCCATTTGGTAGAGCTGTTAAGAAAAAAGCAGAAGAGGGTGGCGGTTGGTTAACGTGGGTAATAGCTACCGAAGATATTACAAAAGTTGAATCTCGGTTAGGAAGAACATCGGTAGATGGAAATAGACGCCGGCCAGATGGCAGCGAATTAGGTTGGAAACAAATCGGAGTTTTAGCAACTTTAGAAGATTCTCAATTACCATTTTTTATTCAATGGTTAACAAAACAACACCCATCAACTGATGGCAAAGCAACAGCTAAAATTTCAAAGATTGAGATTGCTGGCGATGAAGCCAAAATTAAAGAATGGCTTGATTCTGATGTTTCAAAATTAGTAGCAGATGCACAGGTAGTCTGGGTTGATGCGTCAACAAATAATGATCAGACTGGCATCGTGGCAGTTGAATTAACTGTAAATGGAAACAAAATAAGGCTTGATTAATTTTTTTGGTAATTAACATAGTAAAAGTAAGGTAAACTTAAGCCAGTAATTCCCCCATGTGTTTACAACTTGTAAACACCTTGCGAGTCTTAATCTCTAATCACCATCGAGACACGCATCATGTCTTGATTGGTAGATTTATGTCATTTAAGGATTTAGGCGTTAACGCTGCGCTGATTAAAGCATTGCATACAGCAGGAATTGAAAAACCTTTTCCAATTCAAAAAGCAACTTTGCCAGATGCAATTGCCGGTAAAGATATTTTAGGTAGAGGCCAAACAGGTTCTGGTAAAACACTTGCCTTTGGTTTAGCTCTTATCTCTCGCCTAGCTGGAAAAACAGCAGCCCCAATGCGCCCACTGGCGTTAATCCTTTCTCCTACTAGAGAGTTAGCAATGCAGATAAGTGATGTAATCGCACCACTTTCCAGATCAGTTAATTTAAATTCTCAAGTTGTGGCTGGTGGCCTTTCATATTCAAAGCAAATCCAAGCCCTAAAAAGAGGAGTGCCCATTGTTGTGGCAACTCCTGGTCGATTAATAGATTTGATTCAGAAAAAACACATCAAGCTAGATGATATATCTATCACTGTTTTAGATGAAGCTGATCAAATGGCAGATATGGGCTTTTTACCTGATGTAAAAAGAATTTTAGATCTAACCAAACCAGGTGGTCAGCGAATGTTGTTCAGCGCAACATTAGATAAAGATGTTGATTCACTAGTGAAGAAGTACTTAAGAAATCCAGTCACACACTCTTTAGCAAATGAGAAATCAACCGCTACAAATATGACTCACCATGTATTAGTTATGGATCAAGCTCATAAAGATTTAATCACATCACAAATAGCCGCTAGAAAAGGTAAGAGTATATTTTTCGTTCGCACCAAACACGGAGCAGATAAATTAGCTAAGAAAATGAATCAAGCTGGCGTGGCAGTGGGTGCGTTACATGGTGGCAAAACTCAAAGCCAAAGATCTAGAGTTTTAGAAGCATTCAAATCTGGAAAAACATCTGCACTAGTTGCTACCGATGTTGCAGCACGTGGCATACATGTTGATGATGTGTCACTGGTAGTTCATGTGGATGCTCCAGAAAATCATAAAGATTATTTACATCGTGCTGGTAGAACTGCAAGAGCAGGAGCGGTGGGCACGGTTGTAACTTTGGCAACTCACAAACAACGAAGAGGTGTGCACGGTTTAACTGCCAGGGCTGGTGTTAAGTTAACTGAATCTAATGTAAAGCCATTGGATTCAACTCTAGTTAGAATTACTGGAGCGCTTGAGCCATCTGGAATTCCGATTGAAGAAGCTTCACCAGGAAGAGGTGAAAGTTCTGATAAATCGCAAGGTCGAAGAGGATCAAGATCTAAAGGCGGTGGCCGGCGTAAGAAATCTCGCCCTCGACCAAATGAGCGTCGCAAGCGGCCACGTTAATTTTCTTAGTGTTAAATAATCGCTATGGCAAAAATATCTAACAGTTTAGAACTTAACGGAATAAATTTTATTTCGGAGTCTGAACGAAAAGGCTCACCCCGTTCTCTATTTTGGCCATGGGCGGCGGCAAATGTGTCATTTCTAGCCTTATCTTATGGTTCATTTTTTCTAGGATTTGGTATCTCTTTTTGGCAAGCAACCGCTGCAGCAGTAATTGGAACTGTTGGAAGTTTTTTACTAGTTGGAGTTTCATCCCTTGCTGGCAAGCGCGCAAATGCACCCACAATGACTCTTTCTCGGGCCGCATTTGGTGTTAACGGAAATAAAGTTCCTGGTTTTTTGTCCTATCTAATATTTGTAGGCTGGGAAACTGTTTTAGTATCTCTGGCCACACTTGCATCTGAAACTGTATTTACTCGGGTTGGAAATATCGATCCAGATTTATCAAGATTATTGGGGTTTTTATTGGCAGGTGGCCTAACCATTATTGGTGGAGTTTTGGGTTTTCAAGTAATTATGCGGCTGCAAAAGTTTTTAACAATCTCTACTTTGATTCTAACCTTTGGGTATATAGCTTTAACATTAGATTCGGTAGATTGGGCAAAAGTTTCTGCTATTCCTAATGGCACAACACAAGGATTTATTGGGGCATTAATTTTTGGTATTACTGGAATTGGTTTGGGCTGGGTAGGTTGTGCGGCAGATTATTCAAGGTATTTACCTAGAAGCTCATCTGGAAAATCTGTAGTGATCTGGACAGTTTTTGGAGCATCAATTGTTCCGATTATTTTGGTAATTTATGGCTCACTACTAGCTGCAAGCAGTGATGAGTTAAACAATCTAGTGGCGTCAGATCCAATTGGCGCATTAACTACATTGCTTCCAACCTGGTATTTAATCCCATTTGCATTGGTAGCAATTCTTGGATTAATTGGTGGGGCCATTCTTGATTTGTACTCATCTGGTCTAACTCTGGTTTCAATTGGAGTACCAGTTAAGCGACATATTGCTGCCTCAATTGATGGCTTAATTATGACTATCGGAACTATCTACCTAGTGTGGTTTGCTAGTGATTTCTTTGTTCCCTTTCAAGGATTCTTAATTACCTTAGGTGTACCGGTTGCTGTTTGGTCAGCAATCTTTGTGGCAGATGTATTAATGCGAAAAAATTATGCCGAAAGTGAATTATTTAACCCCAAAGGTAGATACGGAAGCTGGAATTTTAAATCAATTGGTTTAGTAATATTTGGTTCAATAATTGGTTGGGGTTTTGTTACCAATTCATCTGCAGAATTTCTCTCATGGCAAGGGTATTTGTTGCAACCAATTGGTGGCAAAGATGGCAGCTGGGCCTATGCAAATCTAGGAGTTATATTTGCTTTGATTATTGGCTTTTTTGGACACTTACTAATCTCTGGCAAGAAAATTAGGCAACAGAACGATTAATTAATTTTTCCAAGAGGTAAACAGTGGTCTACCCTCTGCATAACCGGCGGCAGATTGAATACCGATAACAGCTTTTTCATTAAATTCAATTAAATTTGCGGCGCCACTATAAGTACATGAAGATCTTAATCCGGCAATGATTTCATCAATTAAATCCTCAACTCCAGGACGAGCTGGATTTATATACATCCGAGAGGATGAGATTCCCTCTTCAAACAATGATTTACGTGCGCGATCAAAAGCATCTTCACTAGCAGTTCTAGCTGCAACAGCTCGAGCAGATGCCATACCAAATGATTCTTTATACAGACGACCATCAGAATCTTTTCTTAAATCACTTGGGGATTCATATGTACCAGCAAACCAAGATCCAATCATTACTTGGGATGCACCAGCTGCCAGGGCTAGCGCAACATCTCGTGGGTGTCTTACGCCACCATCTGCCCAAATACTTTTTCCATACTTCTTAGCCTCTGTTGCGCACTCCAGCACTGCAGAAAATTGTGGACGGCCCACACCAGTTTGCATACGAGTGGTACACATGGCACCAGGTCCTACGCCAACTTTAATTATGTCAGCACCTGCTTCAATCAACTCTCTCGTGCCAGCAGCAGTTACTACATTGCCGGCAACAATTGGTACTAGAGGATTTAGCGCCTTAATAGTTTTTAACGCCTCTACCATTTTCTTTTGATGTCCATGGGCGGTATCTACAACTAATACATCAGCACCAGCTGCCAGTAATTGTTTTGCTTTACTAGCTACATCACCATTAATACCAACCGCTGCTGCCACCTTTAACTTGCCATTGCTATCTAGCGCCGGCTGATACATAGTGGCACGTAATGCACCAGTTCTGGTAATAATTCCAATCAATTTTCCAGCCTTATTAATTACTGGTGCAAGCTTGCGGCGCTGTTGAGTTAAAAACTCAAACGCCTCCTTTGGGCTGACATCATCTCTTAGCGTGACCAAATCTTTAGACATGATTTTGTTTAACTGGGTAAATCGATCAACATTTTCACAATCTGCTTCAGTAACAATTCCAACTGGGGCATTATCTTCCACCACAATTAACGCACCATGAGCTCGTTTAGTAATTAAATCAATCGCATCCGCCACAGTTTCATTTGGATTTAGCGTTACTGGGGTATCAAAAATAATATGTCTTGATTTAACCCAACTAATTACATCAGCAATAATTTCAAAGGGAATATCTTGGGGGATAACTGCCATGCCACCTCTGCGAGCAACAGTCTCTGCCATGCGCCGGCCACTAATTGCTGTCATATTGGCAACTACTAAGGGAATTGTGGTGCCGGTGTTATCAATTGCAGTTAAATCAACATCCATTCGACTTGCTAATTGCGAATAGGAGGGAACCATAAAAACATCGTCATAGGTTAAATCGTGACTTGGAGTATTTATGAAACGCACGTGGGAAAACTATACTCGCTATATGCACTCTTTTAAAAATCTGGATTACCTCTCACTACTGCGTAAGCAGCCAGTTTTAAGCGTGCATATAGTTTGCCTAGGCAATATTTGCCGCTCACCGATTGCAAATGCAGTACTACTTGGCGCAACAAAGGATTTGTCCGCTCCTAAGGTCAAAGTTGATAGCTCAGGAACTGGGGCTTGGCATGTAGGTCAAGATGCAGCTGAGTACTCAAAGCAGGTTTGGCAGGAAGCTGGGTATGAGTATGAGCATCTTGCTAAACAATTTAAATCAGATTTTTTCCAAAAACATGATCTAATTTTGGCGATGGATTTAAGTAATCGAAATAATTTATTAAAATTAGCCCAAAGTGAAAGTGATAAGAATAAGATAATAATGTTTACCTCATTTGATCCTAGTAAATCTCACATAGATCCAGATGGTAAAGATGGCAACCTACTTTCAGTACCAGACCCCTACGGAGGGTCGATAGACCAGTTCCAATCTGTGCTGAAGATAATTGAACAGGCAGCTACTGGCTTTACTAGCTGGGTGCGTTCCTAAGTATTTCCCACCCGACATACAGGTTAAACTGCTAGGGTTATTAGGTAGTTTCTTAAGTATTGACTTAGGTATCGAAAGGTGAAACTTGTCAGATCACTCAGAGGGTGAAGATAACTCAGAAGAGATAATTACCGAAGAGATGCTTTGGGAAAAAATTCCTGAAGTTGAAGGTTTAGATAGAGCAAATACCTATTACGAACTTAGTGCGCGAATTTATGCCCGAGGTCAATATGACGAAGCGCTAGCGTTGGCTGAGACTGCGCGAGATATTTATGCAGATCTAGGTGCGATCGCACCGGCGGAAGGATTAGCTCAAGCTTATTCTGCAATTGGTTATAACTTAAATCAATTAAAGCGAATGAATGAAGCGGCAACTGCCATGAGTAAGGCGGTTGAATTATTGCGTGAGACAAAATCACCAATGGCGATTGAACTTGCCTGCACCTTAGGTGAGTGGTGGTATGGCTCAAAGGAGTATGAAAAAACTATTGAATGCATGAATCAATGCGTGCAGGAGCACCTAGTTGATGGCAATGACTCTGGGGCAGCAAATGATTTACATTTAATTGGATGTGCTTATCGTGAGAGTAAAAATTACCAGAAAGCGTTAGAGGCATTTAAGGAATCCAGAGCATTATTTAAGAAGTTAAAAGAGGTTATCAATGTTGCAAGATGTGATCAAAAGATCGCTCATTGCCTAACGGAGTTAGGTGATGCTGAAGGAGCGTTGATCGCAGCTCAAAAATCACTTGATGTTTTTGTTACCGCCCATGATCACCGCCGGGAAACTTACTCATCCTTTGAATTAGGAAAAGCCCAACTAGCAGCAGGTTATTATGAAGAGGCGTTAATGACTTTAGAAAATGTCCTAGAAAGTGTTACTGAGGCTGAGTATAAGGATTTTGAATTCATCATTGATATTGAGCGAAAAATTGCACTTAGCTTGACCAAATTAGAACGAGTTAATGAGGCAAATGAAATTATTCGCAGATTAGATGCAGTAACTGAGGTAATTGACGAAAATTAGTTTTTCGGATGATTAACTGGGTTTAGATGTTGCATCGCCCAGGCATACATAGCAATCGCACCAGCAGCTGAGGCATTCATTGATCTAGTTGAGCCGTACTGGGAGATAGCCAGCACAACTGAACATACTGCTACCGCCTCATCACTCATTCCTGAACCCTCCTGTCCAAACAGCATTACACACCTTTTAGGCAGATCAGCACTCTCTAACTGCTTTGATACCTCTAGATTATCTATACCAATAATTGGTAAATTTTCTTTATCACACCAAGCTTTAAACTCATCTACCGTTGCATGGTGATGAACAGTTAAGTATCTATCTGTGACCATTGCGCCACGTTTATTCCAATCGCGCTTACCAACTATATGAACAGCAGCCACATTAAATGCGTTAGCAGTTCTTACAATTGATCCAATATTTAAATCATGTTGCCAATTTTCAATCGCAATTTGTAGTTCATGTCGCTTAGTGTCTAAATCTGCAACAATCGATTCAATTTTCCAATATCGATACTTATCGAGAACATTTCTTCGATCACCATGCTCAAGCAGCTGCGGATCAAAGTGATTATCGGTTGGCCATGGTTTAGAGTGTGGTCCTACACCAACTACCTGGTAGAACTCACCAGGACCGATCGATGATTCACTCATGAGTAAACCTTAAGGGCTAAGGAGCATTAATGAAAAAGTCTTGGCTTCCGGCCTACTTAGCTCTCGGTCTGGTTTGGGGTTGTTCATTTATTTTTATTGAATTAGGACTGGTGTTTTTATCACCATTTGGCGTGACTTTTGTGCGCTGTGCGTTGGGAGCCATTACATTACTGATTTTTGCTAAAGCTAGAAACGTTGAGCTACCAAAAGGTAAAGCTATTTGGAAAAAATTATGGGTGGTTGCGATGTTGCTAAATGTTGTCCCTGGTGTGTTATTTGCCTTTGCCCAACAATATATAACATCAGCTTTAGCTGGCATTATTAACGCCACCACTCCACTTATGACATTGATCTTTATGTTATTAATTTTTAGAGAAGAAAAAATTAAGCGCGAACAAGTTTATGGCCTGCTAATTGGTGCACTGGGAGTAATGACGGTGATGGGGGTGTGGAAAGAGTTAGGTGGTAATCAACTTATTGGCATAATTGCATTATTAATAGCAGTCTCATGTTATGGCGCCTCTTATCCATACTCTACAAGAAATGTAATTCCATTGGGGTTAAAGCCAGAGGCATTAGCTACTGGCCAATTATTAATGGCCACGGTGACTTTACTGCCATTATTTATATTTGATGGTTTCTCCAGCAATAATTATGAAAGTAGATCCATTATTGCCATGTTGTGCCTTGGGATATTTGGCAGCGGATTTGCTTACATTTGGAATTTCTCAGTCACCGCAGCAGCTGGCAGTGCTATTGGCAGCACAGTCACATACATAACACCAGTGGTAGCGGTAATTGTTGGCTGGCTTTATTTAAATGAAGAGATAGTTTGGCATGAGCCAGTAGGTGCCCTAGTGGTAATAATAGGGGCGTTACTTTCACAGGGAAGACTTAATCGATGGGTAAAAAGTAAATGAAAAAATTACTTATTTCATTACTGATTATTACTTCACTGGGAGTTGAATCCTCAAGTGCATCAGTTGTTTTACCGCAACCATTTTTCAATCACGTAAATTCAAAGTTTTTATCAAATCCTGGCGTAGTTTTAATAGATCAAAGTAGCAATGAAATCATTTATCAAAATGATGCTGATAAGCCCCGAATACCTGCTTCTGTACTGAAAATATTCTCTACCGCAGCGATCGCATTAACTTTAGATTCTAAGACGACCTTTCAAACCTCTCTGTATAAGACTGATAAAAAAGGTGTATTTGTACTTTGGGGCGATTACGACCCGTGGATAACCTCAAGTGTTAGGTATCGTGATGCAAATAATCGCGCGTATCTGCCTAGGTTAATTAAGGCCGCCTTTGCTTCAAATAAGAAGCTAAAGAAAATTACTTTGATATATAAGGGTGTTAGTGGTTCTGATATTTATCAAGCTAAAAAAGCGTTAAAGCGACGCGCCTCTGTGGCTTACAAGCCAATTGATAAGGGTGTTGAGGTTGAATCTTTAATTACTGAAAAGATAGCAAGCATTGAATCTCCACCTCTTGAGAAGATGATTAGATTTGCTCTGCTTTATAGTGACAATGTTTTATCGCAGAAATTAGCGATGCTGGCCGCTAGGAAAAGTGGTTTTCCCCTTACCAAAGAGGGTTTGAATCAAACAATTAAAAGTAAGGTCTCTGAGCTTGGCGTAGATACAACTGGCATGAGATTTATCGATGGTTCAGGGTTGAGCAATCGAAATAAAGTTTCAGCAAGTACTGTTTCGCAATTACTATTAAAGGTAAAGATTGATCCAAGGCTAAAACCTGTTTATGACCATCTGCCAATTAGTGGTGAATCCGGCACATTAGCCAGTAGGTTTGTTGAAACAGCCCCACAAGCAATTGGATTAGTTAGAGCAAAAACCGGTTCGATTAGGGGAACTGTTTCGTTAGCAGGTTTTGCAACCGCAGGCGAGAAAGAATATGTCTTTGTAGTTTTAGCTGATGATGTTGGCAGAACTCGAAGTCTGCAAGATGCAGCTCGTAGAGCGATTGATCGAATGCTTGGCACAATAACTCAGCCACCTGTGACAGGTATAACACCACCAACTCCGGAAAGCACCCCGTTTACTACAACTCAGTAATTATTTATTAAGTTAGCAAGGGTAGAGTTAGGGTCAATGAAAAAATATCTTTCACTAATGAAATTAAGAGTTGTCGAACTACTCTTAGTTACAACAGTTCCGGCATTATTTTTGGCTTCAAATGGAGTGCCAGACATCTCGATAACAATTTGGTCTTTACTTGGCGGTACTTTGGCCGCAGGGGGTGCTAATGCTTTTAATATGGTGATTGAGTCAAAATCTGATCAATTAATGAAGCGCACATCCAATCGGCCAATCGCTACTGGCGAGATATCAAAAGCCAATGGCTTAGTTTTTGCAACATTAGTTTCAATCCTCTCATTACTAGTTTTTTATATTTTCACCACACCGCTAGCCACAGCACTTACCGCTGGGGCAATAATTTTTTATGTACTCGGCTACACATTGGCATTAAAAACTAGAACTTCACAAAATATTGTGTGGGGCGGGATTGCTGGTTGTATGCCAGCTTTAATAGGCCAGGCGGCAGTTACCAACACCTTAACTTTAACCTCATGGCTTTTCTTCTTACTTATCTTCTTTTGGACGCCACCACACTTTTGGGCATTGGCGGTTAGATATAAAGATGATTATTCAGCTGCTGCCATACCTATGCTGCCCTCAGTTGCTCCTATGAAATCTGTAATTAAACAGATGTGGTTTCACTCAACACTTATGGTGGTTATTTCAATACTAGTTATTACATCAGCCAAACTTTCACTCTGGGTGTTACTTGCTTCACTATTTCTAATTATCGGCTGGAAAATTCAATTGATAAAACTTAGTAATGAGCCATCTGAGGTAAATGCTGGGAAGTTATTCCAAGCATCGATAATTTTTCTCAGTATTTACTCATTTTTATTAGTAATTGGTGTATTGCTTAAGTAGTTTTCACCACCTTTAGTGAGATAATTTTTCTCATGTCCTCCCCTCTTGCACTTGATGTTGCCGATTTATCCAAAAAATATGGTGACCGAATGGCGCTCTCGCATGCAAATTTTGAAGTTCCCATGGGAAGTATTTGTGGATTTGTTGGACCAAATGGTTCGGGCAAAACTACAACAATTAGGATGTTACTTGGTTTAATAACACCAAGCACTGGCGGCGGTCATGTATTGGGTGAGTCGATTACTCAACCGGAAAAGTATTTACCAAAAGTTGGAGCAATGATTGAAGGGCCCGCTTTTTACCCGGCGTTAACTGGAAAACAAAATTTGGCAGTATTAGCAAAGCTTGGAGGATTTTCCACTGATCAAATTCAAAAGCTTCTTGAACTGGTTGATCTAGGCGATAGAGGAGATTCAAAATTTAAGACCTATTCATTAGGTATGAAACAAAGATTAGGAATAGCCGCAGCACTTTTGCCTAATCCAAAATTGTTAGTACTTGATGAACCAACAAATGGGCTTGACCCAGCAGGAATTCATGAAATTAGAACTCTATTACGCAAGCTAGCCGATGAGGGTACAACTGTTTTTGTTTCCTCACACTTGTTGTCAGAGATAGAAATGATCAGCGATTATTTGGTGATGCTAAGAGAAGGAAAAGTTATTTTTTCTGGAAAAACTAGTGATCTACTAGCAGCACAAAAACCGTTAATTTTGGCTAAGCCAGAAAACCAAAATGATCTTGTAAAGCTCAACCAAATAGCACAAGGATTGGGAATAGATTCAAAGATTAAAGAAGATTTAATTGAAGCTAGCGCAGATGCAAATTTTGCAGCAAAATTAAATAAAGCTGCCTTTGATGCTGGCATCACATTAACTTCATTGACATCAATTAGACCTACCCTGGAAGAAACATTTTTTGAAATGACGGTTAATTGATGATTAATGTTATAAAAGCTGAGTTAACAAAACTGCGCCGCCCATCTCTATCTTTATCAACAATTGCTGCGGTAACTTTTGTAACTGGCTTGGTATCTTCTCTTCTATTTTTACTAGTTGATTCACCAGAGGGTAATGGTGAAAGAGGAACTAGAATTTCTAGAGAAGTTCTGGAGTTATCAACTGGAATTTCAATTAGTTTTAGTAACTCTGCTGGGCTACTGGGCATCGTAGCTTTATGTATTTTTGCTGCTCAAACTGCTCAGGAATACACCTACGGAACATTGAGAAATTTACTGGTAAGGCAGCCCTCCAGAATGAAGATTTTATTTGGCAAACTAATCTCGATGATGTTTTTTGCAATTGTTATGGTCATATTCTCTGGGATTCTGGCTGTATCACTTTCTTATATTTTCGCGCAAGTTATGGATGTTTCAACTACCGCGTGGTCAACACCTGATGCCAGGTCGGCGGTGATCAGGGGATTTATAAATGTATTAGTAGCCACTATTGGTTTTGGCATATTTGGCATGATCCTTGGCCTACTTTTTAGATCCCCAATCTCAGCTATTTCGATAGGTGTAATTTGGAATTTAATCATCGAAGGCTTGCTAGCAGTTTTTGTTACCAGTTTAGAAAAATTCTTTCCAGGTCAGCTTTTGTCGGTAGTAGCACAAGGTGGAACCGAAGAAATTTCCTATCAATATGCGCTATTTGCCTCTTACGGATTCTTATTATTTGGCCTAGCAGTTGTAGCTATTTTATTTAAGAAAAGGGATGTGGCAAACTGATGAGTAAAAAAGTGATCGCACTTGCATTGGTTTTATCTTTAATGCCAACCTCAGCTATCGCTGTAACCCCAAAACCAACACAAGCCCAGATTGATGCTGCAAAGAAGGTCGAAGCGGAGAAAAAGGCGGCAGCAGATGCTGCAGCAAAGAAATTGAACTCTGCTAAAAAAACTTTACGTCAATTAACCGATATCGCTTATGCAAAGCGAAAACTATATATTGCAGCGCAAAATGAATTAAAAGCGAAGACAAAGAAATATGAGATTGCAGTTGAGCACTTAAAAGCAGCCCAAGCATCAGTAAGTAGTGGAAAACGCACCATTGGTAAATTGGCAGTAAATGCATATGTGATGGGTGGTGGCTTTACCGATCTAGATTCATTACTCCACTCTGATGGGCCACAAGATCTTGCTGATCGATTGAATGCATTAGATGCCTTAGGTGAAAACAACTCAAAGGCATTAGAAAGATTTAAATCAGCAGAGGTTGTCGCAAATGCTGCTCAGAAAGAGGCCGACTTGGCCAAACAGGCGCAAGAGGCGGCAACTGTAAAAGTTGCTGCAGCAAAAAAAGAGGCAGATGAGGCAGCAGCTCTGCAACAAGAAGAGGTTGATAAGTTACAAAAAGTTCAAGATAAATTAGCAAAAGAGTTAGCTGTTGCTCAGAAAACTAGATTAACTCTAGAACAACAACGACAACTTGCACTTTTAGAAGAGGCTAATGCCGGAAGAGCTGCCTTAACTCCAGATCAATCCAAAATTTGGCCAGATACCGGATTTACTGGCAGAAGTAGCACCAGATCTAATGAACAAATGCGAGCAGTTGCAGTTGAGTATGCAAAAAAGCAGGTATTAGCAAAGAAGCGTTATGTCTGGGGAGATGAAGGGCCAACAACTTTTGATTGCTCTGGATTAGTTTATGCCGCATATAGAGCAGCAGGTCTTGGCTGGCCTAACTGGGATCGACTTAACTCATCTTTATATTGGGTTTCGACTAAACGTGTGCCACTTAGCGAGATGGTGCCGGGCGATCTGCTTTTTTATTCATACAAGGGAACAGTTAGCACGATCCACCACATAAGCATTTATGCGGGGGATGGAATGATGTGGGAAGCACATTCGAAAAATAAAGGCTTACTATTTTCAAACATTTATAGTGTGAAGGGTTTAATGCCTTACGCCGGTCGGGTCTAATCTAGGGGGCATGAGCACCCAGATTACGGCCGCGCTTTGGCAAATTCGCAAAGCGGTAAAGCCTTGGCTTGAAGATGCTTCACAGCCAATATTATTTGGCTGCTCTGGCGGTGCTGACTCCTTAGCAATGGCACTTGCATTGTTTGCCGAAGCCAATAGTCAAAAAGTAATTCCAGTAGTAGTCGACCATGGATTACAGCCAGAATCTGAACAAGTTACTCAACAAACAATTAAAGTTTTAAAGGGTATTGGTTATAAAGAGGTAGAAACTGCCAAGGCGCAAATAACAATTACAGATGGCTTAGAGGCTTCAGCGCGAAGAGCAAGGTATAAAATCTTTAATCAGTTTATTGATGCTTACAATGCAAAGTATTTTCTGCTCGCTCACACTTTAAATGACCAAGCTGAAACTGTATTGCTTGGCTTAGCTCGAGGCTCTGGAACTAGATCACTATCGGGAATGTCTGTAAAAAATAATGCATTTGTAAGGCCGCTGCTACGGATCTCAAGGGTAGTCACTGAAGCTGCTTGCATTGAGGGTGGCGTTAATATTTGGCAGGATCCGCATAATAATGATCAAAGATTCACGCGAGTTAGAGTGAGAAAAAATGTATTGCCAGTTATTGAAGAAAACTTAGGCCCAAAAATTACTGAGGCACTTGCCAGGAGTGCTGATCTATTACGAGATGATGCAGATGCATTAGATGGCTTTGCTAATGAGTTTATTAATCAGGTTAATCCACTTGATTTAGATGTGAAAGATCTAGAACGTCTACCTAGAGCAATCCGGACTCGGGTTTTACGACTTGCGATTTATATTGCAGGTGCGCCAAGTGGCACTCTTTCAGCTGACCATATTTCAGCGGTAGAAGGCTTGGTCTCTGATTGGCACGGCCAAAAAGAGGTATCACTACCTGGAAATGTGAAGGTTTTAAGAAATTCAGGCAGAATTACCCTCTCAACCTAATCAAAGGAGAATTGTGGATCTTTCAGCCCTTGGTAACGATATCGAAAGAGTTGTTGCTAGTGAAGAACAAATCCAAACTCGCCTTAAAGAGTTAGCTGAACAAGTAAAAAAAGATTATGAAGGTAGAGATTTAATTCTTGTTGGAGTTTTAAAAGGCGCCGTTATGGCGATGGCTGATTTTTCACGTTATTTGCAACGCCATGTCGATATGGATTGGATGGCTGTTTCTTCATACGGTGCTGGAACTAAATCAAGTGGCGTAGTAAGAATTCTGAAAGATTTAGATGGAGATATATTAGGAAGAGAAGTTTTAATCATTGAGGATATTTTAGATACCGGATTAACACTTTCTTGGCTGACTGAGAATTTATTATCACGAGGAGCCAAGTCAGTAACAGTATTGACTGTGCTTCGTAAGCCAGATGCAGCTACCGTCAAAGTAGAGGCGAAGTATGTTGGCTTTGATGTTCCTAGTGAGTTCGTCGTTGGTTATGGCTTAGATTTCAATCAGAAGTATCGAAATTTGCCATTTATTGGCGTTCTTGCCAAACACCTTTATTCTTAAGCCCCT
>DAOROF010000021.1:0-8481 GCA_035441405.1 Candidatus Nanopelagicus sp.
GCGCAGTAGATAGTCATCCCGAAAACGAACCAACTCCACTTCAAACTCGAGTAAAGCGAGAGCGGAAAAGCGTCACTGGAATTGATGTAGAAGGAGCAGATGACGTGCTGGTAAAGCTTGCTAGATGCTGTGCACCAGTTCCTGGCGATGAAATTACTGGGTTTATAACTCGAGGCAGTGGAGTCTCAGTTCACCGAAGCGATTGTATAAATATGGGCGACTTGAAAGTTCATCAGTTCGATCGCATAGTTGGTGTAAAGTGGAATAATTCTGCAAAAAGTACTTTTTTAGTAAATATTCAAGTTGAAGCATTGGATAGAGCAAGGCTACTTTCAGATGTTACTAAAGCTCTATCAGATCAGCATGTAAATATATTAAGCGCTTCTGTTGTTACAAATAAAGATCAAACCGCAATAAGTAAATTTCTTTTTGAAATGGCAGATGCTTCACATCTTGATACAGTACTAGCGGCTGTAAGATCAGTAGAAGGTGTTTACGACGTAAATCGTGTATTCAACAACTAGCTAGTAAATTCAGTTAAACCTTTTTGAGCCTGCTCTAACCAAACTCGGCGAGCAGCAGCAGCCTCTCGAGCCACCATAGCTTTAGCTGTTTGACCAGCAGCCTCAGCCTTTGCTGCTTGTTTTTCATAATTTTCAATCGCTTCAGCTAAGCCTTGAACAACCTTATTGGCTTGAGCCTTTGCAGTAGGGTCACTCTTTCGCTGTAAGTTTCTTTCCAGCTCATTAATTTCATCTTCAACTTTCTTTATTTTACTGTCTAATGCAGATTTCTTTTTACGATCTGTCATACCTATTCTTTGGTACTTATCCATCAAATCATTGAATTTTTTCTTTGCTGGTTTAAAATCAGTGACTGGAAGTAAGGCTTCAAATTCAGATACCAGTGCTTCTCGCTTACTCAGATTCTCAACCATAGAGCCTTTACGCTTTTCCATATCAGAGTTTTTAGCTGTAAAGAAAGAATCCTGAGCAATCTTAAATCTGTTCCAAAGCGCGGTATCCGAAGATTTTTTACCTCTACCTGAAGCCTTCCACTGGTCCATAAGCGATTTAAAGCGCTTGGCGGTGTTTAACCAATCTTTTGAGTTAGCAAGACTTTCTGCCTCTTTAACGATCAACTCCTTTGCCGCTGCAACTGATTTATGTTCTACATCCAAGTTTGCAAAGTGCACTCTGCGCCTTTTATCAAACTTGTTTCGAGATGATGAAAACCTTTTCCAAAGCGCAGCATCGACTTTTTTATCCAGGCGAGGTGCTTTTTTCCAATCCTCTAGTAACTCTTTTAAACGTGCCGTAGTTACTTTCCAAGCTACTGAATCGACTAGAGATTCTGCCTCTGCAACAATCTTTTCCTTAATAGCAGCAGCTTCAACTTTGCGTGCCTCTCGTTCAGCAGCTTGAGCTGCTTTCTTTGCAATGTAAGCACCCTCATGTTCACTTATTAATGCTGGGATTTTTTCGAGAGAACTGGCTAGATTTTCTAGATCGCCAACGCCATTTAGATCTTTGATTTGGTTTCTAAGTTTATTAACTGCCTCATGAGCATCGCTTGGCACCATTGCACCTGAACGAATTCTCGCCGCAAGTAATGCAACCTCTGAAGCCACCATTTCAAACTTTTTTACAAAATAAGCCAATGCTTCTTCTGGGCTCTTGCCTGGATAAGAACCGACCACTCGGTCTCCAGTAGGGGTGATTACATAAACAGTGCCATCTTCGGCAACACGACCAAACTTTGCAGGATCTCCTATTAGTGCCGCTGCTGCCCCAGAATTCGAAAGGTTTAAAGACTCTTGACTATTCATAATGCTTACCTTTCGTTGCACGATCGCTCTAAAGCTTTCGTTATGGGGTGGCGTAGTAATTATTATGCAAAATTGCATTTTAATTACAGGTTTAGTGCTGGCTAAAAGATAGCCTAGATAGGTATTTTTTGGGAAATCCGCCGGTACTTAGAGATGAGCAGAGGGGTGAACGTGCTTATTGAACGGGTAGTTGCCCCCTATTTTGAAACAAATTGTTGGATTTTAGCTCCTGAATCTGGTCAGGAGTGCGTCATCGTGGACCCCGGTATCGGTAAACCGGATTTAGTTAAGAACGTGAAAGATAAATTAGAGTCACACAACCTTAAGCCAATTGCAGTTTTAATAACTCATGGCCACTTAGATCATTTCTTCTCGGTGTTTCCGCTAACAAAAGAAATTCCAATGCAAACATACATTACAAAAACTGATCGATTTTTACTTGAGGATCCCATGGGTGCACTCGATAAAGGAGGAGTAAGTGAACAAATTCTTGAAGCTTTCGGTGCCAAAAATTTTAAAGAACCAGCTGATGTGGTCGAACTTGAAGATTTTTCAAAATTAGTTTTGGCTGATCTAAATTTGGAAGTTGTCTTTGCCCCAGGGCATACCAAGGGCTCCGTTATGTTTACTGTCGATAATGCTCATCTTATTTCTGGGGACGTGCTATTTGCTGGCAGCATAGGCCGGACTGATTTACCTACTGGATCGGCACAAGATATGAAGAAAACCTTGCGTGAGCGAATTTTAGCGCTACCAGATCATCTAAATGTCCTGCCTGGGCACGGTGGGCAAACTACAATCGGAACTGAGCGCGTAAGAAATCCTTACCTGCAAAATGATTTTCTCAATCAGAGTGGGTGGTGAATATGAGTAAGTTTCAGGCACCCAAGGGTGTGAGCGAGTATTTTCCTCCCAACTCTTTGCAATTTGAATATGTAAGAGATCAATTAATCAATAATGCAAAAGTAGCTGGCTACTCACTGATCGAATTGCCAGTGTTTGAAGATACTGAAGTTTTCACTAGGGGTGTTGGTGAGTCAACCGATGTGGTCAGTAAAGAGATGTATACCTTTGAAGATCGAGGTGGAAGATCTATCACGCTAAGGCCAGAGGGTACGGCTGGGGTAATGAGATCAGTGATCGAACATAATTTGGATCGCGGCCAACTTCCCGTCAAACTTTTTTACTCTGGGGCATTTTTTAGAGCGGAGCGACCACAGGCCGGACGTTACCGACAATTTTATCAAGTAGGAATTGAAGCAATTGGCTACAACGATCCAGAGATTGATGCCGAAGTTATTTCAGTTGCTGATTCTGCTTTTAGAGCTTTGGGACTAAAGAATTACAAACTCAATATAACCTCATTGGGAGATGCTAAGACTCGTGATTTACATCGAAAAGATTTAGTAAAATTTATTGCTGGATTAGACTTAGATGAAAGCACCTCCGAAAGGGCTAAATTAAATCCATTAAGACTCTTTGATGACAAGCGCGAAGAGATTAGATCCAAAATGCAAGGTGCACCACTTATCTTGGATTATCTAAGTGTTGAAAGTGCAGAACATTTCAGTAAAGTAAAACAATTACTTGAGAGTTTAAAAATAGATTACTTTATAAATCCAAGAATGGTCAGAGGGCTGGATTATTACACGGGAACAACATTTGAATTTGAGCATGAGTTGCTCGGAGCACAGTCTGGCATTGGTGGCGGTGGAAGATATGACGGCTTAATGGGGTTACTTGGTGGATCAGATCTGAGTGGCATAGGTTTTGGTATAGGAGTTGATCGAGTATTAATGGCGTGCCAGGCTGAAGGTTGCCTGCCAGAGTCGATTAACCCGTTACAACTTTACATCGTCGCAATATCACATGAGGCAAAATCAGTTGCTTTTAAGTTAGTAAGTGAACTTAGAACTTTGGGTATGACATGCGATATGGCATATGGAGATAGAGGATTAAAAGGTGGCATGAAGGCTGCAGATAAAAGCGGTGCGTTATGCACACTCGTAATTGGTGATGATGAAATCTCTTCTGGAAATTGTGATCTTAAGATAATGAAAAGTGGAGAAAATGTATCTAGTACTCTTAAGGCTTCCGATTTAGTAGTGAAGTTAGGAAATATTAAATAATGCTACGTTCACACGATGCGGGCTCGCTAAATGCTAAAGCAGTTGGTACAAATGTAACTTTGGCTGGCTGGGTAGCTAGAAGAAGAGACCATGGTGGAGTTGCCTTCATTGACCTGCGAGATTCAACTGGTGCAGTACAAGTTGTAATAAATGATGAAAAAATAGCTGGTGAGCTACGCGCTGAGTGGTGTGTGTTAATTGTGGGAGCTGTAAAACTTAGACCGGCTGGGAATGAGAATAAAGAGATTGCAACTGGAGAAATTGAAGTCGTTTGCGAGTCACTTGAGGTCCTGAGCGAAGCTGCTCCGCTGCCTTTTCCAGTAGATAGTGGTGATATTGGAAATATTTCAGAAGAGATAAGGCTTAAGTATCGGTACTTAGATTTAAGACGTGAAGGTCCTGCTAAAAATTTAAGACTTAGATCTAAAGTGACATCTGCTATTCGAGAGGTTATGACAGAGTTAGATTTTTTAGAAATTGAAACACCATATTTAACTCGATCAACTCCTGAAGGCGCGAGAGATTTTCTGGTACCAGTTCGCCTACAACCAGGCTCTTGGTATGCCCTTCCGCAATCTCCTCAATTATTTAAACAGCTTTTAATGGTGGCAGGCATGGAGAGGTACTATCAAATTGCAAGATGCTTCCGCGATGAAGATTTTAGAGCTGATCGACAACCTGAGTTTACGCAACTTGATATTGAACTATCTTTTGCAGATCAATCTGATGTCATAAGAGTTGCAGAAAAGGTAATAGCCAGTGTTTTCGATCAAGTTATTGGACACAAAATTTCTCTTCCAATTCCTCATATGACCTATAAGGATGCAATGCGTGATTATGGTTCCGATAAACCAGATTTAAGATTCGAAAATAAAATTGTCGAGGTAACTGAATTTTTTAAGGAAACTAGCTTTAGAGTGTTCCAGGCGGATTATGTAGGCGCAGTTGTAATGCCTGGGGGAGCTAGTTCACCACGACGTGAACTAGATGCTTGGCAGGAGTGGGCAAAAGCTAGAGGGGCAAAGGGGCTGGCTTATATATTAGTTGGTACGGATGGCACATTAACTGGACCAGTAGCAAAGAATCTTTCTGAAAAAGAAAGTATAGGTATCGCAAATTTTGTGGGGGCTAAGAATGGAGATGCCATATTTTTTGCAGCAGGCTCTGCAGTCGGATCACAGAATTTACTTGGTGCAGTTAGATTAGAAATTGGCAGCAGATGTAATTTGATTGATGAAAAAGCCTGGAAATTCGTTTGGATTGTTGATGCTCCTATGTTTGAACTTAAGGATTCAGAGAATCCAACATCTGGTTGGACTGCCGTTCATCATCCATTCACTGGACCAAAGCCTGAATATGCGAAAAACTTTGATTCTGAACCCGAAAATGCTTTGGCCTATGCATATGACATCGTTCTTAATGGAAATGAAATCGGTGGTGGATCAATAAGAATTCATCAAAGAGAAATGCAACAAAGAGTTTTCAAGACTATTGGATTAACGCAATCTGAGGCTGAGAGTAAATTCGGATTTCTACTAGAAGCCTTTAATTATGGACCACCACCACATGGCGGTATTGCATTAGGTTTAGATCGACTTTGCGCTTTGCTCGCTGGTGCCCAATCAATTCGTGAAGTTATTGCATTTCCAAAGACAGCTAGCGGTGGTGATCCACTCACCGGTGCACCTACTCCAATCACCCCAGCACAGCGAAAAGAGACTGGCGTAGATACTCCAGTAGATGCTAAATAGTCACTACCTTTTCAGGTATTCTTCCTAACATGGGTCCAGGTGGTATCGCTACAATCATTGCAGCCTCTTCATTGGCTGTAATTGCTATTGCCATTTCTTACACGGTAATTCGACTGTCTAGGCTGATTGATGAGGTTACCCAAACCATCTCAATGATAAATGGTCCTTTAAAAAACCTCAGTAACGCTGGTAAATCTATTGAACAACTGACCAAAAAAGTAACCAAAACTGCTGAGAATTTTCTGGATGATAACCCGATTGCTATGAAGGCTGCTGCTGCAGTTTTGACAGCTGCAAAGCTAAAGAAAAAGGGTAAGAAAAAAAGTAAAGCGAAGGATTAGTAATTGAACTCCGCAGAGATTAGATCGCGCTGGTTAAAATTTTTTGAATCAGAGAATTCTTTAAATCTTTCCCATACAGTGGTGCCTTCGGCATCCTTAATAGCTGATGATCCGAATCTCTTACTAGTTAATGCTGGAATGGTTCCATTTAAGCCATTTTTTTTGGGTGAGGTTAAACCGCCGTATCAACGAGCAACTTCGGTGCAAAAATGTGTCCGGACCTTAGACATTGATGAAGTTGGAAAGACCACAAGGCATGCTTCATTTTTTCAAATGTGCGGAAATTTTTCTTTTGGTGATTACTTTAAAGAAGGTGCTATTGCGCTTGCCTGGGAGCTGCTTACAAAACCTATTGCAGATGGAGGGTATGGGTTTTCTGAGGACAAACTATGGGTGACAGTTTATGAGAATGACGACGAGGCAGCTGAGATTTGGGAGAAGAAAATTGGTGTGCCTGCAAAAAAGATTCAGCGGCGAGGAATGGCAGATAATTTTTGGTCAATGGGTGTTCCGGGTCCATGTGGGCCTTGTTCTGAAATTTATCTTGATCGGGGTAGTGAATATGGCAAAGAGGGTGGACCTATTGCTGATGAGGATCGTTACCTAGAAATCTGGAATTTAGTTTTCATGCAAAACGTTCGAGGTCAAGGTGGAGACAAGAATTCCTTTCCAATCGTTGGAGAGTTACCTGCAAAAAATATTGACACAGGACTTGGTCTTGAACGAACCGCTGCTTTACTTCAAGGAGTTGAAAATATCTATGAAATTGATACTACTAAAATAATTTTAGATAAAGCATCTGCCTTAACAAAAGTTAAGTATGGTAAGCAAGAGCACTCAGATGTTTCCCTTCGAGTCATTGCCGATCATGCCAGAACCGCAATGATGTTAATTGGTGATGGAGTTACACCTGGTAATGAGGGCCGTGGTTATGTCTTAAGGCGAATGATGAGAAGAGCGATTAGAAATATGCGATTACTCGGATCTCAGGATTTGGTGATAAATGAGCTGATGCAAAGTGCAATTTCAGCTATGGGAGCTCAATATCCAGAACTTGTAAAAGAGTCAGATCGTATTCTGGCAGTTGCTGAAGCAGAGGAAGAAAGTTTTGTACAAACTCTTAAAAGTGGTACAAATATTTTCGACTTGGCAGCAGACCAAGTAAAGAGTAGTAGAGGTAAATCAATTGCTGCTGATACAGCTTTTAAATTACATGACACATATGGTTTCCCATTTGATTTAACTCTAGAGATGGCACGAGAAAAAGGACTAGAAGTAGATGAATCTGGATTTAGAAGACTCATGGATGAGCAGCGCCAAAGAGCAAAAGCTGATGCTAAGTCAAAAAAGAGTGGGCATACGGATTTATCAGAGTATAAAACAATTGTAGATAAGTCTGGGTCTACCAAGTTCGTTGGCTACGAAAATATTTCATCTGAAGCGCAGTTAACTGGTTTATTGGTGGATGGAAAATTAATAGCAGAGGTAAATGCTGGAACAGAAATTGAAGTCACCCTAAATCAAACACCGTTTTATGCTGAAGGCGGAGGACAGTTGGCGGATGCTGGAATTATAAAACTAGCTAACGGTGCCATCATTGAAATTAGAGATGTTCAAACACCTCTTCCGGGCTTAATTGTCCATAGAGGTATTGTGAAGTCGGGTGTAGTTAAAAATTCACAACAGGTAGTTGCAGAGATTGACACCAAGCGAAGAGTGGCAATTTCTAGGGCGCATACTGCAACCCATATGGTTCATAAAGCTTTCCGTGAGATTTTAGGTGAGACAGCTACTCAGGCAGGTTCTGAAAACTCTCCTGGAAGATTCAGATTTGATTTTCCTTCTACCAGCGCTGTTGCAGAATCGGTGTTAAATGAAGTCGAGGCTCGAGTTAACGATTTATTGATTTCAGATCTTCAAGTTCATGCAGAAGTTATGTCTCAAGATGCTGCTAAGAAAATGGGCGCGATGGCATTGTTCGGTGAAAAATATGGTGATCAGGTGAGAGTAGTAAGCGTTGGCGATTGGGCAAAGGAACTTTGTGGTGGTACCCATGTTTCTCGCTCGGGCGAGCTTGGATTAGTTAAATTACTTTCGGAGTCCTCAATTGGTGCAGGAGTTCGAAGAGTTGAAGCGATAGTTGGGCGCGATGCTTATGACTTTTTAGCTAAAGAACATCTACTACTTAACTCGTTAACTGAAGTAATTAAGGGAGCAAAAACCGAGGAGTTACCCGAAAGAATTTCAGACTTAGTTGATAAAGTAAAAACTTTAGAGAAGGAATTGGCTTCTTTTAGATCCGCAAAAGCGATGGAATCAGTAGGTAAATTAGTTAGTAAAGCTAAGAAGATTGGCAACTTTACTCTGGTGATTGAAAAATTGGAGGATGGTGTTTCAATTGAAGATTTGAGGTCTATTGCTACAAATTTGAA
>DAOROF010000021.1:8581-16096 GCA_035441405.1 Candidatus Nanopelagicus sp.
TAGAGTTGTTACTGGAAAAGTAAGTTAAAGGTGGAGAATGAGTAGACCAATTACGATTGGAAGACGTATTGGTTTCGATTATGGAGAAAAAAGAATTGGCGTTGCTACAAGTGATAGTGAATCAATTTTAGTTTCACCACATGCAACTATCCTGAACGATGCACAATTAGAGGAAAAAATAACCGAAATCTTGGATGATGTTCGGCCTATTTATGTTGTGGTCGGAAATCCCAAACATTTATCTGGTCTTGAGAGTGAAAAATCAAGGTCAGCAATGGCTTTTGCATTACAGATCAGGAAGAAATATGCCGGCTCTATTTATTTAGTTGATGAACGGTATTCAACCGTGAGCTCAAGCAATAAGTTAAAGGAATTAGGAATTTCCGAAAAGGATGGAAGATCTATTATTGATCAAATTGCAGCGATCAGTATTTTAGAGGCGGCTCTACAGAATGAGAGAGCTGGAAGTCCAATTGGAGAAATTATTTGAAAAAAATTTCCAGATTGATATTAGTTGCAGTAGTTACTACAGCCTTAGCAATCTTAATCCATAACACGTTTTTGCTGAATGATTACAGGAGTACTAGCTCTGATCAAAAGGTACAAGTGCTGATAGAGCCAGGAGACACTGGCTACACAATCTCTATTAAACTCGAAGAATCAGATGTTATAAAAGCAGCGAAAGTTTTCTATAAGATCGCCCTGAATGACGGAAGAGCCAAGGCGATTGCTCCAGGGGTTCACGAGATAGATAGGGAGATATCTTCTCAATCTGCTTTAGAGCAATTGCTAGATAGTAAGCGAATATTAGGTGTATTTGGTTTCCCTGAAGGGCTGCGCAAAAGCGAGATATTTGAGTTACTTGCAAAATCACAATCTGTAACCGGCAAATTTTCAAATAAAATTTACCCCAATCCTATTTACAAAACTAAGCAGATTGAAGGCTTCCTTTTCCCAGCGCAGTATTCATTCCTTCCTGGAACTACTTTTGATCAAGCAATAGAACAAATGCTCAAAAGATTTAATTTTGCAGCAAAGGAAAGTAAAATTGACCAGGGCTATTTGAATTTTTCCCCATATGAATTATTGATTATAGCTTCACTTGTTCAATCCGAAGGTGACCCTGAAGACTTCTCAAAAATTTCCAGAGTTATCTATAATCGGTTAAAGATTGGAATGCCACTTCAGATAAACGCAACTATTGATTATGCCTTAAATCTGCGGGGTGATATCAGACTTCCTTATAAGAGACTAGAGACAGATTCAAAATATAACACTTACAAATTTAGAGGTTTGCCGCCAGGCCCAATAAGTAATCCCGGGCAAGATGCACTAGATGCTACTGTCAATCCTATGTTGGGAGACTGGCTTTATTATGTGACTGTTAAGCCCGGAGACACAAGGTTTACTAAGTCCTATGAAGAGTTTTTGGGTTGGGCAGATGAATTTAGAAAGAATGAAAGAGATGGGCTTTTCGAATGATTAAGTTAGCTGTAGCAGGCAGTCCCATTTCCCACTCGTTATCTCCTCTTTTACACAGTACTGCTTATGAAATTCTAAACGTGCCTGCAAACTTTACTTCAAATGAAGTTACTGATCTTGAGTTTGGTGATTTTTATTTTCAGGCAAAGAATTCTGGCTACAGAGGGCTTGCGCTAACAATGCCTTTGAAAGAAATTGCGATTGGATTTGTAGACAGAGTAGATCCGATTGCTAAACAAATATCATCAATCAATACAATAATCTTTGAATCAACCGGAAGCATTGGTTTATCTACTGACTTAATGGCTTTTAAAAGTCTACTGAATCCTTATTTTGGAAAAAAAATTGCAGTATTGGGAGCTGGTGGAACTGCAAGAGCGGCAATAGGTGCACTCAAAGGTACCGGTACTGAGGTTTCGGTTTTAACTCGATCGGTAACTAGACATGACCAACTTCATGCGGCCGCTGTTGATCTAAAAATTGATTTCTTGGACTGGCATAGATTTGAAGAAATTCAGGATAGAGATTTGATTATCTCTACGACCCCAGCAGGAGCAACGGATGGATTATCTGTGATTTCTTCCAAAGCTGATTTTTTTGAAGTAATTTACCACCCATGGCCAACTGAATTGGCTAAGCGGTATCAAAATCTAGGTCGCACTGTGATCGGGGGATTGTCCCTACTTGTAGAACAGGCCTTATTTCAAATGAAATATTTTGCCCAGGTGGAGTTTGATTTTAATGACATGCGTAAAACTTTACTAAAGGTTGGTCACGAGGCGATAAAGAAATAATCCACAGCCGCAATTCTTAAGCTCTTTGTTTTTCCTAGAATCTCCATATGTGGCTTGATTTATTTATAGTAGGTACATGTTTATGGATTTCATACTATGACGTGAAATTTCACCTTATTCGAAATATTGATCTTTTAGCATTGCTGACGGCAACTTCATTACAAAGTATCGGTAACCTCAAATATGCTTTGTTTAGCCTAGGGGTCTATATATCTGTAAACATAGTTGCAAGAGGAAATATTGGAGCTGGCGATATAAAGCTATCGTTTGTTATCGGTTTTTTAATGAACTCTTTCTCGCAGGTAACTAATTCGATTCTGATTGCATGGATTATCGGGGGTTTGTACTCTCTTGTTCGAAGAGATCAAGCGATTCCGTTTGCTCCATTTATGATTTTAGGTACATATTTTGTAAAGATTCTATGAATGTTCGCCTTAATTAAGCCCGAGTAAGGATAGTAATCTGAGAGAATAGCCCTCTAGAAATTGTGGAGGAATAATGCTTCGTTGGCTGACTGCAGGTGAGTCTCATGGCCCTGCGCTATCTGCAATCATCGAAGGCATTCCAGCTCATGTTCAAATAACGAGCAAAGATATTGATTATGATTTATCACGAAGGCGTTTAGGTTTCGGTAGAGGTGCGCGGCAAAACTTCGAGGCTGACAAAATAACAATAACTGGTGGGATCAGATTAGGTATTACGCAAGGTGGTCCGATCGCAATACAAATTGCAAATTCAGAATGGCCAAAGTGGGAAAAAGTAATGAGTGCGGACCCAGTTAATGAAGAGGAGATTAGAGATTTAGCAAGAAATGCTCCACTAACAAGGCCACGGCCAGGACATGCAGATTTAGTTGGAATGCAAAAATTTAATTTCTCAGATGCAAGGCCTATTTTAGAGCGAGCCAGCGCCCGTGAAACAGCTGCTCGAGTTGCCCTAGGTGCAGTTGCTAGGGCATTCTTAAAACAGAGCGTTGGAATTGAAATTATTAGCCATGTGATATCAATCGGACAAATATCTGTCTCAGAAGGTTATGAGTTACCAAAATCTTCAGATCGGCTAAGGATAGATGAAGACCCTGTTAGGTGCGCTGATAAAAAAGTTAGCGATGCGATTGTAAAAGAAATTGAAGCAGCCCACCGAGATGGCGATACTTTGGGAGGTGTGGTTGAAGTTTTAGGATTTAATATTCCGCCCGGTTTAGGTTCACACACACACTGGGATAAACGATTGGATGCTCGCTTAGCTGGAGCCATGATGGGGATTCAAGCTATTAAAGGTGTTGAAATCGGAGATGGTTTTCAAACTGCAAAAAGACGTGGTTCGGTAGCTCACGATGAGATTGAGAAGAACTCTGCTGGAGCAATAGTAAGAAGAACAGATCGTGCTGGTGGTACAGAGGGTGGAATGAGTAATGGTGAAGTACTGCGGATTAAAGTTGCGATGAAACCAATATCGACAGTTCCTAAAGCCCTTGACACAATTGATGTTGCTACAGGTAACCCAGCAAAAGCTATTAATCAAAGGTCAGATGTCTGTGCAGTTCCTGCATCTGGAATTGTTGCTGAAGCTATGGCCGCATTAGTTCTAGCCGATGCTGTTTTGGAGAAATTCGGTGGTGATAGTGTTCAGGAAACTAAACGAAATTTTGAAAGTTACATAAAGACTCTAGAAATAAAATAGATGACTGAGAAAGTAGTTTTAATAGGTCCGCCTGGTGCTGGAAAGACAAGCATTGGAAAAGCCCTTTCAAAGGAGCTAAAACTGCCTTTTATTGATAGTGATGCAGAGATTGAAAAGCTTATCGGCAAGAAAATATCAGAAATTTTTGTTGAAGATGGCGAGGCCATATTCAGAAAAGCTGAAGTTAAAGTCGTAAATGAATTACTTAATGAGTTTGAGGGAGTAATCGCTTTAGGAGGAGGCGCACCTATTAATCTAGAGATACAAGATGTGTTATCCAAGGCCAACTACCCAGTAATTTTCGTAGATGTTTCGATTGCCCAAGCTGCAAATCGCATCGGATTTAACAAAGATCGACCGCTACTCTTGATTAATCCCCGACAACAGTGGCTAAGCCTTATGAGTGAGCGACGCCCTATTTATGAAAAAATCGCCACCGCTACAGTCTCTTCCGACAATCATAAACCGTCAGAAGTAGCAAAAATAATTTCTGAGAAAATTGAGAGCAAAATATGAAAATTGTAGAAGTTGTTGCAGACAGAAATTATCAAGTAGTGATTGGGGGCAACGGATTATCGGAAATTAAGCATATATCTGGCGAGCATCGAAAAGTTCTTATCGTTGCGCCATCTTCACTTTTAAAATTGTCTAAAATCAAAGAAAGTGGCAATATTTCAATATTTGTAGCACCTGAAGGAGAATCACAAAAAAGTGTGAAAGTCCTAGAACGAGTATGGAAAAAATGCGCGTCAGTCGGTTTAGAACGGACTGATGCAATAGTAGGGCTTGGTGGTGGTGCTACAACGGATTTAGCGGGATTTGTTGCTTCGACTTGGCTAAGAGGAATTGACTGGTATGCAATCCCAACGTCACTAGCTGGAATGGTAGACGCTGCGATCGGTGGAAAGACTGGCTTAAATGCCTCAAGTGGGAAGAATTTGATCGGTGCTTTTTATTCACCGCGTAAAGTTTTGATAGATATTGATTTTCTAAGAACCTTACCGCACAGAGATTTAAATGCTGGAATGGCAGAGGTTATTAAATGTGGGTTTATTTCTGATTATAAGATATTGAATCTGGTTCAAGATGATGTTCTAGATTTTCAACAGTTAATTCACCGTTCGGTAAAAGTAAAAGCAAAAGTGGTTGCGAAGGATTTTAAAGAAAGTAAACTGAGAGAGGTTTTAAATTATGGGCACACTCTTGGTCATGCTATCGAAAAAGACTCAAAATATAGGTTACGTCATGGCGAGGCAGTATCAATTGGAATGATTTTTGCTGCAGAACTAAGTAAGGATCTGGTTGACTTAGACGTAGATGTAGTCGATCTACACAGGAGATTATCGACTAACTTCAAATTACCAGTTTCATATCCAAAGAGTAGGCTGAAATATTTGATGAATCTATTAATGCAAGATAAAAAAGTGAAATCTGGCAAAATGAGATTTATAGGAATCAGCAAGATTGGTAAACCGGTTTGGCTGGAAGATGTCCCTTCACGCACCATCTCAAGAGTTTATGAGAGAATATGCAAATGAAAATCATGATTCTAAATGGACCAAATCTGGCAAGGCTTGATCTGCGTGATAAAGATATATACGGAAATTTGAGTTATGAGGATTTAAGAAAATTTGTAGTCGACAAAGCAGCAGCATTGGGATTAGAAGTTGACATAAGACAAAGTGATAGTGAAAGCGAGATAGTTTCGTGGATTCACGAAGCTGCAGATAAAAAGATGCCTATGATTATAAATCCAGCGGCCTTTACTCATTATTCATATGCAATTCGAGATGCTGTCAGTATGCTCAAGGCGCCTGCGATTGAAGTTCACCTTTCCAATCCACTTTCTCGCGAAGAGTTTAGACATACTTCAGTAGTAAGTGGGGTTGTTCAGGGCACAATTGCCGGCTTTGGTGCTGAAAGTTACGGCTTGGCATTAGTAGCAATGCAAAAGTTAATGAACTAGCAAGGTAGGCTTATCTTATAATTTTGATCATAATCTGAACTTGCAGGAAAACAGAATGGGAAGAAATGGCAACTACTAACGATCTTAAGAATGGCATGACCCTTAATCTTGATGGTCAATTATGGAATGTAATTGAGTTCCAGCATGTTAAGCCAGGCAAAGGTGGTGCTTTTGTTAGAACTAAAATGCGGTCTGTACTTTCTGGAAAAGTTGTCGAAAAAACGTTTAACGCTGGCGTTAAAGTTGAGGTTGCATCAGTAGAAAAAAGAGATATGCAATACCTATATCGCGATGGCGACGATTTCATGTTTATGGACTCTGCTAATTATGATCAAATCTCTATAAGTAAGCAGGTTGTAGGCGATGCTGTTGATTACATGCTAGAAAATGCAGATGCAATAGTTGCAATGCATGAAGGAAATCCATTGTTTATTGAGTTACCAGCTTCTGTTGAACTAGTTGTTACCTACACTGAGCCAGGTCTACAAGGTGACCGATCATCTGGTGGTACAAAGCCAGCAACAGTTGAAACTGGTATTACAGTCCAGGTACCGCTGTTTATAAAGCAAGAGGAAAAGATTCTTGTTGATACCCGTACTGGCGCATACTTAGGCCGGGCAAATTAAGAGTGTCAGCTAGAAGCAAGGCACGTAAACGGGCATTAGATTTTCTTTACGAAGCAGAGATTAAAAAACTTTCTGCGCTGTCATTATTTAGTGCGCGCGGTTTAACTGAATTATCCCAAGAGCCGTATGTAAAAGTCTTACTTTCAGGCGTAGAGGAACATATACAGAAAATTGATGAGCTGATTAATACCTATGCCCAGGATTGGGATATGGATCGGATGCCCGCTATTGATAGAAATATTTTACGCATTGCCATATTTGAAATTCTTTGGGTTGCTGAAATTGATCTAAGAGTTGCTTGTGATCAGGCGGTTGAATTGGCTAAGTCCTTATCAACTGATGAATCCTCTAAATATATTAACGGAGTTTTAGGCAGGATAATAAAGTTAAAGGATTCGATCGCAATTTAAATATGTATTAACTGTGATTCAATTAACCAATCTAGAGTATCGGACTCACTTTTTTCTATCAGGAGAGCTAAAAACTGAAGATCGTTACTTCGTATAGTCAGTATTTGTCCATTCCAATCCTTGCGCCTGTTGCTAATACTTTTGGTGAATTTTCTAAGTGTCTGTGCCTGCTGATCAGTCGGACTTTCCAGTTTGGCAATATTGACACTGATACTTTTTGCACTAATTTCAGTAGTAATTTCAGGGAATAGCTCAGTTATCGGGACCTGATAAAACTGCATCAGTGATATGGCTTTTTTCAGCGATATGGCTCGGTCGGCCCGTTCATAGGAGCCAACAACTACAGCCTTCCATTTTCCATTTGAGTGGAGCTCGACATCTTGCAAGCTCCAACCCTTAGATTTACGTATAGTTCGTAACCGTTCTGCATGATTATTTGTATTCATCTCCAAAGATTAGCCACACCATAAAATCCATGATTTTTAGTATCCACAGCCCTTCTGCTAATATACGGCGATTCCTTTAACGATCCGTCCAGAGAGGCGGCGAAGGAG
>DAOROF010000022.1:0-12817 GCA_035441405.1 Candidatus Nanopelagicus sp.
TGGGCTTCCTATATAACTAAAAATCAAAAAGAGATTGCAAATCTTGTTGCAACCGAGTGTGGTAAACCACTTGGTGATGCAACTTTAGAGGTTTCAATTGCAATTGATCACATTTCTTGGGCTGCAAAACATGCACAGCAAATAATGCGGGATCAGGTTCGCCCTTCAGGCCTATTAATGTTTAATATGAGAGCTAAAGTACAAAGATCCCCACTTGGTGTGGTCGGTGTAATTGGTCCATGGAATTATCCGATCTTTACGCCAATTGGATCTATCGCTTATGCACTAGCTGCCGGAAATTCAGTGGTATTCAAACCATCTGAGTTCACTCCCGGAGTGGGCAAGTGGCTTTCTGATTCATTTTCTCAAATAGCACCATTTGAAAACATTCTTTCTACCGTTACCGGATTACCTGATACTGGAAAGGCCCTTACTGAATCAAAGGTGAATAAGATTTCATTTACTGGCTCAACTAGAACAGCAAAAAAAGTTGCCGCATCGTGTGCGCAACAAATGATTCCTGTAGTTCTTGAGTGTGGTGGTAAAGATCCAGTAATTGTGGCAAGTGATGCTGATATTAAATTAGCCGCGGAATATTCACTCTGGTCTGCTATGGCAAATGCCGGTCAGTCTTGTATTGGAGCCGAGCGAGTCTATGTAGTTGAGTCTGTGGCCGAGGAATTCATTGAAGTAATAACAAAAATGGCAAAAGATATTGAGGTTGGTAAAGATTACGGCCCAGCAACTATGCCATCTCAATTAAATGTCATTCAATCTCATTTAGATGATGCCAAGAGCAAGGGAGCAAAATTTCTACTTGGTGGCAATGATTCAATTAAAGGCGCATTTGTTGAACCAGTAATTATGGTTGATGTGCCAGAGGATTCAACCGCCATGACTGAGGAAACCTTTGGGCCAACACTTGCAATAAATCGAGTAGTAAACACAGATGAAGCGATTCGATTATCAAATGCCAGTAGCTATGGATTAGCAGCGGCTGTTTTTTCCAAAAAGCAGGGTGAAAAAATTGCCGCTCAACTTGCTTGTGGAATGGTCTCAATTAACTCGGTATTTTTATTCGCCGCTGTGGCTTCAGTCCCATTTGGCGGAGTTAAAAACTCTGGCTATGGAAGAATTCACGGCGCTGAAGGATTACTTGAATACACATATGCGCGCACTGTTGTAAAAACGAAGTTTAAGATTCCGTTGAAATTTACCACATTTAAGCGAACCAAACTTTCAGAAAAAATCTTAATTTCCTTGGTTAAACGCTTACACGGTAGAGGTAAATCTAAGTAAAGATTAGTAAGTAGCTCGTCCACCTGAAATATCAAAGGTAAAGCCAGTTGTAAATGAACATGCTTTAGATCCCATAAATGCAATCATCTCAGCTACTTCATTCGGCTCACCTAATCGACCAGCTGGAATCTTTGAAATCATGTAATCCAAAGTTTCCTTAGCCGTGTTTACATTTATTGGCGTAGCAATTACTGCCGGCGCAAGTGAGTTAATAGTGATGCCATCGGTGGCCACCTCTTTTGCCACACCTTTAACAAAACCGATTAAACCAGATTTTGCTGTGTTATATGGAGCCATCTTTGGGTTGCCCTCTTTGCCGGCAATCGAGGCAACTTGAACAATTCGACCATACTTTTGCTTTTTCATAATTGGTAGTACAAATTGAGTCAACCAAATTGCACCAAATAAATTAACTGCAATTACCTTTTGATAATCATCCCAATTTATATCTTCGACAAATTTTCCGGTGGGTCCTGGGTAACCAGCACAATTAATTAGGGCATCGATTCTTTTATGCTTACTTGCACTTGAGGTAATAAAATCTTTGATTGCACTTTGGTTTGAAATATCTAGTAGAGCGCTCTCGGCATAATTACCAGCAGAGGTAATGCTTGCAACTACCTCATCTAAGCCAGATTGATTTAAATCTACACAAATGACCTTAGCTCCTCGAGCAGCGATTAATTGTGCTGCAGATCTGCCGATTCCACTTGCTGCCCCAGTAACGATTACTACCTGGTCCTGATAGGAGGTGTTTTCAAATGCGCTGTTGTCACTCATTATTATCCGATTATACTTGCCCAACAGTTAAATCAAAAATGATTTGAATGGAGCATTCATGGCAAATTGGCCAAGTACCCGAGATCCAAAAGGTCCAATGAAGCGCTCAATTGGAATTTTAAATAAGCAAAAAATTCAATCTCAAGATGCAGATGCATTGCCAGAGTCAGCTAAAAGATTTACTGATGGCTCACGTTATAAAATTGAGATTCCATCTGTTGAAGGCCCAAATGCATTTAAAACTGTAGTAGATGAGGCCAAAAAACATAAATTAATCATTCATCGAATCTCCCAAGGCTCTGGGATTATGATGCAAACCGATGCTGAAATTAAGCAGATGGTGGCACTTGGGAAAAAGGAAAAAATTGAGGTCTGTTTATTCGTAGGTCCAAGAGCGGCTTGGGATATTGGAAAGCAGGTATCAGCTTCAGCTGGTGTAATTGCTTCGCCAACACTTCGCGGAGCCGATCAACTTAGATACGCACTAGAGGATGTAATCCACGGCGTAAACTTAGGATTACGGAGTGTGTTGGTTGGCGATCTTGGTTTACTTAAAGTTTTAGGGCAAGCAAAAGTTAAGGGAGATCTACCAAAAGAGTTAATTCTTAAAACTTCAGTTGCCTTAGTGTGTAATAACCCGGCAACTGCGGCACTACTTGAAGATTTAGGGGCCTCAACTTTGAATTTGGCAACTGATCTATCTTTGCAACAAATCTCAGCAATTAGATCACAAGTAGATATTCCAGTTGATATCTATGTTGAAGGCCCAGATGATTTTGGTGGCGCAGTTCGCCACTATGAAACACCAGATTTAGTTCGAGTGGCTGCACCGATCTATTTGAAATTTACTATTAGGAACTCCCCTGGACTTTATCCATCAGGAGCTCATATTCAAGGATTGGTTGAGTCAACCGCCAAAGAGCGAGTACGCCGGGCAGCGATTAGTAAAGCGATCTTAGATAGATATGGATTTAAAAAATAGATGAGTACCTCCGGCAACTTAAAACTCTTAATTTTTGGTGGTACTGGCGTATTAGGAACTGCTATTGCCGATAAGTTTAAAGAAAAAGGCTATGAGGTAACTTACGGTGTTCGCAAAGTTACTAATCCAAGGGATCAATTCCTGTTGCCAATAACTGAAGCTCCAGTACCAGATTTGTTAAAGGGTCAGTTATTTGATGCGGTAGTTTTTGCGCAAGGGGCAAATATAAATGACTCAGTTATAAATAACTCACTCGAGGATTTCAATAGATTATTTGAGGCAAATGTAACTTTTATCAGCGAAACAACTAAAGCATTAATCTCGCATAATTTAATTAAACATAAAGCAAAGATTGTTATTTTGAGCTCATTCTGGGAGCAATTAACCCGTCAAGACAAGATGTCTTATACCGTTACTAAAGCTGCAGTTGGCGGCTTAGTTAGATCTATGGCAGTTGATTTGGGAAATGCTAAAAGTATTTTGGTAAATGGCTTACTACCAGGAGTAGTGGACTCACCTATGGCCAGAGGATTACTTAAGCCAGAACAGATTGAGAATGTGCAGTGGCAAACCCCAGGACATAAAATGGTCATACCAAGTGATGTTGCAAGTGCCACCTATCTGCTTGGATGCGAAGAAAATACGGCAATTTCAGGTCAATCACTCTTTGTAGATTATGGCTTTTCAATAGCTAGAGTTCTTTAGGATCTCACCTAGTGAGTGTTGAGTTACTAACCAAAGATAGCGTAGTTGATTACTTAATTAGTAAAAAAATTATTTCATTACAAGATAATCCAGAGGTTGAGGTTTTAACTGGCGGGGTATCAAATGTAGTTTTAGCAATTACAACTAGTAATCAGAAAATGGTCTTAAAGCAAGCTTTAGCTGAATTAGCGGTGAGTGAAAAATGGGTAGCAGATCAACGAAGAGCTATTGTAGAAGCTGATGCTATTGAATTGTTTAATCAAGTAAGCCCAAAGCAAGTTCCTAAGTTATTATTTTTAGATCCAGATCGATTTATTTTGGTCCTAGAAAGAGTGGCGCTAGGTAGCACAGTTTGGAAATCTGATTTATTAGCTGGGGTAATAAACCCTGATATCGGCGCGAAGTTAGGCCACACACTTGCAAGCTGGCATAACTATGGACAGCAGAATCCAAATACAAAAGATAAATTTATGGAGGACTCTCTGTTTGATCAACTGCGAATTGATCCGTTTTATCGATTTGTGGCCGATAAAAATCCATCATTGCAGGTGTGGATTCGAAAGTTAATTAATGAGTTAGAGGGTGATAAAACCACTATTGTCCATGGTGATTTTTCACCAAAAAATATTATGATTTCAATGAGTGATGAAGTTTTTATCTTAGATTTTGAGGTCACTCATGTTGGAAACCCAGTTTTTGATATCTCCTTTCTTATCGCTCATCTTTTATGTAAATTTTTCCACGCACCAGATGCACTACAAGCAAATTTATTAGCAAAAACAGCTAATGCCTTCAAGAAAGAGTATGAGGTGCTTCGGGAAATATCCCCATCATTTACTCATCATGCAGCCTTAATTGCACTGGCGCGAGTTGAAGGAAAATCCCCAGTAAATTACCTCACCCCAAATCAACAACATAAATTACAAAAACATACTAAATCCTTATTAGCCCGTGATGCTAAGTTATCTTTACTTGATCTATTTGAAATGAGCGCTCGATGAAGATAAGTAAGGTAATTGGCTATCAGGTATTAGATTCCAGAGGCAGACCAACGGTAGCGGCATCAATTTCTCTAACTGATGGCACAACTCATACCGCTCGTGTTCCCTCTGGTGCTTCAACTGGTGTGCATGAAGCAAAAGAGTTACGTGATCTAGGTGGGCAGTACGCTGAAAAGTTTTATGCTGGCCTTTCAGTTAAACAAGCTGTTGAGAATATAAACCAAGTAATTGCACCCCGTTTAGTTGAGGAGTTAATAGATTTAGCGGGGATTGATAATCTTTTGATTGAGTTAGATCCTTCGCCAGATCACGCCAAGTTAGGAGCAAATGCAACGCTGGCAGTTTCCTTAGCCACAAGCATCGCTGCTGCTCACTCTCAAAATAGATCACTGGCTAGATACTTTCAACCAGAGTCTTACCTAAATATTCCAATGCCAATGGTCAATATTCTCTCTGGTGGTGCTCACGCAAATAAAGCGATGGATATACAAGATTTATTGATTGTGCCAATAGGAGCTACCTCCTTTACACAAGCCCTCTCTTGGATCGTAGCTATTCGCGAAATCGCATCTGATTTAGGAAAACAAGCTGGCTTTGTAACTAATTTAATTGCCGATGAGGGTGGTTTAGCAATTCCTTTTGACTCAGTTAGTAAGGCATGTGAGTTTGTAATTAGTGCTATTGAAAAATGTGGCCTAATTGCAGGTGAGCAAGTGAGCTTGGCCTTGGATGTTGCCTCTACTCAATTCTTTGAGGATGGTAAATATAATTTAAAAAATGCAAAACAGAGCTATTCCTCTGATCAATTTGTAACGTATATAAATAATCTAGTATCAAACTATCCAATTGTCTCCATAGAAGATCCTTTTGCAGAGGATGATTGGCTTACCTGGCAAAAATTTATGCAGGTGGCACCTAAAAAACTTCAAGTATTAGGCGATGATTTATTAACCACAAATCTGGCTAGGCTAAATCGGGCGATTGAAGAGAAAAGTGCGAATTCAATATTGATTAAAGCTAATCAAAACGGTTTAGTTTCCTCCACATTAAATGTGTTGAAACAGGCAAGGGCAAATAACTTTAATACCGTAGTCTCAGCCCGATCAGGTGAGAATGAGGATTCTTGGTTAGCTGATTTAGCAACTGGTTGGGCAGCTGGCCAAATTAAGGTTGGCTCTACCCATGGCAGTGAAAGAAATTCTAAGTGGAATAGATTGCTAGAACTTGAAGTTATTGAAAATACTAAGTTTATAAATCCGTTTAATTAATGTGAGTGGCGTGGTACGTAGTCGCCACTGCTACCTACTAGAAAATCAAGATCTGCTCCAAGGTGAGCTTGCTGCACATGTTCAATATACATTTTGCTCCAGCCACGATCTGCCTTAGGTTTTGGCGGTACCCAAGCAGCTTTTCGCTTTGCTAACTCTTCTTCTGAGATCAATAAGTTTAATTTTCTATTTGGTACATCTAATTCGATTTCATCACCATTCTCAACAAAAGCTAATGGACCACCTGCAGTTGATTCTGGCGAGACATGTAAAACTACAGTTCCATATGCTGTGCCACTCATTCTGGCATCAGAAATTCTGACCATGTCGGTAACACCTTGTTCCAATATTTTCTTTGGCATAGGAAGATTTCCAACCTCAGGAAAACCTGGATAGCCCTTAGGCCCAGAATTTTTTAGTACCAAAATCGTATCTGGTGTAACTGGAAGATCTGGATCATCGGCAACCTTTAAATACTCTTCTATTTCATTAAACACTAAAGCCTTACCTTTATGGGTAAGTAATTTTGGCGTTGCAGCTGAAACTTTAATGATTGCACCATTTGGTGCAAGTGAACCTCGGACTACAACAATGCCGGCACCAGCTGCTTGAAATGGCTTATTAGCTGGGGTAATAACCTCTTTATTCCAGTTTTCAGCCCCTTCAATATTTTCCTTAACAGTTTTACCTGTAACAGTAATGTGATCGGTGTGAATTAAGTGCGAAATTTCCTTCATTACCGTTGGGACGCCACCGGCATCAAAAAACTCTTCCATTAAGAATTTTCCACTTGGCATCATATTTGCAATTACGGGAACATCTTTACCTAACTTATCAAAATCATCTAAATCAAGAGGTACGCCAACTCGGCCTGCGATAGCCAATAAGTGGACAACAGCGTTGGTCGAGCCACCGATTGCTGCCAATATTTTTATCGCATTCTCAAATGCTTTTCTATTTAATACTTTAGAAAGTTTTAAATCTTCTTCAACCATCTTTACAATTCTGCGTCCAGAAAGATGAGCGAGCGCAAATTTTCTAGAATCCACCGCAGGTATTGCAGCAGCTCCTGGTAATTGAACTCCCAATGCCTCAGTCACACATGCCATCGTTGAAGCTGTTCCCATAGTCATACAAGATCCCTGGCTTCGGGCTGAGCAGGACTCCATTGCCATAAACTCTTCAAAAGATATCTTGCCACTTCTAACCTGTTCGCTATATTTCCAAACTAATGTGCCAGAGCCAACCGCTTCACCATGGTATCTACCATTTAGCATCGGACCGCCAGTAATCATTAGTGCTGGCAGATCAACGCTGGCAGCTCCCATTAACAACCCAGGTGGTGTCTTATCGCAATTTCCAAGCAGTACTACGCCATCTAATGGATGAGATCTAATTAATTCTTCAACCTCCATAGCCAACATATTTCGATAAAGCATTGTGGTTGGTCGTTGCAAAGACTCACTTAGTGACATGGCTGGGAACTCAAGAGGAAATCCACCCGCCTCCCAAACACCACGCTTTACCGCTTCAGCGACATCATTTAATGAACCATTGCAGGGATTTAATTCCGACCAGGTATTTGCGATACCAATTACTGGCCGACCATCAAATACATCTGGGGCATAACCTTGATTACGTAATCGCTCACGGTGGATATAGCCACCTTTATCCTTTAACCCAAACCAGTACTGGCTGCGGCGATCAAACTTTTCTTCGCTCAAGCTAGCCACTATCCAATCTTTATTCACTCTCAAATAATGAGAATTGCCCTGTGTTAAGGTTTTCGTATTCTAGTTCAAATAAGTAAAAAGTTCATCTACGACCGAAGAAGAAGGAAGAAATGAGAATTGCCCGCCTAGGACCGATTAATCAGGAAAAGCCAGCTGTGATTATCTCTGATACTGAGGCGGTATTTGTTGATGATGTGATCTCTGACTTTAACCGCAGTGAATTAGAGAATTTAGCGATCTCTAAATTAGAAAAATTAGATTTAAGTGCCAGGCCTAAGGTGAAGATATCTGATTTTCGAATTGGCTCACCAGTTGCAAGACCGACAAAAGTAATTTGTGTTGGCTTAAATTATGCAAAGCATGCAGTTGAATCTGGCATGACTGCTCCAGCTGAACCAGTAATTTTCATGAAAGCTCCCGATACGGTAATTGGTGCCAATGATGATGTGGTTGTGCCACCAAACTCTCAAAAGACTGATTATGAGGTCGAACTTTGTGTAGTTATTGGTAAAAATGCTCTTTATTTGAAATCACCAGAGGATGCTGCTTCTCATATTCTTGGTTACACAATTTCTCAAGACATTTCAGAGCGTCATTGGCAGATTGAGCGCAGTGGGCAATGGGTAAAGGGCAAATCATTTCCAACCTTTAATCCAATGGGTCCGTGGATCGTTACCAATGATGAGTTAGCTAAAAATGGTTTAAATCCAAGTAATCTTGCCTTAAGTTGCACAATTGATGGTGAGGTAAGACAAAACTCAAGAACTGATGATTTAATTTTTGGAATTAATCATTGTGTTTGGTACATCTCTCAATTTATGGAGTTAAAGGCTGGAGATGTAATTAATACTGGAACTCCTGCTGGGGTGGGTATGGGATTTAAGCCAGAAAAATACTTAAAGGGTGGAGAAAATATTGTTACCACTATTGAGGGTATTGGAACTATTAAAAATAAGGTTGTTAATTACAAGTAACTAATTAATTGCCTTCTTGCTTCTTTCAGAGTTGATCACTCGCTCAATGCCATAAGGGTTGGCATTTTGTAACTCTTGTGGAAGTTTATTATCCGGGAAATTTTGATAAACCACAGGTCTAACAAATCTATAAAGTGCGTCCAATCCAACTGAGGTGGTATGGGTAGATGAGGCTGGCCACTGTCCGCCATGGTTTTGTGCAGCTGTTACCGATACTGCCGTAGGAAAACCATTCCAAATTACTCTACCGGCAATTTGGGATAGTTGATCTACCAAATCTTTAATATTCTCATCAGCACCGGCATGGATTGCGGCAGTTAATTGCCCTTGCATAGATTTTGCAACATTTAGGTACTCATCAAATGGCGTGCGAATTATTACTGAGGTTGGGCCAAAGTGCTCCTCCAGTAAATCCTCATGATTTTTTACGTCAGACCAATCGGTGACAAAAATATTGGCCGTAACACCAAATCCATCGCTATTGTCGGTACCGGAGATAATCTCTAACCCTTTTGATTTTGATAACTTTGAAATAGCATCTTTAAACCTAGTTGCAATTCCTTTATTTAATAATGGTGCAACCTTTTGTTGTGCTACATACTCTTTTACCTGTGAGATAAATTTATCGCCATTATTATCATTTGGCACAATAATTATTCCTGGCTTTGTGCAAAACTGCCCGGAGCCAAGTAATGCTGAATCGATTGCTGCTTTGGCTAATTCATCAGCTTTCTCACTTAACGCAGTTGGCGTAAAGAAAACTGGATTCAAAGATCCCATCTCGGCATAAACTGGAATCGGTACTGATCGCTCTTGAGCTAATCTAATTAATAATTTTCCAACCATGGCAGATCCAGTAAAACCAATTGCGCTAACCTCTGGCGCCTTAGCCAGCCAATGAGTGATCTCTGGATTTTCTCCTTGGATGATGGCAAATAATTCTTTTGGTAATCCTTGGGAAGCAAGGCCCTTTATAACTGCTTCATAAACGATCTGACTGGTATTTGGATGTGATGGGTGTGCTTTCACAATTACTGGGCAACCTGCAGCCAGCGCTGAAGCGCTGTCACCCCCAGCTACAGAAAATGCCAGCGGAAAGTTTGATGCTGCAAATACCGCAACTACACCTAGTGGTTGTTGAGATTTTCTTAAGTCAGGACGAGCAACTGGTAGAAAATTTGGGTCTGCCAAATCAATAATAGGTAAAAGATGTCCGCCATCTTTAACTAAATTAGCAAATGCTCTAATTTGAATAACCGTTCGCATTACTTCACCAGTTAACCTTGGCAGTGGTAGTGCTGTTTCTAAATTGGCAGTTTGAGCTAAATTATCTTTTTCGGCCTCAATCGCATCTGCAATCGCATTTAATACTGCAGCTCGCTGCGTTGGCGTGGTTGCTGAAAGTTTATGTTTAGCATTCGCAGCAGCCTTGATCGCAGCATTAGTCTGAGCTTGATCCCATTCTAAAATTTCAGAGCCAACCGGCTGGCCAGTAGTTGGATTTTTTGCGGTAAATGTTTTGCTCATTTGCTAACTATAACTATAAGTTAAGTAATTTAAATATTTAATTCTAAATTTATCTCAATATTTAGGAGCGTTTCGAGTTCTTTCAATCTTTGGCCTACGTAAATTGCGCTTACTCCAGCAAATACTATGCCAATGACGTCTGCCATCTTGATCATGCTCTAACCAGGCAACTGTGTGCGGCGTAGCCATCGGAATTAATTGGTCACATCCTGGACAACGGTATGGTTTATTTGAGGAGGAGCCACTGATCTTCCTGACTACATAAATCCCATCATCATGCTCTTCAATTGCATCACTGGCAGTTGTGATCTCATTCTCATCAAAATTATTTGAGGGCTTACTCTTGCCTTTTGGCTTATTTCTACGGGGACTCACAGGCTTATTCTCCCAATTAAATTGAGTAATCAATACCAATTAGGGAAAGATGTCGCCATGAGCACTAATCCAGCAATTCAGGTACGGGGCTTAGTAAAAAAGTATGGTGAAAAGACCGCTGTTGCCGGCATCGACCTTACGGTCGAACAAGGTGAAATCTTTGCCCTGTTGGGCCCAAATGGCGCTGGTAAAACAACTACTGTTGAAATTTTAGAAGGGTATCGCAGCGCAAACTCTGGTGAGATAAAAGTATTGGGATTTGATCCAGCCACTAAAGGAAGTGCAGCTCAAAAGTGGCGCAATAAGATAGGAATAGTTTTACAGTCAGCAAATGATGCTGCTGATTTAACGGTAATAGAAACTGTTTCCCACTTTGCAAATTACTTTGATAATCCAAAGGATACACATCAAGTAATTAGTGCTGTTGGGTTAAGCGATAAACAAAATTCAAAAACCAGGCAGTTATCAGGTGGTCAACGCAGAAGATTAGATGTGGCCCTTGGCATTATTGGCTCACCGGAGTTGCTCTTTTTAGATGAGCCAACAACTGGCTTTGATCCAGAGGCTAGAAGATCTTTTTGGGAGTTAATTCGAACCTTAAAATCAGAAGGTACGACGATTTTACTAACCACCCACTATCTTGATGAAGCTCAAGAACTTGCTGACCGAGTTGGCGTAATAAACAATGGAAAAATTATCGAAATTGCAACACCTGCAACCTTAGGTGGTAGAAATAATGCTCCGGCTAAAGTTATGTGGTTAGAAAATGGAGTAAACAAAGAGCTACTGACTAGCAATCCAACTGAAGAGGTTATTAAGTTAAGTAAGCAATTTAATGGTCCAATTCCAGAGCTGCAGGTGCTAAGACCAAATCTTGAAGAGATTTATTTAAGAATGATTGGTGAATTGAAATGAAAAATTTGAAAGATACTTTAAGAATTGGGGTACTAAGAAGTTCTCTAGAGTTAAAGCAATTTATGCGCCAGCGAGAATCTTTGGTATTTACTCTACTATTTCCAGTAATTTTGCTCTTTATTTTTGGCTCAGTTTTTCAAGACACTATTGCACCAGGTGTGACTTTTAGTCAGTACTTTGTGGCGGGCATGATCGCATCTGGCTTGGTTAATACTGGATTTCAGCAACTAGCAATCACTATTCCGATGGAGCGAGATGATGGCACCCTAAAAAGACTTAGAGGAACGCCAATGTCTGTCACCTCGTACTTCATTGGTAAAGCTCTACTAGTAACAATTTTAATGATTATACAAACTGCACTGCTATTATTTTTTGGATCAGTGGTTTTTGATTTAAATTTACCTTCGGACCCACAACTGTGGTGGAATTTCACCTGGCTAGTGATCTTAGGTAGTGCCTGCTCAACCGTGCTTGGAATTGCCTTTTCAGTTGTACCCAAAAGCGGCAGAGGTGCTTCAGCGGTTGTTTCACCGATAGTTATTATTCTGCAGTTTTTTAGTGGTGTATTTTTTGTATTCACCTCTCTGCCAGATTGGATGCAACAATTTGCAGCCTTATTCCCACTTAAATGGCTAACTCAAGGCATGCGATCAGTCTTTTTACCAGATGATTTTGCAACTCAAGAGGTAGCACAAAGTTGGGAAATTGGTAAAACTGCAATTATATTAGTCATCTGGTTAATAGTTGGATTATTCATTGCTATTAGAACTTTCAAGTGGAGTAGGGAATGAGAATAAAACAATTAATTGCCCTATCGCTGTGTCTAGTTTTATTAGGATCTAGTGCACATGCTGCTACTCCAACCCCCAAACCAAGCTCAAAGTCAACTCCATCTAAAAAAGCAACTGTAAAGCCCACTGGAACGAGCACTGTTAAAGCTGATTCAACGAAAAAGCCAGTAAAAAAGAAAGCAACAAAAAAACCCACTAAAAAGAAGAAAAAAGTTAAAAAAACTGCAACACCAATTCCATCACCTTCACCAATTTGGCCACCAGTTGGATTTACAAGCAATAAAGGAATCTATGCAAAAATTCCGACTGGAAAAGAGTTGGTTGGCTTGATTTCAGCTAAACGGCGATTAGCCGAAGATGTTATCAAATGCTCAACCAATGCTTGCGGTGCTGTAATAGTTGCCGCTGATTACAGTTGTAAATGGTGGGAAATTAAATCAACCGTCTCTGGCAATGACCCAAATGAT
>DAOROF010000022.1:12917-15999 GCA_035441405.1 Candidatus Nanopelagicus sp.
CAGTTGTAAATGGTGGGAAATTAAATCAACCGTCTCTGGCAATGACCCAAATGATTCTAGTAAAAAAATTCTGCTAGGGACTTTACGGACGACCTATGGTTCACTAAATCCCAATACTTATGCAAATATACTTTTAATTAGCGATGAACCATTATTTATGCCAGAAACAGTAGATCCTGTAACCCTTGCCACAATGCCCCTTGTGCCTCGACCAGGGATCGTGGTTGGAAATATCTCAGCGACTTGCCATAAATCAGCCACAAGTGAAAAAATACCAACTAATACTTACCTTCCAATAAAACGATAACTTTTAAGGATTCTATGCTGGGTGGAATAAACAATGCATTGTTCTTAAAGTCATTTTCTGGCTTTCTAGTGGTTGCAGTGTTAGCTATAATTTTAAGATGGGCATTTTCAAATAATAAATCTTTAATTGAAAGACCAAAAAAAATTGGTTCAGATGATGAGTACGGATTGCTTAAGGTGGCGCACTCACCAAAAAATCATATTGAAGGTGAAATGTTGCGACAAAAGTTGTTGTCAGTTGGAATTAAAGCAACCTTATCGCAGACAAAGACTGGGCCTAAAATCTTGGTTTTTGAAAAAGATCTAAAGATTGCTAAGGCGACTATAGAAAGTAAGTAAAGATTCTAGGTGCTTCGCGTTAGCATTTTGGCTGATCACCAGGTTTGAGCGTAAAGATCTGAATACCAATACTTTCAAGGATTAAAATATCTGTCACTGAGCAATTACAATAGGTTGATTATGGATCGTTTTCGAGTTGTCGGCGGAGCCAGATTAGCTGGCACAGTTCGAGTTTCTGGTGCAAAAAATTCTGCGCTTAAATTAATGGCGGCTTCATTACTGGCGGTAGGTAAATCTAAAATCACAAATCTACCGGCAATTGCAGATGTTGAATATATGGCAGAGCTTTTAACTCGATTAGGGTGCAAAATAGCCATTGATGCTAAAGCTGGTGAGGTAAGTATTGATGTACCAAAAACACTTGGTCATCGCGCAGATTATGATTTAGTTAGAAAACTAAGGGCTTCAATAAATGTATTAGGACCATTGATAACTCGTGTTGGACAGGCAGAGGTTGCACTTCCTGGAGGAGATGCAATTGGATCTCGTGGTCTGGACTTTCATATAAATGGTTTAACCGATATGGGAGCTGAGATTAAGTTAGAACACGGTTTTATAGTTGCTAATGCAAAAAATGGTTTATCTGGGTCAGCTATAACTCTTGAGTTCCCAAGTGTTGGTGCAACTGAAAATATTATGACCGCAGCAACCTTAGCTAAGGGAGTAACAATTATTGAGAATGCTGCCAGAGAGCCTGATGTAGTAGATCTTGGTGAGTTTCTAATTTCTATGGGAGCTAAAATCTCTGGTTTAGGTTCGCATACAATAAAAATTGAGGGGGTAAGTGAATTAAAGCCAGCAACTCATGCCACCTTGCCGGATCGAATAGTCACTGGTACCTGGGCTTTTGCAGCGGCAATGACAAAAGGTGATATCACAATAGAAAATGGTCGAGCCGACCACTTAGAGTTACCACTAGATAAATTAGTTGAAGCAGGTGCAGTAGTTACCACTACTGAAAATGGATTTAGAGTGAAAATGGATAAAAGACCTCATGCAGTTGATGTGGCAACGCTGCCTTACCCAGGATTTCCAACAGACCTGCAACCAATGGTTATCACCTTAAACTCAATTGCCGATGGCACATCGGTAGTTACTGAGAATGTTTTTGAAGGAAGATTTATGTTTGTAAATGAGTTATTACGCCTGGGAGCTAAGATTCAAGTTGATGGTCACCATGCTGCAATTACTGGAATTGAGCAACTATCTGCCGCTCCGGTAGTTGCAACCGATATTAGAGCAGGGGCTGGACTGGTATTAGCTGCATTAGTAAGTGATGGGATAACAATTATTGAGGACTCATTCCATATTGACCGCGGTTATCCTGATTTTCCAGCACAATTACAATCTCTTGGAGCGGATGTAACTAGAGTTTAGTTTGCTGCACTTTCACCCAGTATTGAAACTCTATTTTTCGAAACTGAGATAAATCCACCATTTATTACAAAGTCATTAGTGGTGCCATCTGTTGATTTAATTGAAACAGTGCCATCAGCTAATACACCAAGAAGTGGTGCGTGATCAGGAAGTATTCCTAAATCACCTTCGAGTGTACGAGCAGAAACCATCTTGGCTTCACCACTCCACACCCGCTTCTCTGGGGTTACTACCTCAACTTTTAGCACTGTCTCAGACATGTTATGACTTAGCTAGCTCTGCAGCTTTACGTTCAACATCATCTAAGCCACCACACATGAAGAATGCTTGCTCTGGTACATGGTCATACTTACCATCAGCCAGCGCTTCAAATGCGGCAATAGTTTCTGTTAGTGGCACAAATGAACCATCTAATCCAGTAAACACCTTCGCAACGAATGTATTTTGGGACAAGAAACGTTGAATACGACGAGCTCTTCCAACCAGAATTCGATCCTCTTCAGAAAGTTCATCAATACCCAAGATTGCAATAATGTCTTGCAAATCTTTATAGCGCTGCAAAATTTGCTTGATCCGGTTTGCAACTTTGAAGTGATGCTCACCAATATATCTAGGATCCAAAATACGTGAGGTTGAATCCAGTGGATCTACCGCCGGATAGATACCAAGCTCTGAAATTGGACGAGATAACACTGTTGTTGCATCTAAGTGAGCAAAGGTTGTGTGTGGAGCTGGGTCGGTGATGTCATCTGCTGGAACATAAATCGCCTGCATCGAGGTAATTGAGTGACCACGAGTTGAGGTAATACGTTCTTGCAACTGACCCATCTCATCAGCAAGTGTTGGTTGGTATCCAACTGCAGATGGCATACGGCCAAGAAGTGTTGATACCTCAGAGCCGGCTTGCGTAAATCGGAAGATGTTATCGATAAACAACAACACATCCTGCTTCTGCACATCACGGAAGTACTCAGCCATAGTTAAAGCAGAAAGTGCAACGCGTAGACGAGTTCCAGGTGGCTCATCCATCTGACCAAAGACCAATGCAGTTTTATTAATA
>DAOROF010000023.1:0-15255 GCA_035441405.1 Candidatus Nanopelagicus sp.
GTGGATCATAAAGATCTGCTGAGTACTTAATCTCATTTTCATATAACTCAAGTAGTAAGTCATAGGTATAAGCCTTAATCTCTGCCCGATAGGCAGGAGTTTCTAACTCCATACCTTTCTGGAACTTATAGCCTACGTAATAACCATGAACTGCTTCATCGCGAATGATTAAACGAATTAGATCAGCGGTGTTGGTTAATTTAGCTCTAGATGACCAATACATAGGTAGATAAAAACCAGAGTAAAACAGGAATGACTCAAGCAGAGTGGATGCTACTTTGCGCTTTAATGGATTATCGCCTCGGTAGTAATTCAAAACAATCTCAGCCTTGCGCTGTAAATTCACATTCTCTTCTGACCATCTAAATGCGTCATCAATTTCAGCAGTTGCACTAAGGGTTGAAAATATTGAAGAGTAACTCTTGGCATGAACTGATTCCATAAATGAGATATTGGTATATACCGCCTCCTCATGCATTGTTAATGCATCTGGAATCAAGGTCAGCGCTCCCACAGTTCCTTGAATTGTGTCTAACAATGTAAGACCGGTAAATACTCGCATGGTTAAAGATTGTTCCTCTGGTCGCAATGTGGCCCAAGAAGGAATGTCATTAGATAGCGGAACTTTTTCGGGCAACCAGAAGTTAGAGGTCAGGCGATTCCATACCTCAAGATCAATTGGATCTTCGATCTTATTCCAATTAACCGGACGGGTAATTTTGCTAGCTAACTTCATCTTCTTATCGCTTTCGCTTGAACTAATTAACATATCACTCATAGCATGCAACTCACGCAATCTGAAACTTCTGTTCCCTCTAGTGCCATCTGCCTAATTCTAATGTAGTAGATGGTCTTGATCCCAGCCTTCCAAGCTGTGATCTGTGCCTTATTGATATCTCTAGTTGTAGCAGTATCTTTAAAGAACAAAGTCAGCGATAACCCTTGATCAACATGTTGTGTAGCAGCGGCATAGGTAGCAATGATTTTCTCTGGACCAATTTCATACGCATCTGCGTAATACTCCAAATTATCATTTGTTAGATATGGGGCTGGATAGTAAACCCGGCCCAACTTTCCTTCTTTTCTAATCTCAATCTTTGATGCCACTGGGTGAATTGAGCTAGTTGAGTTATTGATATAAGAGATTGAACCAGTAGGTGGAACAGCCTGCAGATTCTGGTTATAAATACCGTGCTGCTTAATCTCTTCACACAGCACCTTCCAATCATCTTGAGTTGGAATTGCAATTTTTGACTCAGAAAATAATTGAGCAACCCGAGCAGTCTTTGGCTTCCACTCTTTTTCAATGTACTTCTTAAAGAACTCACCAGAGGCGTACTTTGATTTCTCAAAGCCTACGAAAGTTTTATTTCGCTCTTTTGCAATCTTATTTGATGCCGTTAGGGCATGGAACAAGATTGTGTAGAAGTAAATATTTGTAAAATCCACACCCTCTTCAGATCCATAATGAATTCGCTCACGAGCTAGGTAGCCATGCAGATTCATTTGGCCTAGACCAATCGCATGGGACTTATCATTACCATCTTTTATAGAGGTAACAGAGGCAATATTGCTCAAATCTGATACGGCAGTTAGAGCTCTGATTGCAGTTTCAACGGTTAATGGAAAGTTTGGTGAATCCATAGTTTTGGCGATATTTAATGAGCCTAAGTTACAGGAGATATCTTTGCCGACCTGGTTATAACTTAAATCTTCGTTATAGGTAGTTGGCGTATTAACCTGCAAGATTTCAGAGCATAGGTTAGACATGTTGATTCGACCGGCAATTGGGTTGTCCCGATTTACCGTATCTTCATAAACGATATATGGATAACCTGATTCAAATTGCAGCTCAGCAATAGTTTCAAATAATTTTCTAGCATTAATCTTTGACTTACGAATTCTGGCATCATCTACCATCTCTTGGTATTTCTCAGTGACGCTGATATCACTCATTGGTACGCCATAAACCTTTTCCACATCATATGGTGAGAACAGATACATATCCTCATTAGTTCTAGCTAGATCCAAAGTAATATCTGGAATTACCACGCCCAAACTTAAGCTCTTAATTCGAACCTTTTCATCAGCATTCTCACGCTTAGTATCTAGGAACTTTAAAATGTCTGGATGATGAGCATTTAAATAAACCGCGCCTGCTCCTTGGCGAGCTCCTAATTGATTTGCATAGCTAAATGCATCCTCTAACATCTTCATTACCGGAATCACGCCAGAAGATTGTCCTTCAATCTTCTTAATTGGTGCGCCACTCTCTCTAATATTTGTTAGTAGTAGTGCAACTCCGCCACCACGCTTTGATAATTGCAATGATGAGTTGATAGATCTAGCGATCGATTCCATATTATCTTCGGTTCGAAGTAAGAAGCAGGAAACAAGTTCACCGCGTTGAGCTTTACCACTATTTAAAAATGTTGGTGTTGCTGGTTGGAATCTGCCAGAGATAATCTCAGCAACTAGTGTCATTGCACGTTGCTCATCGCCTTCAGCTAGCAATAAGGCGGTCATAACAATTCGATCTTCAAATCGCTCTAAGTAGCGATTGCCATCAAAGGTCTTTAGCGCGTAGCTGGTATAAAACTTAAAGGCGCCAAGGAAGGATTCAAATCTAAACTTAAATGAATATGCGTAATCATGGATCTTGGTGATGAATTCAAATGAGTACTTATCTAGTAACTCTTTTTCGTAGTACTCACCCTCAACTAGATAATCCAACCGCTCCTTTAAATTATGGAAAAATACGGTGTTCTTATTTACATGCTCTAAGAAGTACTGACGGGCGGCTTGACGATCTTTTTCGAATTGGATTTTGCCATCTGCCCCATACAGGTTGAGCATGGCATTTAGCTCATGGTAGTTATAGCTCGAGTCTTTCGGCTTCTCCATTAAAATTGCTTCCACATTAAATCCATTCTCTCTTTGACCGTCGTTACATCATGTGGGGTGCCGATTAGCTCAAATTGGTAGAGCAACGGAACATTACATTTTTTGGCGATTAATTCACCAGCGTAGCAATACTTATCCCCAAAATTTGTATTACCGGCGGCGATTACTCCTTTTATTAGATCACGATTCTTCTTAACATTTAAAAACTTTATTACCTGCTTTGGTACCCCGGACTCATCCTTGCCATTGCCATAGGTTGGGGTTACCAGCACATAGGGCTCGGCCACCTCAATCTGCTCACTTGAATGTAGTGGTATTCGCACCGCTGGCAGATCTAGCTTCTCAACAAACCTCTTTGTGTTTTCAGAGACGTTGGAGAAGTAGACGATCCTAGGCATGTTGATTTCAAGACTACTTTAGGCAACCGACAGCTTTGAGATCATGTCTGGTCTAAAGCCTGACCAATGCTCATCTCCTGCTATTACAACTGGCGCCTGTTGATACCCCAGAGCTTTAATCATTTCGTAAGCGTCTTCATCCGTACTTAGATCCACGATCGAGTAATCGATCTTGCCCTTATCTAAATACCGCTTCGTAGTGTCACACTGCACACAGGAAGGTAGCGTGTAAACGGTTACTTGCATGAGCTCTCCTTAAAATTAGGGTCGCAAAATGAGCAACAAACATTGAAAGGTTAGGAATTGCCTTTACAGTATTTACGCTTTTTGCAGACTTTCACTTCTTAATATTCCAAATTAAGAGCTCCGGTTTACTCGCAGGGGATGCGGTAGTGGGATAACGCCGGAAGGATCTGGATTTTGGCCTATTAAGTTGTGAAAGACAACTATAAACCCGCACTATAGGTTTGTGTGGGAGCGACACGAATTGTGGATAAGCCCCTGAGCTGATTTTTGAGCCTAATTGGATTGCTGCTTAGCCTTCTTATCTCTCCTTTATCTCTTTGGCCGAAATCCCTTTGGCCTGAAGTAGCCAAGCCCATAGATGCCAAGGCCTTTCGACTTGGGCACAAATTTCTAAGTAAGGCCGGCAAGCCCACTGGCTAAAAAAACCGCAAACTAGCCAATACTTTTTAACAACTGCTTCATAACGGCAATCTCACTACTTTGAGATTGGTTGATTTGCTCGCCAAAATCTCTTAGCTTTAAGTCAGATGAATTTTCGATCATCCTCACCATTTCAACTGCGCCCTGGTGATGTGCGATCATGCCACTTAAAAATTGTCGGTCGAAATCTTTACCAGTTGAATTTTTTAATTGCTCTAGCTGGCTATCGGTAAGCATGCCAGCCATTGCATGCATTGAATGGCCTGGATCCTCACCCAATCCAGCCGCCTTTAACCAACTCTTCATTTGATCAATCTCTGGAGCTTGTGCACCCTTAATCTGATTTGCTAACTTTAAAATATCTTCATTTTTCGAAATCGAAATTGCAAGATCTGAAATAACAATCGCCTGCTGGTGGTGTGGGATCATCATCTGTAAAAACATAGCCTCATCCCCGCCCATACTCATTGAGTGTGCACCATGATTCATACCCATATTTGAATCATTATTTGTATTATTCCCAACTACAAGACTTACACCTAGGCTTACGCCAACAAAAGCGATCACGGAAAGGATCAGTGCTTTTCGATTCATAACTGCTCACCTCCGAATTTAAGTAGTAAAAATATATTCAATAAAACTGAGAATAAATAGAGAAATATTGATCCAATATTGTGATTTTCAATTCACTCTAGGCTTTTTTGCACTATCAATTCCTTTTTTAAGACCTCAATTTTACGCCCGGGCTTGATCAGCGTTTCTACATAGATATACCCTCGATTTTCATAAAACTTCCGCTCACCCTCAGTCCACAGATAAACCAACGAAATACCGTACTCAAGTGCTTTTCTCTCCATTAATTGCAATACCTGGGTACCAACACCACTACCCCGAAGATCCTGCCTTACTACAAATGCCACAATCCAAGGTTTGTACTTTCTTAACTCCTCAAAATCATCAAAATCACAAAGCCCTATTGAGGCCACCACCTCTTGCTTTCCAGCTACATTTACCATTGCTAGAAATAGCAACTCTTGGTCGGTGCCAGCTAAATCCCAATGTTGGTAATCAGATTTTTTTGTGTTGGCATAAAAATTGTGCCAATCCTGCTCCGAAAACTCCTCCTTACCAGTTGCCCATAATTTAAGGCTCCAAGCAAGTGGTTGATCAGAAAATTGCGGCACTTGGCTAATCGGCAATAGCCGAAGTGAGTTATCCATTTAGATTTAGCGCAATGGCTAGCTGACTAAATCAGAACACATTTTTTCAAAGGCCTGTGTATGGGCATCAACATCATTGATAGTGGTATCTGGACTAATTAAAGCCATATTATGAAATGGTGTAATTAGAAATCCATCATTTAGCATTCTAAGGTGAATATATTGCTCTAACTCAAAATCACCAGCATCAGCTGCTTGCCTGCCAGTTGTAGGGGCGGTAGGGGCAAAGATGTACTCAGCCCTTGCTCCTAAGCGATTAACTGTCCAGGAAAGTTTATATTTCTTAATCGCCTGCTCAACACCATCTGCCCAACGATTACCTAGCTTTATCATTCGCTCAAAATTTTCAGCAGTTAAAACCTTACTTAAGGATGCTCGCATTGCCGCAAGTGATAATGCATTTGCTGCCAAGGTGCCGCCCACACCCCCGGTATCAATCACCTCAAGCTCAACTAACTTTTTAATTGAATCTGCCACATGCTTTTGCATGCCAAATGCTCCAGTTGGAAAACCCCCACCAATGGCCTTGCCGATGGTGAGAAAATCTGGGCACAGACCTAATTGGGCGGTCATTCCACCTGGGCCAACTGAAATAGTGTGGGTCTCATCAATAATTAGTAAGGCGTCATACTGCTTAGCCAGTTTTTCTACCTCTTTTAAATAGCCATCTGCTGGCAAGACAATGCCAACATTAGTCATCGCTGGCTCCATCAAGATTGCAGCCACATCATTATTGGCAAGTGCTTTCTTCATCCCAGCCAAATCATTAAACGCCACAACTCTGGTGGTTAGCTCCAGATCTACTGGCGCACCAATATTGCCCTCTCTGGCAACTGTCCTACCTTTTTTATCTAAGGTAGCAAAACTTTCATCAACGCTTCCGTGGTAGCAGCGATCAATAACTATTACCTTTGATTTACCGGTAATCAATCTTGAGTATCTAATTGCATGTCGATTGGCATCTGTGGCCGATACGGTGAATTGCCAAAACGGTAGGTTGAATCTGCCAGCAAGATCTGCCGACACATCTGATGCATCTTTAGTTGGCAACATAGCTGACATTCCTTTGCCAGCCTGTTCTCTGATTGCAGTTACCACGGCATCTGGTGAGTGGCCAGTCATTGAGCCGGTATCGCCTAAACAAAAATCTATATATGTGTTGCCATCAACATCAACAAAGGTTGCTCCCTTTGCCTCTTCCACAAATATTGGATAAGCACCTGGCCACTTAGCCATCCAGGACATGGGCACCCCATCTGGCATATTTACTTTTGACTTTTCAAATAGCTGACCACTTTTTGGGTGCAGCTCAATAAATCTTTTCTCTTCACTAGCGCGAAGTTCGGCCAACCTTGCCCGATCAATCATGGCTAAAACCTACCTCATCATGATGGCGTCTAAAAAATGCAATTAAATATCAACTTAAAAGCGAGATCTAATCTCCCAAAGATCTTCAAATACTGGCTTAAATAAGGTAGAGCTTAAATAATCAACCCCACTAGAGCCACCGGTTCCCATTTTTTTACCTATGGTCCGCTCCACCATTTTCACATGGCGATATCGCCACTCTTGCATGCCTTCATCAATATCAACTAATCTTTCACAAACCATCGCTGTCTGCGGATCACTTTGATGCACTTTTAATAAAACATCCTGCACCTTTTCATTTGCAAAATAGGCGGTGGACTTATCTCGATTTAAAATCTCACTTGGAACTTGATGTCCTCGTTTAGTTAAAAACTCAAGGGTTGAATCCCAGATGGAATTTTGGTTGGTCAGGGCTTTAATTTGCTCAGCCACATCAGGTGGTAGGTGGCTGGCCATCTTGCTATCTCTTCTACCAAGCAATGCCTCCACCATTCTAAATTGTGCAGATTGAAAGCCACTTGATGAAGATAGGTAGGAGCGAAAAGCATTGAACTGTAATGGGGTCATGGTTTCTAAGATATCGATTTGGGCGACACAAACTTTAAGGATTGTACGAATTCTTCCTAGAATCGATAATGAATAATGAGTCTCACCTGACTCTAAAGCTTTTTGAGCCTGCTTAAACTCATGAATTAATTGTTTAAACCAAAGCTCATAAGTTTGATGAATAATTATGAATAACATCTCATCATGCTCTGGGCCATCTGATAATGGCTTTTGTAAGGTCAGCAATTCATCTACCGCTAGGTAGGAGTTGTAGGTAAGGGCGGAATCGTAGTTTTCACTCATGTGACTCTTGATCCACTCTCCTTCACCTTTTTATACTCACCACTTGCAACCAGCTCTCTAATTCTGGCAAATCCATCCCAAACTTCAACATATGAGGTAGCAAGAGGTGAAATCGCAACTCTGATTGAGTTTGGCGTTCGATAATCTGGAATCACCTTTGACAAAGTTCTAAGTGCCACACAGATCTGAGCAGCATCGGGATGAACTAGCGAAATATGACCACCTCGGTGATCTGAGTTTCGTGGGGTATTTAAATCAAAACCCAATGGTTTTAACCAGTGATCATATAGCTCAATCATTAACTCAGTTCCTTGTGCAGATTTTTTTGCAATCTGAGTAATCCCGGCTTCATTAATCATATTAAAAGCAGATTGAACGCATCTGATTCCGATTAAGGAAGGGGAGGCGATCTGAAAGCCTCTAATACTTTGCGCTTTTTCAAATTTTGGCCCCATTTCAAACTGCGCCTCTTGTGCAAACCAACCTTGAATCGGAACTTGTAACTCATTTTGGATTCGCTTTGATACATACAACCAGGCCGGAGATCCTGGGCCAGAATTTCCATATTTATAGGTACAGCCCACACAAAGATCTACCCCGGAGTTATCTAAATCTAATTCAATTGCACCAATTGCATGGCTTGCATCCCAGAGTACTAAGCCACCAATAGCTCTAACCTGATCGGTGATTGCTTTGACCTCACTTCTGGCGCCAGATCGATATTGAATAATTTGAAATGTCACCAGGGCAACATCATCATTTAAATATGGCGCTAACACCTCGGTAGTTATTCGTTCATTAGTCGCCACGTTTGGATCTTCATTTTGAATCATAATTAAATTCAAACCAAACTGTCTTGCTATTCCCTCTAAAATATAGCGATCTGTTGGAAAATTTGCCGAATCGGTAATTACTGTCTTTCGATTGGGTCTGGCCTTAATTGCTGCAACACATAATTGGTAGAAATTTACTGAGGTGGTATCGCAGACTAAAATTTGACCAGCGGCAGCACCAAGGGCAGATTTTCCAAGTAAATCCCCGGTCGGCTGCGCTTCATCCACCCAATGGCTCCAGCCAGAAACTAATTCTGGTCCCCACTCCTTAGTCAGAAAATCGGTTACCGTAGTTATAGTCCGCCTTGGTAGACGGCCTAATGAGTTACCATCTAAGTAACAAAGCTGCGGATCATCAACTACAAACTCTGATTTAAACTTTGCAAGTGGATCTTTTGTATCTAAATCCAAGACAAAATTACGATCTAGATAACTCATTTCTTCACCTTGGTAAAGAAGTTTTGCTTGATTTTATTCCTCATCTCTAAAGAGTATTGATTAAAAAAGTAAAAGAAAAGCGGGTATGCTCAGCGTATGCAGGATTTAGCCGCACTATCTGCCCTTACCTTTGGCGCTCAAGCATTTGTGACCTTATTTGTTATTTTAGATCCCCCAGGTGCTGCCCCTATTTTTCTAGGATTAGTTGCTGGTAAGAGTGTTAAAGAGCAACGCAAATTAGCTTGGCAGGCCGCCTCTGTTTCACTTTTTGTAATTGTCACCTTTGCCCTTTTTGGCAATGCACTTCTTGATTACCTAAATATCTCCCTTGCTGCGCTGCAAGGAGCAGGCGGAATTCTCTTATTGATTACCGGTCTTGGATTGTTAACTGGCTCGCTTACCGAAGGGGAATCTGCCGCTTCTCAAAACGTTGCACTTGTTCCCCTAGGAACTCCACTACTTGCTGGGCCAGGTGCAATTGTTACCACCATGCTCTATGTTCAAAAGGCTAATAATGGCGAGCAGCTCACCGCACTGGCCCTGGCCATAGTTGCCGTTCATGTAATTATCGGACTTACCTTTATGTTCTCCACCAAAATTTTAGCTGTGATAAAAGAGGCTGGCGTTACGCTTCTGGCTCGGATTGCTGGATTACTGCTATCTGCAATCGCAGTTGAGATGATTGTTAGCTCAATAAAAGCTTTCTTTAATATTTAAATCCCAATTTTTATCTACTTGTCATATCTGACAGGTATCTTCTGTCTATGGTTATTGGTAGCACCCCACTTCAGCAGGTCACATTTGTAATCATCGATCTTGAGACCACAGGTGCCTCACCAAAAAAGGGTGCAGCAATTACCGAAATTGGCGCAGTAAAGGTTAAATCTGGTGAGTATCTTGGCCACTTTGAATCCTTTGTAAATCCCTTAACACCAATTCCAGAGTACATAACGCAAATGACGGGGATAACAGATCTGATGCTGGCCACGGCGCCAGTAATTGATGAAATATTTCCAACCTTTTTAGAGTTTGCAGGTGGGGATAGTGAATCCATTTTGGTAGCGCATAACGCGCAATTTGACCTTAGTTTTTTAAAGAGTGCAGCCAAAGAGTTAGATATTAATTGGCCAAGCTATAAAACCTTAGATACGGTCACAATTGCCAGGCAGGTGCTTACTAAAGAGGATGTACCAAATTGCAAGCTCGCCACATTGGCTCAATTTTTCGGTACTAAAACTGAACCAAACCATCGGGCATTAGATGATGCCAAAGCGACAACTGAAATACTTCATGGCTTAATTGAACGATTAGGTAGCTTTGATGTTCACACTGTGGAATCACTTATGGAGTTTGCTAAAAAGTCCGCTCACATCCAACGTCAAAATTATTGGGGATTAAGCTCTACCTAGCACTTACTATCTCATTAGATAATTCAGCCCACTTAACCAGTACTGATAATGCCGCCCCAGAATCTATTGCCTTATTTGCTAGAACTAAGCCATTAGCTATTTGGGTTTGTAGCGGTAGATGAAAATCTCCCTTAAAGGCGGCGATAGCAAAGGCAGCGTTAAGTGTTACCGCATCTCGCATTGCACCAGTTTTGCCCCCTAAAATCTCTCGGGTAAATCTGGCATTAACTTTGGCATCACCACCAGCTAACTCTGACAACTCTGCTCTACCTACCCCTAGCTCTTGTGGATCAAATTTAGTTTCTTCAATTTTTCCATTACTTATCTGCAGCACAGTGGTAGTGGTTGAGAGTGAAACCTCATCTAAGCCATCATCTCCTCTAAAAACAAAACCCTCTTTACCTTGATCTAGTAAAACTTGAGCCATTAATGGCAGTAACTCCGATCTTGCTACTCCGATGGCACAGGCCTTTGGCTTAGCTGGGTTTGAGAGTGGCCCTAAAATATTAAAAATAGTAGGTACGCCTAACTCCTTACGGGCGGTGGCGGCATGTTTCATAGCTGAGTGAAAAACTGGGGCAAAACAAAAGCCAATCCCAATTTTATAGACTGTCTGTTCAACCTCTTTGCCAGTTAAATCAATTCTTACCCCAAGGGCTTCAAGTAAATCTGCTGCACCAGATTTAGAGGAGATTGCTCGATTACCATGTTTAACTACCCTAGCTCCGGCTGCATTTGTAATAATCGCCGCCACAGTTGAGATATTTATAGTGTTGGTGCCATCGCCGCCAGTGCCCACAGTGTCCACTGCTCGCTCTGAAATATTAATTGGCGCACAGTATTGATACATCTGCTCTACTAACGCCTCAACCTCTTTAGCGCTTTCGCCTTTACTTTTTAACCCTAGTAAAAAATTTTTTATATCAGCATCACTTGCTTTGCCTTCAAGGATTTCAGCCATAGCCCAGGTTGCTTGCTGGAAAGAAAGTTCTTCTTTTTTTGATAAGGTGCTATTGATTAGCTCCCAATTCATCAGCACCTTCTCTAATTTAATTAGCGAGCGCAGAGGTAGCTTTTAACAACGCCGCACACTTTGCTGCAATGGTAAATGGATCAATTGGGTGAGTAACTGATGCCTCCGCTTTTGACCAGGTAGCCAGCCAAGCATCATGGACTCGGCCAGTGATAATTAAAACTGGTGGGCAATTGAAAACCTCATCCTTTAATTGCCGAGCTACCCCCATGCCACCTTCGGGAACTGCTTCGCCATCTAAAATAAAAAGATCAACCTGTTTTTTACTATCAACATAAAGGCGCAATGCATCGGCGGTAGCAAACTCTTTGATCTGGTGTGGGGGCAGATCCTTATCTAGCTGCTTTCCTAGGGCGGTGATTACCGATTGGCGAACTGTTGAATCATCTGAGTAAAGGGTGATTACTAACTTGGGATTACCTTGCGGTGAATCTTGCTTCAAATCCTGCGCCATATGCCAATCCTACCTATCTTCCGGTACGGTAATTTGCGCCTAAATTTGGTGGTGATCAGTTTCACCCAGATATAAGGGGTATCGCCCCTAGGGTAATTGAGGTATTCCTATCTATTTACGGAATAATCCACCCTATGACCACATATGCCAGCCCAGCGGTTAAGACCAATCGGCCTAACCTAGTTGCAGTTGGCACAATTGTTTGGCTCTCATCTGAGTTAATGTTTTTTGCCGCACTCTTTGCCATGTACTTCACCACCCGTGCGGTGCAAGGTCCAAAGATTTGGGCTGAATCAACTGAGATGTTGAATATTCCATTTTCAGCAACCAACACCACTATTTTAGTTTTATCTTCAGTCACCTGTCAGTACGGTGTATTTGCTGCGGAAAGATTTCAAGCCAGAAGAACTGGTTCATTATGGCAAATTTCCCAATGGGGAATGCGGGAGTGGTTTGCCTTAACATTTTTAATGGGCGCATTTTTCATAGGCGGACAGGTATTTGAGTACGCTGAGTTGGTACATGAAGGTTTAACTCTCTCCTCTAATGCTTATGGCTCAGTTTTTTACATGACTACTGGATTTCACGGCCTACATGTGACTGGTGGTTTAATCGCATTTTTAATTGTACTTATTCGAGTATTTAAAGCTCAAAAGTTTGGTCACTCACAAGCGACCACAGCAATTGTGGTCTCCTACTACTGGCACTTCGTCGATATTGTGTGGATTGCGTTGTTTACTGCGATCTATCTGATTAAGTAGGGTTTGAGGATAAAATAAAATGAGATTTATTTCTAAGTATCGAAAACACAAATTAGCTAAACCCTTTCTACTTTTATTCTCACTCTGCGCACTTGGCTTTACCTTTTCAATCGCTACCGCAGCACCAGCTAGTAACTCAATGGCAGCTGATGCCAGATCGACCCTAATTGAAGAGGGTCAACAAATATTTTTAAAGGGTTGTTCATCTTGTCATGGTTTAAATGGTGAGGGTGCAGGTGCTGGTCCGGCATTAATTGGTGTTGGCGCAGCCTCAGTTGATTTTCAAGTTGGAACTGGCCGAATGCCAATGCAAGATATGAGCCAACAAGCGATGCGAAAGGCACCGGTTTATGATGAAGAGCAGACCGCAGCTCTTGCTGCCTATGTTGCATCCTTAGCACCAGGACCAAGGGCTTACTCAAATGAAGAGATTAAGTGGGAGCGCGATGGTAATACCGCCGAGGGTGGTGAGCTATTTAGAAATAATTGCGCAATGTGTCATAACTTTGCCGGTCAAGGTGGGGCGTTAACTCAAGGAAAGTATGCCCCAACTGTTATGGGTGTTGAGCCAAAACATATTTACGAGGCGATGATTACCGGTCCACAAGCGATGCCAGTTTTCTCGGATAAAACTATTACCCCAGAGGAGAAACTTTCCATCATTAAATGGATTAAAGCTGCCGAGAGTGAGCCAAATTTAGGTGGCGCTCCCCTTGGCCGAGTAGGACCAGTAACTGAAGGTCTACTAGTTTGGACCTTTGGTCTTGGCTTATTAATTGGTATTGCTGTCTGGTTAACGGCAAAGGCTAGGTAATTAAAAAATGTCAAAAGAGTTAGAGCCACTGGCAGATCCAGGATTACCAGAGCATATTCATCGAAAAGCTGATACCGATCCAATTGCTGCCAAACGGGCCGAGCGTCAGGTAGCAGTTTTATTCTCACTATCGGCGGTTGGTACTTTGTTATTTATCTACTCATTCTTTTTTATTGATGAGGATCAATTTATTTTCATTCCAATAATGGGAAGCAATAATGCCCAGCAATTAGGAATCGGAATCGGTATTGCCGCAAGCTTATTATTTATTGGATTTGGCGCTGTGCACTGGGCCAAGACTTTAATGCCAGATCAAGAGGTAATTGCACTTCGTCATGAAATGAAATCAGAGGAGAGTGATCGACAAGATTTTGTTAAAACCGCTAAGGATGGCGCAGCGCAAGCAGGTCTTGGCCGACGGCCATTAATTAAGCGAACTCTGGCTGCAGCTGCTGGTTTGGCTGGATTGCCAGCAGTAATTTTATTAAGAGATTTAGGACCACTGCCAGGTAATTCGCTAAATGAAACAAGTTGGAAAACTGGTACTAGATTGGTAACTGATCCAGGTGATCGACCAATTAAGCCAAGTGATTTAGAGGTTGGCGCAGTTGCCCAAGTTATGCCAGAGCTTGCTCCTGGTAAAAAGCGCACCCTAGAAGATATTGCAAAGGATGCGGTGTTGTTAATTAGATTACGCCCAGCTGAGTTTCAATTAGATGCTGAGCGACTTTCTTGGACCTATGAGGGCATCATTGCATTTTCTAAGATTTGCTCCCATATGGGGTGTGCGGTTGCCTTATATGAACAAACCACTAAGCATTTACTCTGCCCATGCCACCAATCAACCTTTGATGTGACGCGTGCCGCAAAGGTTATCTTTGGTCCGGCTGCTCGACCTCTGCCACAATTGGCTATCACCGTTGATGCTGATGGATATTTAATTGCAAAACAACCTTTTACTGAGGCTGTGGGTCCTAGTTTCTGGGAGAGGAAATCATGACCGCACGTGAGCGAGTTGCTGGCAATGTAGCTAACTACGTTGATGAGCGCACTGGCGCTGCCGCATGGATGAAAAAGAATTTAAATAAAGTTTTCCCAGATCACTGGTCATTTATGTTAGGTGAGATTGCACTCTACTCATTTGTAATTTTATTACTCTCTGGCACATTCTTATCATTTTGGTTTGATCCATCGATGCGACATGTTACATATGAGGGAAGTTATCAGCCATTAAAAGATGTTGAGATGAGCGCAGCCTATGCCTCTGCCCTGCATATCTCCTTTGATGTTCGCGGTGGCTTATTAATGCGCCAGATTCATCACTGGGCAGCTTTAATATTTATGGCAGCGATTGTGGTTCACCTGCTTCGAGTATTTTTCACCGGCGCCTTTAGAAAGCCACGAGAGTTCAACTGGCTACTTGGAATTGGACTTTTAACTCTAGGAATTGTGGAAGGCTTCCTTGGCTATTCGCTACCTGATGATCTGTTGAGTGGAACTGGCGTAAGAATTGCGCATGCAATTATTCAATCTATTCCAGTTGTCGGCACCTATCTATCTTTCTTCGCCTTTGGTGGGGCATTCCCGGGTGAGGTATTTATCCCAAGAATTTATATTGTTCACGTACTACTTATTCCAGGAATCTTTTTAGCATTAATTACTATTCACTTAATGTTGGTTTGGTACCAGAAGCACACGCAGTATCCAGGACCTGGTAGAACTGAAAAAAATGTTGTTGGTTATCCATTAATGCCGGTCTATATGGCAAAAGCTGGTGGATTCTTTTTTATCGTATTTGGTATCACCGCATTTTTAGGAGCGGTGGCATCGATTAACCCAATTTGGTTATACGGCCCATACACACCAGGACAGATCTCAGCTGGCTCGCAACCAGATTGGTATATGGGTTGGCTAGATGGTTTAGTTCGAATGGCCCCGCCCCTTGAAACCTACCTCTTTGGTTACACCATCTCGTGGAACATATTGCTGCCGGGCTTAATAATTCCCGGAATTATTTTTACCGGTATGGCGCTGTATCCATTTATTGAAAGTTGGATTACTGGCGATAAGCGTGAGCACCATCTATTAGATCGACCACGAAATGTGCC
>DAOROF010000024.1:0-14900 GCA_035441405.1 Candidatus Nanopelagicus sp.
TCGTTAAAGATCTCAAGTGCTCTGCTTAATAGCTCGCTTTCATAGTTGTATTCAGAAAGCTCTTTCTCGTAGAGCTTCTTAGCTCTCTTTGCAGCACGCTTAGCCTTGAAGTTCTGGAAAAAACTCATGGCCGATTATCTCTCAGTTTCATCAAATAAGTGTTTATAGAAGCCTACAAGAATCTCCTCAGAGCATTTATACTTAACGAGTCACCTCGCCTGGAAGAAGGTTTATGAAAAAGCGCTCTCTTGCAGAAGGTAGTTGGCTCAATCCCCCTCTCGAGTCCAAATTAAGTGATGAGGGCTTATTGGTTACAGCAAAAGAGAATTCTGACTTTTGGCAGAAGACCTCCTATGGATTTGTTCATCATTCTGGACATGCCTTACTAAATGACTTTGAAAACGAAAGCGCTGTTGAGGCTACTTGGCTTCTTGATTACCGCCATCAATTTGATCATGCCGGTTTAATGGTCTATAGCGATGAGAAGAATTGGATAAAGGCTGGAGTGGAGTTTGCTGATGGCGCTCCGCAGCTCGGCGCGGTGGTAACCAGAGAAATCTCTGACTGGTCTGTAGCTCCAGTGCCGCTATGGATGGATAAGAAAATAGACATTCGCTTTAGCCGCTCTGGTGATGCTTTAACTATTAGAGCTAGATGCCAAGGACCTTGGCAACTTGTTCGCCTTGCTCCATTAGACATTAATAGAGAATGGAAAGTAGGAATCTTCTGCGCAAGTCCTCTTCGCTCTGGGCTCTCGGTTTTATTTACTGATTTAAAGACTGGCCCAGCAGATAGCGCGCTCCATTAATTTGCTGCCTCTTGGAATGCGGCTTGGAAATCACTACCTTTGGCTTTAAGAAACTGAGAGGAATTTGAAAAATGGTGATTACTGCAATTTTTGAAGCAAAACCTGGCAAGGTCGATCAACTGCGCAAAGAGCTAGAAAATGGCGCCCGTCAATCTTGGCAAGAGGCGGGGGTTTTAAGTTATGCCGTGCATGAGTTAAGTGATAAACCGGGAGTATTTATGAATATCGAGGTCTATCGAGATGAGGATGCCTTTAAATCTCATCTGGATTCTCCTCATGTAAAAGCGTTTTTAGGAATGCTTGATGACTTATTGGCTAATCCTCTTACGGTTTATCAAGCAAAGGCTCTCTTTGCTGGAGAAAATCCTAAATCGAGCATTTGAAGGATTTGACGATGAGACGACTACTCTCAATTGAGCGCCATCAGAAAATATTAGAGCGCGTTGCTTCAGAGGGAGCGGTTGACTTCATAAGTTTGGCTGAAGAATTGGGCGTTTCATCAATGACAGTTCGGCGAGATGTCAGGGTTTTGGAAGAGAACGGTCACATCACAACAACTCGTGGTGGCGCATCTGCCCAAGTGACAAACTCGCGAGAGATACTCTCACACCCTAGGGCACAAGATCAGAGCGTTGCTAAATCACAGATTGGACAATTTGCAGCATCGCTGATTGAAAAGGGAGAGGTGATCTTTCTAGGCACTGGATCAACTACTGCAATATTTGCTCAGTTCCTTCCTGCAAATTTAGATCTGACGGTGATAACTCCATCCTTGCCTCATGCCTCAGTCCTAGCATCTAGAGGAATTAAAGTTATTAGCACCGGTGGCCTAATTGCGACAGCGGATCTAGCTCAGACTGGAGTGATCGCTCAGGATGCCTTAACTAGATTTTTTGCCACCCGGACAGTAATTGGATCCGGGGGAGTTTCAAAAAGTGGTGGGCTTAGTGAATTTGATCAGGTAGTTGCTGACTTAAACCGAGTGATGATTGAACGAAGCGAGGAGACAGTAGTTCTAGTTGATCCTTCAAAGATCGGCGTTAATGCGCCATATCGAGTAGCTGGAATTGAAGTTGTTGAAGAATTCATCACTTCAGATAGCGGAAAGACTCTCTTTCGAAAGGAGCTCGGAGCAAAAGCTAGGATCTTGGCACCAAAGTCATAACATTTTGTTACAATTTATGTGTTATTATATGTGCCCAACGAAAGGGCAGAGTCTTGGCAATCGCGTTATCCTCCATTTTTTCGGCAAGAAAACCAATTATCGGAATGGTTCACCTGCCTGCATCCCCCGGCCAAGCGCAGGCACAGAGCCAGCCAGATCTCAAGCAAGTTATTGCCTCTGTTCGAGCTGATGTTGTTGCCCTGCAAGATGGCGGGATCGATGGACTGCTATTTTGTAATGAGTCTGATCTTCCATACACCACAAAACTCAGCTCAGAGGTTGGTGCTTGGACTAACTTTCTAATCGGAGCCCTCTACGATGAGATAAAGATTCCTTACGGCGTCAATCTTCTTTGGGATCCAATTGCTTCAATTGAAGCGGCTGCAGGATGTGGCGCTTCATTTGTCCGTGAAGTTATGTGTGGCTCTTTCGTTAGTGAAATGGGCCCGTTAACACCAAATCCAGCTTTAATAGCTCAAACTAGAACTAGGTTGAGAGCAGAGCACATTGCGCTCTTTACCAACATTGTCCCTGAATTTGCATCAGCTTCAGAAGCAAGAAGTGTCGAGCAGAGAGCCAAAGCTGCTGAGTATTTTGGTTTTGATGCCATTTTGATTTCAGGGCCAGTTGCTGGAGTTGCCTTTAGCGATGCTGACTTACTTGCTGCTAAATCCACAGCAAAGCAAATACCTGTTTTTGCAAATACTGGGGTAAATGCCAAAAATATTGCTAAAACTCTTGAGGTTGCTGATGGGGTTATATCCGGAAGTGCAATGAAAATTGATGGAAAGACATTCAACCCAGTAGATCCAAAACGGGTAATTGAATTAGTTCAAGCTGCAAATAAATCGCGTTAATTCTTCGGAATAGGAGTTAATTATGGCCAGAGTTAGCTTTATTGGACTAGGAATTATGGGATCAGGAATGGTCTCAAATCTGCTCAAAAGTGGACATCAGGTAAAAATTTGGAATCGCAGTGAAAGTAAATCGAGGGAATTTGAGAAATTAGGGGCTGAAGTTGTCGCAACTCCTGCACTCTTGGCAGAAGGGGCGGATTACTTTATGTATTGCCTTGCAGATGATGCGGCGATATCTGAAGTTATTACAGGCGGCCATAAAATGGCGGAGCTGATAAAACCAGGAACTATTGCTATCGATCTTTCCACCATAGATCCCAAAACTAGTAATAGCCAAAGGGCTATTTATGAGAGTCGTGGCGTTGAGTTTCTGGATGCTCCAGTTTTTGGAACTAAGGGTGAAGCCAGAGATGGTGGCCTCTGGGTTGTAGTCGGGGGCAAAGAAGACATATATAAGAAAGCTCTGGAGGTTTTGAACCCCATTAGTGCCACTACTCATTACATGGGTGATGGTGGAAGCGGAACAAAAATGAAATTAGTAGGTAATCTCCTAGTTGCCTCACAAATTGTCTCTATTGGTGAAGCCCTAACTCTGGCCAAGAAAGCTGGATTAAATTTGAAAAAGGTTTTAGAGGTCGCGGCAGTGGCCGACTTTAAAACTCCTATTTATGCCGGCGTTGGCGGCGCAGTAATTGCGGGAGATTACGAAGTCAATTTCCCTTTGAGGTTAATGCTTAAGGACTCTAGATTGATTCAGGAGTTTGCCGAGAGGTTGGCATCTCCAGCCACCATTGCTGCAATTACAGAAGATTTAGCAAAAGATGGCGTAGATGCAGGCTATGGTGAGTTAAATGCCTCAGCGATTGTCAAGGTAATCGCTCAACGGGCTGGAGTTGATCTTAGTGAGTAAAAAAAGAAGCAAGATGTTTAATTCAAAGTCTGGCAAGTGTATAAATATTGCTCTAGATCTTGGAATTTTTGGTGACCGCAGTTTTGCTAAAGGTATCGAGAATTTGTCGACAGCTCTTCCTGAAATTCTTAAGGGAAAACCTGATGTAATTCAGTTAAACCCTGGTGGTTTAAAGATTTTCAATAAATTAAAAGGTAAGCCTCCAATCTCAGTGGCGCTTCGACTTGATGTCACAAATGTCTATGAGCCAAGGGATATTGAGCATGCTTGGGATACTGCAAATATCGCCACTCTTGATCTGGCCTCTGACCCAAAAGTAGCTTGCGTGGTCCTAAATCTTCTTAATTTTGATGAGAACTCCCGACTACAAGAGCAATGCATTGAAAATATTCAAATAGTTGCCGCTAGGTGCCAAAAATTATCAATTCCTTTAATGATTGAACCCTTGGTCATGACAGTAAAACCAGGAGCAGGCTCAACTTCAGTAGGAGAAGTTGGGAAAATCGCTGCACTGGTTAGACAGGCAGTTGAGCTAGGTGCTGACATTATTAAGGTTGATGCCACTACGCCGATGAGTGATTTTGGTCAGGTTGTTGAAATAGCTTCTGGGGTTCCGGTTCTAGTACGAGGTGGAGGCCAAGTTACTGCCAGAGAATTATTAGAAAGAACTCGAATTGCTATGGATGTCGGAGCATCTGGCGTTGTTTATGGAAGAAATGTTGTCCAGCACCCAACCCCAGCAAAGTTCATAAAGTCCATCAAAGCTGTCGTTCATGAGAATGCTTCAGTGGACAAAGCTCTCAAGATCTTAGAAGGATAAAACATGACCGAGACGATGAAGGCTGCTGTAATTACCGAGATTAAAAAAATTGATGTAATTGATGTTCCAATGCCAAAAATTGGTCCGCGTGATGTTTTACTGAAGATCAAGTCTGCTGGATTGTGCACCTGGGAGCAGAGGATCTATACCGGTCAAGCAAAAGCTGAATATCCTTTTTTAGGTGGACATGAAAATGCTGGAGAAATCGCTGCCATCGGAGAGTTAGTTACAAACGTTGCAGTTGGTGATCGCGTCACAATGGGCTCATCTGCTTGTGGCACCTGCCGAGCATGCCTACGTGGAGAAGATAAAGGTTGTGCCGAGCACTTTCTTAATTTTTCTTTAAAGGGCGGCACCTATGGCCCAGGTGGTTTTGCGGAATATAAAGTTCATCGTAGCGACGGTGTATTTAGTGTGGCAGATGCGCCCTGGGATAAAGCAGCCCTGGCAGAACCGCTCTCCTGTGCAATTCACGCAGCACGCCTACTAGGTGCCAAATTGGGCGACACTGCTGTTGTTTTTGGCTCCGGAACTATGGGTCTAATGAACCTTCTGGTTCTAAAGAAATCCGGATTACGCGTTGCAGTTGTCGATGTCAATGAAGACCGTCTGGAGAAAGCAAAAAAGCTGGGCGCTGATTTAGTTTTTAAATCAGATGAGAAAATCAGAGAGAGAATAAAGGGCGCATTTTTAGGCGGCGTTGACTACGCAATCACTGCATACGGAAGCGACGAAGTTAACCAGGATGCTCTTGATGTGTTAAATAACCGAGGCAAAATTTGCCTCTTTGCCTCTGCCCACCCTGTCGTGCCATTTGCGATAGATCCAAATGTTATGCACAACAAAGAAACGTCAGCTGTAGGTGTAGTAAGCGCAGATCGTTGTGATCATGCCCTAGCTACCGAGATGATTGCTCACAATCAAATTGATTTATCAGAGCTAATTGATGCAACCTATCCACTATCCCAAGCTCAGGAAGCATTTCATAGGGCTACCTCAACACCAAGTTATCGAGTAATGCTAAATCCCTAATTAATAATCAAGTTCATGCAATTTGTGCATTTGATTTTTTGTTGCATCATATAAAGAAGTGTAAATCTCGCTTAAGGGTCTATAGGTCTCAGCCAATTTCTCATCAGGACTTATGATTCGCGCTTTCCCTTGCCAGGTACGAATTTCCTCAGGACTCGAAACTAATCCGACGGCCACGCCCGCTAGTAACGCATCGCCATAAGATGCGCCAAAAGTTAATGGAGCAACCTCTTGAGGCACTCCGGAAATATCACTAATGGCCTGAAGCCAGATGGAGTTCTTTGTTCCACCACCAACCGACTTAATTGTTTTAGGCCGTGCACCAATTGAAGTAAATAGGTCAACGTGCTGCTTAACGCCATGTCCCATTCCCTCCAATATTGCACGAAAAATATGACCACGAGAGTGCGTCAGGCTTAGACCAAAAATCATTCCCTTTGCTCTTGGATCCATTACTGGGGTGCGTTCACCACTAAAATATGGAAGGACAATGACACCTTCAGCACCAGGTTTGGTTTCTGCCGCTTCTTTGACCAATTCAGCATAGGCAGGGGCTCCACCTGATTTTTCTGCAGCCACCAATTCTGGCGCAAATTGATCCCTAAACCAGCGCGTTAATGAACCACTGGTTGCCATTCCTGCCAAGAGACACCAAGTTCCTGGGAAGAGATAAGGCCCTGCCCAAAGTCGCTTCTCTCGCGCCTGATCATTATCGGTAACCTGAATCATAAATATTGTTGAGCCATACATCATCATCATTTCACCGGGCTTGGTTACACCAACGCTGAGAGCCTCAGCACCGGCATCTATGGTTCCGACAGAAACTGGTGTTCCCTCAGCAAGTCCCGTTAGTTCAGAAGCTTTCTGCGTCACATTTCCAGCAAGTTCATGACTCCAAAGGATTTCAGGAAGCTGTTCTAAATCAACAAAATCACTGCAGAACTTATCACTCCACTCATTTTTCCAAGGATCATACATGGGAACCATACAACCTGCTGAAAAGTGATCTATTACAACTCTGGAGGTCAGTCGAGCCACAATGAATGTTGTAGCGTCAACAAACCATCGCGCTTTTTTATAGACCTCAGGTTCATTTTTCTTGATCCAGAGAATTTTTGGGCCAGTTGATTGCGATGATAGACAGTTTGCTGTGGCATTAAAAATTTCATCTTCGCCATATTTTGCATTTAACTCATCAATCTCTTTTACCGCACGTGTGTCCACTCCATAAAGAATTCCCATTCTCAATGGGTTGAAATTTTCGTCAATCGGCAAGACATCTGGCCCAATAGCGCTAATTCCTACCCCTTTAACATCAGTTGCCACTACTCCAGGTGTGCTTAAAAGTTGTTTTGTAATAGCACAAAAATCTCCCCACCAAGTTAATTCAGGATCATGTTCTGCCCAACCCGCGCGTGGAAACAAAAGTTTATGAGGGACGGCTACCTGAGCTATTACCTCACCGGAGATGGTGGTTAGAACGCCTTTTGACTCATAGGTTCCAATATCAATTCCAAGTAGTAAGTCTTGAGACATAACAAATACCTACTTTCTGGTCTTAATAGATCGTTTATCCACGTTGAAAATTCTCAGATTCAGGAAAGTTCTCCACTATTGAAACAAGTAATTTACCTAAATCCTTCAGATCATTTAGCGAGCAACTCTCTACTCCTGAATGGGTGTACCTAGTTGGTAGTGCTAAATCAACACAAGCCACTCCCTCACCAACTAATTGCACATAGGAGGCATCGGTTAATAATCCGATTGTTGCATGACGTTGCAGTGTTATTTTCGAATCTTTTGCGCACTTATCGACAACGTTAACTAATTTAGGATGGGGTATCAAACCATTTAAAGTCCCGCGGCCATGGAAAGTATAGGTACCAAGAACTGGTCCTGCTCCAACTCTTACGCCATTACCCTCGGCTATATCTGGAGTATCAGAGGCTGCTACTAAATCGATGCTGATTGCAGCGAGTGGTTTTATCGACTGAGCTGCGACCATAGCACCTCGAAGATTAAATTCCTCTTGAACAGATCCCACAATATGAACTGTGATTGCAGGGCGTTTTTGTTTCAAATGTTTTGCCAGTTCTACCAATAAAGCACAGCCCCCACGATCATCAATGGAAGTTGCTGCAACACGGTCGTTTAATAGTCTTACAAAACTAGGTCGGTATACAACTGGAGTTCCAATATCAACTCCTGCATCCAATACTTCCTTAATACTTGTTGCGCCAATATCAACATAACATTCACCAATTGGTTTTACTCGATATTTTTCATCTGGCGGCGTTAAGTGATGCGATACAAAGCCAATAACGCCTTCAACTTTCTTGCCCCCTTTGGCCTGAAGGAGAACATTTGATGCGGCTAAAATTCTTTCGGGCACACCGCCTACTCGTTCAATTCTTAAATAGCCATTCTCTTCAATCTTCTTAACAATCATTCCGAGTGAATCGGTATGTGCAAAGACCATTAATGCCGGAGCTTTTGGATTGGAACCTCTCACCGTTGCGATGACATTGCCTAAAATATCGACCCTTAATTCATCAACGAGGTCTTTCAGATCTCTAGAGAGCTTTTTGATCATCTCGTCTTCGAACCCAGACATTGCTGGGGTGAGACAGTAATCTTGAAGTCTTTCAATGAGGGACATTATGACTCCAATGACTTATTTATGGATTTAGAGCGGCGTCTATTTTCTAATACAACATTTAAAATCATGACTAGCACCAATACTCCACCCTGTGCTGCAAGATAGAAGAATTGATTGAAACGAAGAGCGTTAAATCCGGATGCAACCATTTGCAACACAATGGTGGCTAAAACAACGCCAGTAACTGTTCCAAATCCTCCCATTGGATTTACTCCACCTAAAACCACAATTACTATAGCTAAGAGGATGTAGGAATTTCCAAAGTCTGGACTTGCAGCAGACATTCGAGAGGCAATAATCAAGCCAGCAAACGATGATAAGAGACCTGAGATCACATAAGTCCAGGCAATAACCCGCTTATCCCCCATAACACTGTACTGAGCAGCTTTTCGATTAGTACCGATTAGGAAGATCTTTAAGCCCAAACTGCTCCGATTGATGATTAAGCCGACCAATAAAGCAATTAAGACCATAAGCACAAATGGAGTTGGCACACCAAAAAATGTTCCATTACCGATACGAGCAAATTGCTCTGGAAGACCAGAAATAGAAACTCCGTTTGTTAATCCAATTGCTATGCCATTGAATAATGTGAGGGTTGCCAAGGTGGCTAATATCGGCGTGATGTTTAAAACAGCGATTAGAAGCGCATTAATGCCACCGCAAATCAAACCAAGCAAAATGCCAGCCAGACATGCCATCAAAATCCATAGATTCGATATTTCTCCATCCTCACTCATATTTTTTGTAAGAATGTATGCGGCTAGAAGCGCTGCCAGATTAGATGTTGCGACTATGGATAAATCTATTCCACCTGTGAGCATAGATAGCATGACTGCAATCGAGAGAATTGCTACCTCTGGGATTTGAAATGCCATCGAAGTGAAATTCTCTGGGGTAAAAAAGATATCAGAGGAGAAGTAAGAGAAAATTAGAAGTACTAGAAGAGTAAAACCCATCAACTGAGTTACTTTTCTATCAGATAAAAGCGTCGAGGAGGCGAACCGATTTCTTAACTCATTCACTTGAATCTACCTCACTCTCTGAGAGGGCTCGACGTCTTTTATTGCGTCGACTTTCGCTAATGGCTTGAAGGGTAATTCCAATAACCAGAAGAGCTCCAACAGCCGCTCGCTGCCAAGAACTACTGACGCCCAGTAGCACTAGATTATTTTTTATTAAATTAATGAATAGCACTCCTAGAACAGTTCCAAAAACAGTTCCATAACCACCCATGATGCTGGCGCCACCCAAGACAACTGCTGCAATGATGTCTAGCTCAGATCCTGCTAGATCATAAGGATTTGCTTTTCTTTGTAACGAGACATACAAAATTCCAGCCAGTCCTGAAAGCGCCCCAGCCAAGAGATAGATTTTTGTCTGAGTTCCTTTAACGGAAATTCCTAGACGACGTGTTGGTTCTACTCCGCCACCTAAGGCGTAAACAGATCGACCAAAGAGCGTTCTACTTAAAATTAGTGAGATAAGAATTGTGATTATGGTTATGGGGATGACTAGAACATGAAGTCGAACTAATGTACCGGCCGCGGATTCAAACTTAACTAAATCTGCTGTTGAAAACTGGTCGAGGGCAATAGGGATATCACTGATAAATGAGGAGCCAATTAATGTCAGCATTAAACCTCGGAATATTCCGGCTGTTCCTAGAGTCGCTATTAGAGTAGGAATTCCAAATCCAGCAATAGCAATTGCATTTACTCCTCCCAATAGGGTGCCAATTACGATAGCTAAGACAATTGGGATCAAAAGACTCTCGCCATCTAGCTCAAACTTTTGCATGATGACCACGGCGGTATAGCCAGCAAATATTCCCACTATGGGAAATGAAACATCTATTCCTCCGCTGATAATTACAATTAATACGCCTAATGCAAAAAGTAGTTGAACAAATGATGATCTTAAGATGTCAAAGAGGTTGGCAAGTGTGAAAAACTCAGGACTCTTCGACCCAATTACAAGAGAAAATATCACGATAGCCAAAATGAGCACGGTTTCGTTTCGCATCAATAATCTCTTTAAGTTGGGGTTCAATTCAGCTCCTTATAGATCGCACTCTCGCTGATTTGTTTATCACTAAATTCTTTGGAAATTTTGCCATGTCGAATTACCAAAACTTTGTGGCAAATTTGCACTAGCTCTGGAATGTCATCGGAGACCAGAAGAAATGCCATTCCAGCCTGTGCTCTATCTCGAATAATCTCAAGTATTTCACGCTTGGAACCAACATCAACGCCCACCGTTGGGCCGTTGAGAATCATGACTTTCGGGTTAATAGAGAGCCATTTGGCTAAGACTACTCTCTGTTGATTTCCGCCTGAGAGAGAGGAAACAGGATTAATTGGATTCTTAGTTTTTATTCGAAGTTCTGAGATCCAAGAGCTTCCAATTTTTGCTAATTTACTTTTTGATACTCCCCCCCATCGACCCCTTTGCCTATCTAATCCAACAGCAACAATATTGCGCAATATTGATTGCTCAAGAAATAATCCTTGGGTTAATCGATCCGGTGGTACATAACCAATACCGGAAGCTAATGCCGCCTCTGGTGAATTTAGAGTTACTTCTTTTCCATCTACCTTAATAGAGCCTGCATCTACTGGGTATTGTCCAAATATTGCCTCGGCTAACTCTGTTCGGCCCGAGCCAAGTAGGCCAGTTAATCCAATAATTTCTCCTTCGGAAATAGAGAAAGAGACATCATCAAAAGTATTTATCGAAGTTAGTTTCTCAAGCTCAAGAAGGGCTCGAGAATTTTTACTTAAGGGCGGGGCAATACGAGATGTCGCTATTTCTGAACCGGTCATAGCCATAGCAATCTCCTTGGCTTTAAACTTTGACATCAAGCCTTCAGCTACTACTTCGCCGTTTCGTAAGACGGTAATGGTGTTACAGATCTCTTGAATTTCATCAATTTTATGGCTAACAAAAACAATTGCTACTCCACGCTTGCGAAGCTGATCCACAACTTCAAATAGCTTCTTGACTTCTTTGCGAGTTAAAGCTGTGGTTGGTTCATCCATAAATAGCATCTTTACGCCCAAATTAGTGGCCCGAGCAATTGCTATTAACTGCTTAGAGGCAATTGAGGTTTCAAGTAAAGGCGAGTTTATGTCAATGTCTACGCCGATATAACCCAACGCCTCTTCAGCTATCTTCTTGGTCTCTTTTTTCCCAATAAATTTTGAAGACTTCAATATGTTTGTTGGAAGGGCAATGTTTTCAGCAACGGTTAAATTAGGAAGCAAGGAAAAATCTTGGAAGATTACCTGCACCCCTTCATTGACCGCTTGGCGAGGAGATAGGTGAGTAAATTCTTTTCCTGCAAGTGTAATTAATCCAGAATCTGGGGCATGCACACCTGACATAATTTTTATTAACGTTGATTTGCCGGACCCATTCTCGCCAGCAAGGCAGTGGACTTCTTCAGCGGAGACTGACATTGATACTCCTGCTAAAGCCTTTGCGCCTCCAAAGCTTTTAACAATGTTTTTTACGCTGTAATCAGCGGTCTGCGTGGCTAGCATTTAAACCCGCCTTTCCTTATATATATCAGGTTAGTAAGCGTTTATCGAATCTCACTATGAGTCTACTGCTCAATGACAAACGTATCGTTAATGAAAGTGGGGCGCGGTGTGCGCGCCCCACAATCTTCCTACCACTAGCAAGCTAACAAGTACTTAGATGTTGTACTTACTTGCGTTGTTCTTATCGACGATAACCCATGCAGCTCCATTGAAGCTCTTAGGATTTGTCTTGCTGACAGTGATCTTGTTATAGCCCTTAACCTTCAGGTCCATTCCAGCCTTAATTTTCTGGCCCTTGTTTAAAAGTTCCAGCATATTAAGCATGGCCTGACCGGCAAGCGCTGAGTCCCAGAAGAAGATCTTGTCAATCGCACCTGTTTGAAGCCACTTATTTGTCATCGATGGAATTGATGTTCCCATCACGCAAACTTTGTCGTTTAGTCCGAGCTCCTCAACTGCTCGTCCAATACCAACGACGTCATTGGCGGAAGATCCCTCAAATCCCTTGAGATCTGGATATTTCTTCAACAATTCTTTTGTCTTGTTGTAAGCAACATCAGCATCTTCTTTTGATTCAATTGGGTCTTCAACTCTTGTGATGTTTGGATACTTCTTCTTTGCTTGCTCGTAAGCTCCAGCGACCCACTCGTTATGGCTTCCATTAGTAAGTGTTCCAACAAATGCAACATACTTACCAGAGTTACCCATACATGCGGCGAGGTTATCCATCATCACTGCACCGTAAGCAGCATTTTCGAATGCTTCAATATTTGCATCTGCATTCTTTATGCCACCGGCTTCGTGAGTTACAACTTTAATTCCAGCTGCCTTTGCTTTCTTGATAACGCCATCGATTGAAGCTACATCGTTGGGGACAATTCCGATTCCTGTTACTTTTTGAGCAATCAGGTCTTCAACCATCTTGGCTTGCTTCTCTGGTGAAGCATCTGTTGCTCCAGTCATAGAGGCGTCAATCTTGTTCTTCTTGGCCCAAGCTTTGATTCCTTTTTCCATATTGTCGAACCAGCCAACACCAATCAACTTAACAGAGACGACGTATCTCTTCTTAGCAGCTTGGCTTGTTGCTGTTCCAGTGGTGAGCAAAAGAGCAAACGCTGCACCAACTGCTATCCATTTCTTGTTATTCATTCATACTCCTAGGTTGTATGGCCCTTCTTGGGGGTCAACTTGTAATTGACCCGTTAGGGTCTAGAGGTATCTTTTCCCTATTCACAAAAAGAGTCAAGGGTTCTGTGAAGTATTGCTAGGCTCCATCACAATATTGTTATAAACTCCCCACACCTCGAAGAGATAGGCTCGCTTTTATGCAGAAAATATTAAACATCCCAAAAGAATTTGTTAGCGAGATGCTAGAAGGAATTCTTCAGGCATATCCAACCCAATTAAAAGCTGTAGATGGTGACAACCAAGCCCTGGTTCGCGCAGATGCCCCGATTGCCGGCAAAGTTGGAATAACCACAGGAGGAGGCTCTGGCCATCTTCCTTTATTCCTAGGTTATGTTGGAAAAGGCTTACTCGATGGAGTAGCAGTTGGAGATGTTTTTCAAAGTCCGACAGCAGATCAGATGTTGGCGGTAACCAAGCAAGTTAATTCAGGTGCTGGAGTTCTCTACATCTATGGTAATTATGGTGGAGATGTAATGAATTTTGATCTTGCTGCTGAGTTAGCTGGAGCTGAGGGTATTCGCGTTGAAACTATTCTCGGAGCCGATGATGTTGCTTCAGCTCCAAAGGGAGAAGAATCTCGCAGACGAGGCATTGCAGGAATTTTCTTTCTTTACAAAGTCGCAGGTGCGGCTGCTGCTGCAGGTAAATCGCTAGATGAAGTAGTTGCTATCACCAAGCGAGCTGCTGCCCAGACGCGAACAATGGGAGTAGCACTTAGCCCTGTCACTCTTCCAACCGTTGGACATCCCACATTTGAAGTCAAAGCTGGCGAAATGGAAATTGGCATGGGTATTCATGGAGAGCCAGGAATTAGAAAGGCTAAATTAGAGACTGCAGACCAGATTACTACAGAACTAATTAGCGCAATCAAGAGTGATTTATCATTAAAGTCCGGAGATAAAGTATGTGTTTTGATGAATAGCCTGGGAGCGACGCCTCCTGAGGAGCTATACATCATGTACCGTCAAGTAAAAAAGATTTTCAGTGGTGACGGAATTGATGTAGCTAGGGTATATGTTGGTGAGTTTGCCACTTCGCTAGAGATGGCCGGTGCATCTATTTCAGTTATTAGAGTTGACTCAGAACTACTTGGTTACATTAACGCCCCTGCGCACACTCCTTTCTTTACCCAGGTATGAGTGAATTTTCTGCAACTTTAGAGAAAGTAGCCAAGGCGCTGGAGAACAACTCAAAGAGATTTGAGGAGTTAGATTCAGCCGCTGGAGATGGGGACTTAGGAATTACAGCAGGAAAAATTGCTGAAGGAATAAGATCTGGCATTTCATTATCTACTGGAGATTTAAAGGCAGATCTCATGATGCTGGGCCGTGAAATTTCAAAGTCAGCGCCTTCAACCTTCGGCACTTTGTTTGCCACAGGTTTTATTAGAGCTTCAGGGGTAGTTTCAAATGAATATTCTCCTTTAGAGAATGTCCAAAAGGGCTTCAAAGCTGCATTTGAAGGAATTGCTGCGCGCGGAAAAGCATCGATTGGTGAGAGAACTTTGCTCGATGCGCTAGCGCCGGCGCTAACTGCCCTAAATGATGCCAGCGATCTTCGATCTAGTCTCTCCTCTGCTGCAATAGCTGCCAGGGCTGGCGCAAAGGCAACAGCAGAGATGATGCCACGTCACGGTAGAGCGGGATGGATTGGGGAGAGAGCAAAAGGGCTTGAAGATGCTGGAGCTAATGTAATTGCTGTTGTTTTTGAAGCTCTTCAATAATCTATAAATAGTTTGCTGTTGAACCAAGTTTCATTTGCTCATCCCCCAAAAAGATCATCTGGAGTCTTAATCCTTCTAAGCTCTCGCTTCAAATTGATCTCACCTGCCAATTTCAGGATCGATTGGGGAAGCTCCTGTCTTGGTTTTTTCTTCATGAGAAAGAGAGGGATTAAGCACCAGAATTGAAAGAGAT
>DAOROF010000025.1:0-7691 GCA_035441405.1 Candidatus Nanopelagicus sp.
TCTGCCAAAAAAAAGCAATTTTCTTCGGCTCTAGCTTCCAAAGATCACTTAGTTTCAAAGATTTAGTAGAGCAGAGTGCCAATATTCCTTGTGGCGTTTGAGAATCTGCCATCGCATTCATTACTTGCTCTGAGACTTCGATAATATCCAAACCTTCTAATACCTTCTGACCAATGGCTGAACTTAATTTGCTTAAGCCCACCTCTGTAACGTAGATGGTCTTAAGTGATAGTCCTTCATTTAATTTTGGACTTATTGCTTCTCTTACCGCCTGAATGCCTTCAACAACAAAGGTGCTCTCACTATCTCTTGTTTTCTTACCTCTAGAACCAAGTAGAGCCTTAACTCGCTCAATATGTGGCGAATTAAGGCTCGTTATCTTTTCCATCTAATTAGATTAGAAGTATTTAAGCAGTAACTATATTTTTGCGAGCAACTTCAACAAGCTTTGCAAAGGCAACTGGATCGTTAGTTGCAAGCTCTGAGAGAACTCGGCGATCAACTTCAATTCCGGCAGCTTTCAAACCTTGTATTAAACGGTTATATGTCATCCCGTTATTACGAGCTGCTGCATTGATACGTTGAATCCAAAGTCTACGAAAATCACCTTTCTTATCTTTGCGATCATTAAACGCATAGACAAGAGAGTGAGTTACCTGCTCCTTGGCCTTGGTGAATAGACGAGATCGTTGACCTCGGTATCCAGCAGCACGCTCTAAAGTTGTGCGACGTTTCTTAGCCGCATGTACTCCACGTTTTACTCTAGCCATTTGTCTCCCCTTACTTCAAACCAAGCATGCGCTTAGCAGCAAATGTGTTTGGTGCTTTTGCTTCAACATCGCCAGTTAAGCGGCGAGTTAATCTAGATGATTTACGCTCAAGTAGGTGGCGTTTACCAGCACGCTCGTGCATAATCTTTCCGGAACCAGTGACGCGGAATCGCTTCTTTGCACCACTATGGGTTTTCATCTTTGGCATACTCTCGACCTCCTGTTGTTTAAAAAATCTATTTTGCTTTAGTGCCTGATCCAGCTTTTTTTACTGAACCCGTCTTCTTAGCTGGCCCAAGAACCATTGTCATGTTTCGACCCTCTTGCTTAGGTGCGAACTCAACAACAGATACTTCAGCTAACTCCTCAGCAAGCTTTTGTAGTAATCGATATCCCATTTCTGGACGAGATTGTTCTCTTCCGCGAAATTGAATTGTTACCTTCACTTTGTCACCACCGTTTAAGAATCTTTCGATATGAGATCTTTTGGTCTCATAATCATGAGGCTCAATATTTGGTCGAAGTCGCATTTCTTTCACAACAATGTGTGTCTGATTCTGTCGAGCTTCCCGAGCTTTCTGCGCAATTTCGTACTTATACTTTCCGAAATCCATAATTTTGCAGACCGGTGGATTGGCATCTGGTGAAATCTCAACAAGATCTAATCCGATCTCTTCTGACAACTTAATTGCTTTATCAATTGCTGTCACGCCGAGTTGTTCGCCGTCATATCCAATTAACCGAACTTCAGGAACGCGAATTCGATCATTTATACGTGGCTCTGTGCTGATAACTTCTCCTTGCTGCTTCGCTGGAACATTCATTACTACACAAGCGAAAAACAGCCGCACTTCATTCGAAGCAACCAGTTCGCCGAAGCGAAGTAGGTGGGAGCGTATGCATCCACTTGATGAGTGAATACTACCCAATTTTGGGCTATCCAAAAAATCGATATAGCCGAGTGATATCAAACTCATTTCCAGCCAAAACTCTTCGCTTAAAGCCCAATTTAAGCCTAATATTTCCGAGGCATCTCATGCTTAAACTCATCTAGCACTAAACTTGCCAAGTGATGAAAAAGGACGAAATTCAATCGATAACTAATGTTGGCTCCGGACTAACAATTGATCAAGCTGCTCGGCAAAAGAGATATTTCATATCAATGATGATCAGAACAGCGTGCTTTGTCTTAACAGTAGTCCTACCAAGTCCATATAGATGGATAGCTTTGATTGGAGCGTTAACGCTTCCTTATATTGCAGTAATTGCTGCAAATGCTGGCCGGGAAACAATTAAAAAGGATGCGGTTTTTGCTCCTAGACAAAAAAGACTTACTTAGTTTTCTTGAAAATTCTGCCTTTCATATAAATCAAAATATAAACCTTTTTGATTCACCAGTTCTTCGTGTGTACCTCTTTCAACAATACTGCCACTATCTATAACAAGAATTTGATCAGCATTCACAATCGTAGATAGTCTGTGAGCAATTACGATACTGGTTCGATTTTTTAGAACTTCTTTTAAAGCTGCTTGCACTAAAGCTTCATTCTCTGAATCTAAATGTGCAGTGGCCTCATCTAAAATAACTAAACTTGGTTTTTTTAGTAATAATCGCGCAATTGCTAGTCGTTGCTTTTCTCCACCAGAGAGTCTGTGTCCTCTTTCGCCGACAACAGTATCTAAGCCGTTTGGTAAACCTTCAATAAAATCCCATATTTGGGCAGCTCGACATGCGTTCTCAATTTCGTCTTTAGAAACATTAGAATCTGCATAAAGTAAATTTGCATAAATGGAATCATGAAACATATGTGAATCCTGAGTAACTACTCCGATATTTTCTCTCAATGACTTAATCGAGTATTGCCTAATATCTAAACCATCTATAAATATTCCCCCGCTTGTTACATCATATAACCTTGGAATTAAAGAGGAGATGGTGCTTTTGCCAGCACCTGACGGTCCAACTATTCCAGTCAAAGTTCCAGGCAAAACTGTAAATGAAATATTCTTTAAGACTTCACCGCTCTCAACCATCTCAGGTTTTGCTACTGCTTCAAGGGAGGCTAACGAAATTTCTTTGGCTGACGGATAGGTGAAACTAACTGAATCGAATTTCACCTCTGGCTTGTCAGTCTTAAGCATCTTTGCATTTTGAGAGTCGGTGACCATAGGTTGCAGATCCAGAACTTCAAACACTCTTTCAAATGAGACTAAGGCGCTCATTACATCAACTCGCACATTAGACAGTGCTGTTAATGGTCCGTACAAACGAGCTAACAAGGCGGTAATTGCTAATAAAGTTCCAACAGTGAGTTGATCATTTATCGCAAGGTGCCCGCCAATGCCATAAGCAACCGCTGTAGCAATTGCTGCAATCGATGTTAGAGCGATAAAGAAAATTCGATTTAACATCGCAATGGAGATACCTATGTCAGCAACTTTTCTGGCTTTGGTAGCAAATTCAGATTTTTCTTTCTCTGAGTCACCGTAAAGTGATACTAGTAGAGCACCCGAAACATTGAAACGCTCGGTCATATTTGAAGACATCTGAGCATTTATATCAAATGATTGCCTAGTAAGACCTTGCAGTTTACGACCTACCCATTTTGTCGGAATCAGAAAGACCGGCAACAGAACAAGTGAGACTAAAGTAATTTGCCACGAGAGCGTCAACATTGTAATTATTACTAAAAGCAAACTTAACGAATTACTCACTACGCCAGATAGTGTTGATGTAAAAGCTTGCTGTGCACCAATAACGTCAGAGTTAAGTCGTGAGATCAATGCTCCTGTTTGAGTTCGGGTAAAGAATGCTATTGATTGTCTTTGGACATGTTCAAAGACCTGTTTTCTTAAATCATAAATTAATCCTTCGCCAATTCTGGCTGAAAACCATCTACCGATCATGCTAAAAACAGCATCCAATATTGCAATGATTCCAACTAATACTGCAAGCGAGGTCACTAACTCGAAGTCCTTTGGTATCACACCATCGTCAATTAACTTTCTTAGAAGCAAGGGGGAAGCAATAATTAAGAATGCATCGATCACAACAGTGATCATAAAAAAGATCAGCGAAATTTTGTAAGGAATTGCAAATCTAGTTATCCGACCTATTGTGCCCGGTTTGAGTTTTTGATTCTTTACAGACTGATCAGCAGTTAACGATCGAAAAGACATCCAAGTCGAGTGCATTGACATAAGATGACAGTAGTCAGTTAGAAAGCAAAGTTAAACTGTGAAGCCAATCGAGCGTAATTGTTCGCGACCATCGTCTGAAATCTTGTTTGGGCCCCAAGGCGGCAGCCATACCCAATTTATTTTTACATCAGAGGACAAATCAGCAAGGACTTGTCGTGTTTGATCTTCAATTACATCTTGAAGTGGACACGCAGCCGATGTAAGAGTCATATCTAAAGTAACAATATTTCCTTCATCAATTCTCATGTCATAAACCAAACCAAGATCGATGACATTAATTCCTAATTCAGGATCGATTACATCCTTCATAGCCTCTGTTACATCGTCTGTTGTTGTCATGATTTAAATTCTACTGCATCACTTGACTTGATGCATCTTTAAATGCCATCCAGCCAAGGAGAGCGCACTTGATTCTTGCAGGAAACTTTGACACTCCAGCAAATGCAACCGCATCTTCCAAAATACTCTCATCCCCTACTGATTGACCTTTACTCTGCATTAATTCAACAAAATTATCTAAAATATTCATAGCATCTTTATAACCTTTACCAACCAATAAGTCACTCATAACTGATGTGCTGGCCATAGAAATCGAACATCCGACTCCATCCCAGGTTAAATCTGTGACCACGCCACCTTTCATAGATAAATTCAAAGTTACCTCATCGCCACAGCTGGGGTTATTGTGATGAACTTGTATGTCTTTATCTGCTGACAAACCTTTGTGGTGAGGTGAGCGATAGTGATCAAGTATTACCTCTTGATAAAGTGAATCCAATTCCATTATTTGCTGACCTTAAAATAGGACTTTACTCTCTCAATCGATTCAAGCAAGGAATCAACATCACTTTTAGAGTTATATAGATACAAAGATGCCCGTGTTGTACCAACTAGATTTAGCTTGCGCATTAAGGGCCAGGCACAATGGTGGCCAGTTCGAACAGCGATACCGTATTGATCTAGCACTTGGCCTACATCATGCGGGTGGACTCCATCTACCGTAAATGAAACCACTCCACCACGATCTTTCATATCAACTGGGCCAATTACCTTGACTCCGGAAATACTTGTAATTCCTTTTAGAAGATATGAGGTCAAATCTTGCTCGTGCTGTGCAATATTGTGCATACCAATCTTATTTAAGTAATCTATCGCTGCAGATAATCCAACAGCTTGAGCCATATTTGGAACACCGGCTTCAAATTTTCTTGGCGTGGCTGCCCATGTCGCACTTTCCATAGTTACAGAATCAACCATAGATCCACCAAACAACGAAGGTTCCAACTTTTCTAGCAAATCGTATTTTCCCCAGAGCACACCAATTCCAGTTGGACCCAAAGTCTTATGGCCTGAGAATGCAAGAAAATCAATGTCTAGTTTCTTTACATCTAGAGCAAAATGCGGTGCTGATTGACAGGCGTCAAGCACCACTAATGCACCTACAGCATGTGATGCTTTGACTATAGTCTCAACTGGCAGAATACTTCCTAGAACATTGGACTGATGAGTAATTGCCACAATCTTAGTTTTCTTTGTAATTATTTGATCTAGATTTGTTAAATCAATTCTGCCGTCGGCAGTCACCGATAACCACCTAAGCTCAGCACCGGTTCGCTTTGCCAATTGCTGCCAAGGTATCAAATTCGCGTGATGCTCCATTTCGGTCACGACAATTTGATCACCGGCTTTTATGTTGATTCTAGAGTCTGGATTTCCAAATGAGTAAGCAATTATGTTCAAGGATTCGGTAGCACTTTTAGTAAAGATAACCTCATTACTTATAGCACCAATAAAAGCTGCAACTTTTTCTCTAGCTGACTCATAAGCTTCGGAGGCTTCTTCGGCCAGTAAATGAGCTCCCCTATGCACGGCTGCGTTTACTGTGCGATAAAAATTGCTCTCAGCTTCAATAACAGAGTTAGGTTTTTGAGATGTAGCACCGCTATCTAAATAAATTAATGAATTCCCACCACGAACTTTACGCTCAAAGATTGGAAAATCTTTTTTACAACTAGATAGATCAGTGCTCATAAAATTACGCAGTTATATACGCTGCGTAACCTTGCTCTTCTAATTTATCGGCCAGCTCAGGACCACCAGCTTCTACAATCTTTCCATTTGCAAAAACATGCACAAAGTCAGGCTTTATGTATCGAAGAATTCTCGTATAGTGAGTAATCAGCATTACACCTAGATCTGAGTTAGCTTTTACTCTATTTACGCCTTCAGAAACAATACGTAATGCATCCACATCAAGACCAGAATCTGTCTCATCAAGAATTGCAATCTTTGGCCTTAGTAACTCCATCTGCAGGATCTCATGACGCTTTTTTTCTCCGCCAGAAAAACCCTCATTCACATTACGCTCCGAAAAAGCGGTATCAATATTTAGAGAAGCCATTGCCTCTTTAACTTCACCAACCCATGTTCTTACTTTAGGAGCTTCACCTCGGATAGCAGTTACTGCAGTTCGCAAAAAGTTAGAAACTGAAACACCAGGTACTTCAACTGGATACTGCATTGCAAGAAATAATCCAGCCTTTGCTCGCTCATCAACGCTCATCTCTAGTACATCATTTCCATCCAGAGTTACTGAACCACCAGTGATTAAGTACTTAGGATGACCAGCGATTGAATATGCAAGCGTTGATTTTCCAGAACCGTTAGGCCCCATAATTGCATGAGTTTCACCTGACTTAACTGTTAAATCCACTCCGCGTAAAATCTCTTTGTTACCTGCTTCCGTAATAACACTAACTTGTAAATTTTTGATCTCTAGTACGCTCATAATTTTCTCCTTAGTTAGTTACTACTACTTGGTTGCCGTTTATTTCAACTTTAAAAGTTTTGAGTGCAGAAGTGGCTGGCGGTGTTAGTGCTTCGCCGGTACGTAGATCAAACTCGGCCCCATGAAGCCAACATTCGATCTTTGTTCCAGTAACTTCACCTTCAGATAATGAGGCTTCAGAATGTGTGCAGGTATCTTCAACTGCAAATACCTCATCTCCAACACGAGTTAGGCATACTGCAACACCATCAACCTCGATAGCTACAGGTTTACCACTAACTAGTGAATCAAATGCCACTTCAGCCATTATTCACCAACCCTTGATAATTCAGATTCAATGCGATTCATTAATCTTTCTTCAATCTCCTCATTTTTTAACTTACTTATAATCTCAGCAAAAAAACCGCGAATTACTAATCTGCGAGCAATATCTGCTGGAATTCCTCTAGATTGCAGGTAGAAAAGTTGCTCATCATCAAAGCGCCCAGTAGTACTAGCGTGGCCTGCACCAACTATCTCACCAGTTTCAATTTCTAAATTAGGAACAGAGTCAGCACGAGCACCATCTGTGAGCAATAAGTTTCGGTTTAGTTCATAGGTGTCAGTTCCTTCTGCGCCCTTATTAATATAAACATCACCTATCCACACGGTGCGCGCGCCTTTACCGGCAAGAGCTCCCTTATAGTTCACCCGGGATTTAGTGTTTGGAACACTATGGTTTACATGGATACGATGTTCAAGATGTTGTTCATCAGTTGCAAAATAAACGCCATACATTTCAGCACTAGCTCCCATGCCGGTATATTCAACTGTAGGGCTGATGCGAACTGTGGATCCACCAATTGACACAACATAAGAATTAAATTGAGCATCCTTACCAATAATTGCATGATGTTGAGCAAGGTGAACAGAGTTTAAATCCCACTCCTGTA
>DAOROF010000025.1:7791-14034 GCA_035441405.1 Candidatus Nanopelagicus sp.
AAACTTCTAAGTCATGTATGCCAGATAATTTCTTTAATGGCGTAAACCGCCACGCCTCCTCACGACCGGTTGGCGTGAGGTAATTAGTAGTTAACTGACTCATTAACCAACAGCGCCTTCCATTTGTAACTCGATTAGACGGTTGAGTTCAAGTGCGTACTCCATTGGCAGTTCTTTAGCTATTGGCTCAATAAAGCCACGAACGATCATTGCCATTGCCTCATCTTCGCCAAGTCCACGAGACATCAAATAAAATAACTGATCATCACTTACTCTCGAGACCGTAGCTTCATGACCCATAGAAACATCATCTTCGCGCACATCAACATATGGATAGGTGTCTGATCTTGAGATTGTGTCCACGAGCAACGCATCACATTTCACAGTGCTCTTAGAGTGGTGAGCGCCTTCTTCAACTTTAACCAATCCACGATATGAAGTTCTGCCACCACCTCGGGCAACAGATTTAGAGATAATTGTTGAAGATGTATAAGGAGCTGCATGAACCATTTTGGCTCCGGCATCTTGGTGTTGGCCTTCGCCAGCAAATGCAATAGAAAGTGTTTCACCTTTTGAATGTGGTCCCATCAACATCACTGCAGGGTATTTCATCGTGACTTTTGAACCGATATTGCCGTCAATCCACTCCATAGTGGCACCTTCAGCACAAGTAGCTCTCTTTGTTACTAAGTTATAAACATTATTAGACCAATTTTGGATTGTTGTGTATCTAACACGGGCATTCTTTTTCACAATGATTTCAACAACAGCAGAGTGGAGTGAATCAGAAGAGTAGATTGGTGCTGTACAACCTTCTACATAATGAACATAGGAATCTTCATCTGCAATTATTAGTGTTCGTTCAAATTGCCCCATATTTTCAGTATTAATTCGGAAGTATGCTTGAAGTGGAATATCCACCTTCACACCTTTTGGCACATAAATAAAAGAGCCACCAGACCAAACTGAGGTATTTAATGCTGCGAACTTGTTGTCACCAACTGGAATTACTGTTCCAAAATACTCTTTAAAAAGATCCTCATGCGTTTTTAAAGCAGTATCGGTATCTAGGAATAAGACTCCCTGTTTTTCTAAATCCTCCCGAATTGAGTGGTAAACAACCTCAGATTCATATTGGGCAGCAACTCCTGCAACCAATCGCTTCTTTTCGGCCTCTGGTATACCCAAGCGGTCATAAGTATTTTTAATATCATCTGGAAGATCTTCCCAAGATGTTGCTTGTTTTTCGGTTGAACGAACAAAGTATTTAATTGTGTCAAAAAATATTCCACTTAGATCTGATCCCCAGGTGGGCATTGGTTTCTTATCAAATAAAGCCAAACCTTTCAGCCTAAGATCGAGCATCCACTTTGGTTCATTTTTCTTCGCTGAAATATCGCGCACCACATCTTCATTGAGACCACGACGACTATTTGAGCCCGCATCTGTTTTGTCCGACCAGCCATACTCATACTTTCCAATACCTTCGAGTTCTGGATGAGTTATTTGTGACATTATCGCGCTCCTTCTTTCATTTTGGTCTTACTTATTTGGGAAATATCTGATGGAATAAATGTTGTACAAACTCCGTCACCATGCGCAATAGTTGCTAGTCGTTGAACGTGCGTACCTAGAATTCTTGAAAATGCAGCTGTCTCAGCTTCACACAGTTGTGGAAATTCTGATGCGACGTGAGCAATTGGACAATGATGCTGACAAATTTCTTCACCATTTCTCATTTTGTCTGTAGTAGCCGCATAACCCTCTTTGGTAAGCAACTTGGCCAACACCTTTGCTTTTTCCGAAACACTCTTCTTTGAATTAATGATCGAATCACTTTTGCGCTCAAACTCTAACGCTCTAGTTTTGGCAAACTCATCAACTAAATATGAGCCATTCTTGCTCGCCATAAACTTTAGTGCCGATACCGCTAAGTCATCATAGGAGTGTTCAAATTTTTCTCTGCCTTGATCAGTCATTAGAAATACCTTCGATGGCCTGCCTCTACTTCGCAAGGTGGCGCTTTGGTATGGTTCCCGACAGGTAAGAATTCCTTCAGCAATTAGCGAATCTAAATGTCGTCTTATTCCAGCCGGAGTAATCGCGAGTTTTTCAGCAAGCTCAACGGCGGTGGCTGGGCCAAACTCTAAAATCCTACGGGCCACCTGATCGCGAGTCTTATCGGGCTCAGTCTTTTTCACAACATAAGTGTTGCGTAATTCTTCACTTTATGCCAGTCCCAAACCACAGAAGCAGATGTGAAATAGGACTTACCCGCCCCTATTTTAAGCCCTGAGTTACCAGCAATCAGTAGGCTTAAATCATGCTTTTGGCTAAAAAATCATTAGGTGGGCGGGTTTTAGGTCTGCTGGTGTTTTTACAATCTGCCTTAATAGTTACTGGTGGCTCAGTTCGCCTGACCGGATCTGGACTTGGTTGCCCTACCTGGCCAGAGTGCACGCCCGGCTCTTATGTTCCGGTTGCTAATCAAGCAGAGGGACAGCTACATGCTTGGATTGAATTTGGAAATAGATTACTTACCTTTGTTTTATTAATTTGTGCATTGGCAGTCGTAACATTTTCAGTCAGAGTATCGAAAAATGCCGCCAATAAGGAGCGAGTCAGATCCCTGGCCGCGCTGCAAATTTTGGGAATTCTCGGACAAGGAATGCTTGGTGGGGTTACCGTATTAACTGACCTTCACCCACTTACTGTCGCAGCTCACTTTTTGCTATCAATCTTGTTAATTGCCGGTGCGATTTCATTGCGGTATGAACTTATTGGTAAACCGGTTGAGAAAACTACAGGCTTAATTAGTTTTTTAATGCCAATCTTTGTTTGGTTGACTTTCTTAGTATTGGTAGCTGGCACGATAGTAACTGGCAGTGGACCACATGCCGGAGATGAAAAGGCGCAGCGATTTGGTTTTGACCCGCAAGTAGTCTCCTGGATTCATGCCGATCTTGTTATTGCCTTAATAGTCCTAGCAGTAATGCTTTTACTTATTGCCCACCAATCTGGAATGTCACTACTTGTTCGTCGTATTGGAATATTTCTGCTTATCGCATTCTCACAAGGGGTTATTGGATATATCCAATACTTCACTGGCCTTCCTGAAGCCCTTGTTGCCGCTCATTTGATAGGTTCTACACTAGTGTGGGGATCGGTTTGGAGTATTGCCAAGATCAGTAATTCTGGATTTAGAGTGCAAGGACTCAGAAGATGAATAAGTGGATTGACTTAGATGATCAGGCGGTTGCGATCTCGCGTGCCTTAGCAATGGATGCGGTGCAAAAAGTTGGCAATGGCCATCCAGGCACTGCTATGGCATTAGCTCCCGTTGCCTACACTTTGTTTCAAAGAATTTTAAGGCATAACCCAGTCAAACCAGATTGGATTGCTCGGGATCGATTTATTCTCTCTTGTGGGCACTCCTCTCTTACCTTATACATTCAGCTTTATTTATCAGGGTATGGCGTAGAGCTTGAAGACCTAAAGAATTTTAGAACCTTTAATTCACTTACCCCTGGTCATCCTGAGTATGGTCACACATTAGGTGTTGAGACCACAACTGGCCCACTAGGCCAAGGTGTAGCAAATGGTGTTGGTATGGCAATGGCGGCCAGATATGAAAAAGGATTGCTAGATCCAGATAACACAACTGATATTTTTGATCATAATATTTGGGTTCTTTGTTCAGATGGTGATCTCCAAGAAGGAGTAAGTGCAGAGGCCTCTTCTTTGGCCGGAACACAAGCATTAGGAAATCTAAAGGTAATTTATGATGACAATCGAATCTCTATTGAAGGTGACACCCATGTTGCATTCACAGAAGATGTCTCAGCAAGATATAAATCCTACGGCTGGGAAGTTATTGAGGTAGTAGCCAAGAAGGATGGTAATGTCGATCGAGAAAAACTTGAGAAGGCGTTGATAAAAGCTGCTGCTCACAATTCCTCGCCAGTTTTAATTCGTTTACAAACTGTTATTGCCTGGCCCGCACCTAACGCCTCTGGAACTGCAAAATCACACGGTTCAGCACTTGGCGCAGAGGAGATTGCGCAGACTAAAAAGATCCTAGGTATCGATCCTAAAGAATCATTCTTTGCCCCATCTAATGTCATTTCTCACGCAAGGCAGGTAAAAGAACGAGGAGCAAAACAATTTGCCGACTGGGAAATAAAATTTGCTAAGTGGCAATCATTAAATCCAGAGCAGGCGGCCCTTTTAAATCGACTATTAAATAAGCAATTGCCAACTGACTGGGCAAAAGATCTGCCAATATTTTCACAAGACAAGGAAGTCTCCACCAGAGCTGCCTCTGGAAAAGTTATTCAAGCACTTGCTGAAAGATTACCTGAGTTTTGGGGTGGCTCTGCCGACTTAGCCGAAAGTAACAATACGACAATTGAAGGTGGTAAATCATTTTTACCAAGCTCAAGCAAAATGTTAGATGCTAATCCCTACGGCCGGGTTATCCACTTTGGAATAAGAGAGCATGCGATGGGAGCAATTTTAAACGGAGCTGCCTTACATGGCTTGGTAAAGCCATTTGCTGGGACATTTCTTGTTTTTAGCGATTACATGCGAGGAGCAGTTCGTCTTTCGGCCCTAATGCAACTGCCGGTTACATTTGTTTGGACCCATGACTCAATTGGTCTAGGTGAAGATGGGCCAACACACCAGCCCGTTGAACATCTTGCTGCACTTCGTGCAATTCCTGGGCTAGATCTAGTAAGACCAGCTGATGCGAATGAAGTATCTATCTGTTGGAAAAATATAATTGAGCGAGCTAAACCTGCTGGACTGGTTTTATCTCGCCAGAATTTACCTGTGCTTGATCGGAACAAGTATGCATCTGCAACTAATGCAGTTAAGGGAGCTTACGTTGTTGCTTACGGTGATGAATTATCAAAGCAGTGCGATGTGTTACTAATTGCAACCGGCTCTGAAGTAAGTATCGCACTCCAAGCAAGAGAGATTTTGGTTGAAAAAAATGTAAAGGCTAGAGTTATTAGCATTCCTTGTTTTGAATGGTTTTTTGAACAATCCCCTGCCTATCAGGAGGAGGTAATACCTAGGAAGATTAAAGCTAGAGTAAGTGTTGAAGCTGGGGTTTCCCAGCCTTGGCATAAAATTATTGGCGACTGCGGCATTGCAATCTCGCTAGAACATTTTGGTGCTTCAGCAAGTGCTTCACTTCTCTTTAAGGAGTTTGGTTTTACTGCAGAAAATGTTGTAGCAGCAGCGACAGAGAGTATTAAAAGAGCAAATGGGTAATGAAGCTGGAAATCATCACTCAGATTTAATCTCCAAGTTAAATGAGATACTTCCTAAAATCGCAGCAAAAGATTCCTCAATTTGGGGGCCAACTAGTGAGGCGCCTAATCGGCTAGATTGGGTCGATCTGCCGGTAACTTCTCGGCAGTTACTGCCAGAGCTAGATGCCCTATCTGCCTGGACTCGAAGTAACAAATTAGACCAGTTTGTTCTTTGTGGCATGGGTGGTTCCTCGTTAGCAACTGAGCTAATTGCTAAGACCAATAATAAAAATATCACGATCTTAGATTCAACCCACCCCGAGCAGATAACAAGATCTATTCCAAAAGATCTTGCAAGATCTCTGGTAATTATTGCCTCTAAATCCGGCACAACTGTCGAAACGCTCTCGCATTATAAATTTTTTGAAAAACTTTTCTTAGACTCTAATCTTGAACCTAAGAATCATATTGTTCTTATTACCGATCAAGGTACTGCTTTAGATATTAGTGGCCGTAAATCAGGGTATAGAGTATTTAATGCTAATTCGAATGTAGGCGGAAGGTTTAGCGCTTTAACCACTTTTGGATTACTGCCCGCCTCATTAACTGGAACAGATGTTTCAATCCTGCTAGATGATGCGGAGAAGATGAGTAAATTGCTAGTCAAGCCAAACTCCATCGCCGTTCAAATTGCGATAGCCATGTTTACTAGATCAAAACAATTTATCTACTTTGTGGAGCAGCAGAGTAATACCCCAGGACTTGCAAGTTGGATTGAGCAATTAATTGCAGAGTCAACTGGTAAAGATGGCATAGGAAGATTACCCATAGTTGTTAATGAATTAAGCCAGACAAATCAGGAGCTAAGTATTGGATTTAAAGATGGCCAGTACGATCTTGTCGTTAAGGGCTCACTTGGTGAGCACTTAATACTTTGGCAATGGGTGACAGTATTACTTTGCTTCTTACTTAAGGTTGATCC
>DAOROF010000026.1:0-13662 GCA_035441405.1 Candidatus Nanopelagicus sp.
AAGATTCTGGCGGCAGCACATCCTTTGATATGGGATTAAGTAAGGTAAGTGTTTCTATATTTATTACCTATGAGATGGATTAACTTTCCTAAATTAAGCAGCTGGCGTAATTAAAAGTAATTGACCACTATCGGTTGTGGCCAAGATACTTCCCGTACTTGTTACCTCTAAATCTCTAATTCGCTGCCCCACATCCACACTTACTACCGCGCCAACTCTTTGCTTATCTAGTAATTGAATAAAGATTAAAGATTGATTTGCTAGTGTGCCCATCACTAATTGTTCAGCCCAGCTACCCCAAGTTGAGACAGTTGGTAATTGAATTAACTCAGTTGGTGCTACCGATGGCACCCAGTAGTAAAGAGGTTTTTCAAAACCTTCATGTGTGCCAGGCCTAGCTGGTTTTACATAATCAAAGAAGCTATATCGATCACCATAGGTAACACTTGGCCAACCATAATCAATCCCTTTTTTAATTAGATTTAACTCATCCCCACCCCGTGGTCCATGCTCTGAGGTGTAAAGATCTGTACCAATTAAGACAATACCTTGTTGATTTCTATGTCCAGATGAGATCTTCTCAACTTTACTTGCACCTACCTTAAAGACCGAACCTAAATCCCCCCTAGCTGATTTGCTGCCAATCTTTTTAAAGCCTAGATCCCCAATTGTTAAATAAACAGTTGTCTTATCAATTACCTCAAGCCGGCCAGCTGCATGTTGGACCGCTGAGACTGGCACACATGGCTTTGAGGTAAACCAATCTTTTTGCTTACTTAGCGTAGGTTTTTCAGTAAGTGCTACCTCATAAGCAGAAAGTCTTACCACCACACACTTACTTGCTTTATTATAAATTGGATAAGAGATTAAGACTGATGCACTTTTACTATCACTAGCTAAAACTGCGATATCGGTGATGGCAAATCTAGAGTCATTTATTCGCTGATTAGGTGAGATCACCTGGCCAATTAACTGCTCACTTTTTGTACTTAAATCATAAAGATAAAGATTAGAGCCATTTCTACCACCACCTAGCAAAAACTTACTATCGCTTAACTTAGCAATCGCAGCCCCACGCTCACCATTGCTGCCAACCACCTTAAGATTTGGGGTATTAATGGTGGTAATACTTATTTTTGGTGCTACGAAATTAGCCAGTGCACCATGAGAGGAGATAGCAAGTAGGAGTAGTAAGCAGGTTAAGGTTGAAATTAATTTAAACATCTACAGTTAGTTTTTTATCTTCTCACCCTTGGGATCAAATAATGGCTCAGCTGCAATTGTGGCCTTACTTTTAATCCCAAACATCTCCACCTCAATTTCACTTCCCACATTGGCATGCTCAACTGGTAGATAGGCATAGGCAATTGCTTTATTGATGGTGTATCCCTGGCCAGCAGATTTAACTCTGCCTACCACCTGATTATTTATAAAGATTGGCTCATTACCCATTGCCACCTGCTTAATATCATCAAAGACAATTGCAGTTAACTTTCTACTTAATTTATCTTTTAATTTATCTAAGGCAGCTTTGCCGATAAAATTATCCTTCTTAGTTGAAACTGCAAAGCCCAGCCCGGCCTCATATGGATTAGTCTCAGAGTTAATCTCACCTGCCCAAGCCCGATAACCCTTTTCTAGACGAAGTGATTCAATTGCTCGATATCCGCAAACTCTAAGGCCATGGGATGCACCGGCAGCAATTATCTCAAGCCAAATCTTAAGTGCGTGATCTTTTGGAATATATAACTCCCACCCCAACTCCCCTACATAGGTAATTCTGGTAGCTCGTAATTCAACTCCTGCTACCTTAATTACCTTAGAGTTCATAAAGGCAAAGCTCTCATTTGATAGATCTGCATCGGTTATAGATTGCAGTATCACTCGTGCGGCAGGTCCCCAGATTCCAAAGCAGGCTAAATCTTTTGTGATATCAACAATCTCAACCTGATCAAAATTTAACTCTCTTACCTGCTTATCTAGCCAGCCTTTATCATGATTTAAAAAGGCCGTTCCAGTAATAATTAAAAACTCACTCTCACCAGTTTGGGTGATGGTGTAATCAGATTCAATTCCACCTTTTTTATTTAAAGCTTGGGTATAGGTAGTTTTACCCACACCTTTAACTACATTTGCCGCACATACCTGATTTAAAAACTCACCAGCTCTTGCGCCTGATACCTTTATTTTGGCAAAACTTGATTCATCAAATAAACCGGCAGCATTTCGGGTGGCATGGTGTTCTAGAGCTACTGCTGGGTGCCAATTTTTTCCAACCCAACCAAGAGGTCGAAGTGAGTCATCTAATTTCTCATTTGGATTGTGGTAGTAATTAACCCGCTCCCAACTTGCCTTCTCACCAAATACGGCGTGATTTTCTTTATGCCAATCATAGATTGGCGATTTATTCTCACCCCGAGCACTCATTCGCTCCTCTAGCGGATAGTGAATATCGTAGTAAGCCTCATAATTTTCAGTTACTCGGCTTAAGGTAAAGCGGGGTGATTTATAAGCATCGGCAAATCTTTTAATATCCATATGCCAAAGATCCATCGTTGGCTCACCTGCTACCACCCACTCAGCAACCACCTTGCCGATACCGCCAGCACCAGCAATACCATGGGCACAAAAACCAGCTGCCACATAAAAGCCACCAACTGTAGTTTCTCCTAAACAAAACTCATTATCTGGGGTGAAGCCCTCTGGTCCATTAATAAAGTTTTTTAAACCAACCTCACTCATCTTGGGAACTCGTTTTGCCGCATTGGTGGCAATCTCCTCAAATCGATCCCACTCCTCAGGTAGTAACTTAGAGTTAAAATCTTTTGGAATTTGATCATATGAGTCATAACTTGCTGTAAATGGTTTTGAGTTTCGCTCATATCCACCCATTACCAAGCCCTTTACCTCTTGGCGGAAGTAGATTAAATTATCTGGATCTCTTAATGAGGGCAAAAACTTGGCATCATCTGGCAAAAAGTTTTCCGTGATTAGATATTGATGGCTCATTGGCACAATTGGAATTCTTACATCAACTAATCTGCCTATCTCAGAGGCGTACATACCACCGCAGTTGATCACAATCTCACACTCAATTTCACCCTTATCTGTAGTGATTGATTTAATTCGATTACGATCAGTATTAATCGCTAATACTCTGGTGTGGGTAAATATTTTTACCCCGCCAGCTCTTGCCCCGGCTGCCATCGCTTGGGTTAATTGGGATGGATCAACCTGTCCATCTGAGGCCATATAACAACCACCAACTACATCTGTTGGATCAAGTAGTGGAAATAACTCCTGTGCTTGTTTAGTTGAGATCTCAACTAGATCTAAACCAAAGGTTTTTGCCCAGCCAATTTGGCGTCTAATCTCCGCCATCCGCTCTTTACTGGAGGCAATCTTTATCGAACCACACTCTCGCCAAGAGGCGGGGGTTTGACTCTGTTCTAACTTGCGATAGAGCTCAACTGAGTACATATTCATTTTAGTTAAGGTTGGATCTGCTCTTAATTGACCAACTAAACCAGCTGAGTGAAAGGTAGAACCACTAGTTAGATCAGAGCGATCAACAAGCACCACATCTTTTTCACCCAACTCAGCTAAGTGGTATGCAACAGAGGTGCCACCAACACCGCCACCAATAATTACAATCTTGGCCCGACTTGGAAGCTCTTTAAGTAGCCCTTGTGCGCTCATAAACCAACTGTATCCTTAATCTATGGCTCTTCCCAGCAATGGTTTTCATGATCTTCTTAACCAAGTACCCAGATTGCAGGTTAGAGATAAGGTAAGTGAGTTATCTGGTGGCTTAACAAATCGAAATCTTAAGATTCAAACCCCAACTGGTGATTATGTTGCCCGGATCTCAAGTAATAAATCTGCGCTGCTATCGATTGATCGCAGGGCTGAGTATGAGAACTCAAAAATCGCCGCCCAGATTGGCATCGGCGCCCCAGTTTATGATTTTCTACCTGAGTTTGGTCTATTAGTAATAGGTTTTCTACCAGGTAAAACCTTCAACGCTATTGATGTGGCAGGTAATCTAGATCGGATTGCAGCTGCGGTTAAAAAATTACATAGCGCACCTGCCTTTGTTAGTGATTTTGATATGTTTGTTATCCAACAAAATTACCTAAAAATAGTTACCGATCAAGGCTTTAGATTGCCTGATAATTACCTCACCTTTTCTTCACACCTTTCCCAAATGAAACAGGCGCTATCGGTATTAGCTGAGGTGAAGGTGCCTTGTAATAATGATTTATTAGCAGCCAATTTTATTGATGATGGAAAACAAATCTGGCTCATTGATTATGAGTACTCCGGTAATAATGATGCCTGCTTTGAGTTAGGAAATATTTATAGCGAATCAAACCTTTCTTATGAGCAGTTAATTGAGTTAGTTGATGCCTACTATGGCCAACACCTACCAGAGAAAATCGCTAGAGCATGGCTGTTTGCCCTTTTGGCCAGATATGGTTGGACTCTGTGGGCAGCTATCCAAAACTCAGTTTCAGATATTGATTTTGATTTCTGGGGTTGGGGAATGGAAAAGTATGAAAGAGCTTTATCAGATTTTTCTAGTAAACAATTCAAACTAGCTTTAGATGCTGTTGCCAAAAAGAGTTAATTTTCAATGAGAATACTTACTTTAATAGCCACTTTACTACTTATAAGTGGATGTGCATCTGGCGACCAAGAGGAGACAGCAAGCATAGGTCCATGTAATTCAGATCAAAAGGTAGTGGTTTCAGATCATATCTCTAGTCAAATAGATGCAATTGAAAAGTTAGATTTTAAGAAGGCTTATACCTACGCTGCGCAATCATTTCAAGATAGTGTGAGTTTGGCACAATTTGAAAGTGTTGTAACTAGGCAGTATCAAATGTTGATTACAAATAATGGTTATAGCTTTACCGATTGCGTAGCTGAAGAGGGGTATTACATTCAAAGTGTAAGGGTTAAGACAAACTCTGGTGAGATTGATTTGACCTATCGATTAACTCTAATTGATAAAAGATTAGGGGTGGTAGCGGTAACGGTTAAACCCTCATCATTGGATTTAAACACCTAACTACCACCTGCTAATTCTTTAGCCAAACCTTTTATTTTTAGTTAATTAAATATTGGTTTGATAGTAAGAGTCATGGGAGATGAACTCACCTTGGGAGTTCATCTTTGCCAGCAATTGGGCGTACTGCTTATCCACATTAAGTGAATCATTAACCTTGCCACTTACCTCACCACTGGCATAGACCTGGTAGGAGATGATGCAACCAAAGTGGCGACCAATAGTTCCGGTGTTATACCAAACCTCATCCACACCATTTTTTAATAAGTATGACTTAACCTCAGAGCAGGTGGAAAGTGCGTCATTCATCTTTCCAGCATTAGGTTTAAATACAGTTACCTCTACTAACTTAGCCAAGATCTCTCCTTAATCAGTTGGGTTGAGAAATTACCGACAGAATTTTACCAATTCAGTTGGTAATTACGGCAGTGGAGTAGATCTCACTTTTCTTATCCCCTACCCAACACTGACCTTGGTAACAAAACCTTTACTTATTGTTAGATCTACCCGATCAATCCGATAATCCTTAGTTAAGGCAAAGCTTTGCCCATCCTCTTGGGCGATCCGATGGGAACCAGATAGGGATTGGATGCAGGTAATTGCCACCTCTTTTTTCATTCCAATTAATGTGGCCGCCTGGGCGTTGGTAATAGCAACTGGATTACTTGGAGTAACAGTTGGACAGATCGCTGGCTGAAAAACCTCACCAAATATCTCCTTGGAACCGGTGGAGACGGTTATCGCACTCTTTGCCTTAGATCTAATTGCAAATGAGTAGATCCCCTCAATTGCAGTGGATGAAAATCTTGCAAGGTATAGGTAATTAGTTCTGCCATATGGCTCATAAAAATTTGTTCGCTCAGTGAATTTAACCGTACTTTTTGCACCATCTGGTGCGGTAATACTTACCACCGGTAGTTTAGAAAGTGCCATCTTATTCTCGGGTGCTTTATCAATAATTAAATACTCAAAATTTAATAACTCACCAGCCTTAAGGGCGGCTCTAAAGCCTTGTTGTTGATTTGGTTTTGTGAAATTTGCCCGAAGTGCAAATGAGACTGTGCCATCTACCAGGATTGGACCCTTATCTGGGCTGGAGTGTTTGGCGGTAAGTAAGACTGGTTGGTGGGCATTTGCTGAATTAATTGGCAATAGCAATATGGCAAGTGCGACAACTAAAAGCCAGCGAGTATTGCGTAATCTCATAAGACAGATCCAAGCATAAATACCTTAAAAATTGCTCTCAGTAATCAAATCAGCCAGCCTAATTAATAATCTAGGCTGGCTAATTTGATCTTTTTTTTACTTAATCTCGATTAAACGAGCCTTTTTCTCCTCTGGTACTTGGCGCTCTAACTCAATCTTTAGCACACCATCTTTTAGCTCAGAGCCTAGAACCTTCACATGATCCTCAAGCGCAAAGCTTTGTCTAAATTGGCGAGCAGCGATTCCCTTATATAGGTAATTCTCATTTGATGATTCATCAGCTGATGATTGTGATCCTTCAACAGTTAGCTGATTATTAGCTAGCTCAATCTTAAGATCTGCTTTGCTAAAGCCAGCCACAGCCATCTCAATCTGATACTTATCATCATTTAATTGCTTAATGTTGTAGGGAGGAAAGGAGGTATTTCGACCCATTAGCGCACTAGACATCTCATCTAGCAAACGCATAGGCCGATCAAAGCCCACCGCCCAGGACTCAAAGTTTGGAAAGAAGTTGGCAAGTGAGATTCCAGTGCTTGGATACTCACGCTTGGTTAATGTACTCATATTTATTTTTCTCCTTTTTAAGTTAAGCGAGAAGTTTTCTTCGCAAGATCCCCAATCGGCAGATCTCAATGGCGATAACAAATGAGCCTTTTTAGATATTCCAGATAAATAGTGGGGTAGCACTCAAAGCTATGCGGAGAAATCTTAGAAATTTCTTAGAAAAAACCCTTGCCCCACCTGGCTTGCCGGTCTAGCCTGTTTCTTATGTATCACCATGGCGTAAAGAGCACATTACGAGCTGGATCAATAATTTTTGGCGCCTCTGCCATATTTTTACTTATCGCACCTGGTTTATTTCTAGAGTTATTAAAGCTACCCACCACCGATGAGTTGATTTGGGCGATGCGCATGATTGGTATCACTTTGGTAGCACTTGCTGGCAATATGTGGCAGAACTCAAAGTTAACAAATGCTGCCGGAATTAAATTCATCGGCCGAGTTATGTTTTTATCAGCACTAGCCCTTGGGCTATTAACTATCTTTATTCCAGCAGAGCTTGCCCCATTTACTATTTTCTATGCCGTAATTGGTTTAGGTTTTGCCCTCTCCTACCTAATAAACCTAACTCGAAAGTAATCCTGCCCCCAGACTTTCTCACCTATAGTTAAGGTGTGGGTAAATCGGCGCGGGTAGCTAAGGTAAAAAATGGCTTTGCGCCAAAAATCTGTACTACCTGCAATCTGCCCTTTGAGTGGCGCAAAAAGTGGGCAAAAAATTGGGAAAATGTTAAGTACTGCAGCAAAAAATGTGGTGGCAAATGAAGCGAATAATCTATATCCCCTTTGACCACCTGCACCCAAAGTATGGCGCTCTAAAAACAGCGGAACCTAAAAATGATCTAATAGTTTTAGTTGAATCTGCTCGAATGGTGCAAAAGGATGAGTGGAATAAGGTAAGGCTCTACTTTCTTATCTCAAGTGCCAGACATTTTGTCCAGGAGTTAACCTCACTTGGCTTTACCGTTAGGTATGAAAAAGCTGCCACTACAGTTGCTGGATTAGAGAGGATAAAAAATGAGTTTCCTAAGCTGCCTATTATCTGCGCTCACCCCTCATCCCACCTGCAATCTGAGCAATTAGCTAAGTTTGGGGTTAGCTTTGTTGAAAATGATCTATTTCTTACCTCTCGTGATCTTTTTACTACTTGGGCAGATAATCAAAAAAGCTTTCTGATGGAAAACTTTTATCGAGGCCAGCGCAGCCGGCTTGGGGTTTTAGTTGAGGGTGGCAAACCTGTTGGTGGTAAGTGGAACTTTGATAAAGAAAATCGACTGCCACCACCTAAAAATTACAAGTATCCACCATATTTAAAACATAAGACAGATGAGATTGATAATCAGGTGGCAAATGAATTGGGAATTACCCCAAGTGATACCTGGGGCACAACCCGTAAGGCAGCTAAGGCGCAATTAAAAAACTTTATTGATAACCATTTTGCAAACTTTGGCCCTTATGAGGATGCGATGACGGGTGAGAATTGGGCGCTACACCACTCACTACTTAGCCCTTATCTAAATAATGGTCTGCTTCATCCAGCTGAGGTGTTAACTGCAGCTCTTGGTGCTTATAAAAAAGGTGAGGTGGATATTGCATCTGCCGAAGGCTTTATCCGGCAGATTATTGGCTGGCGCGAGTATGTAAATGGCATGTATTGGTACTTAGGAGCTGATTACAAAAAAGGTAATCACTTAAATGCAAACCGTAAGTTGCTGCCATTATTTACCGATCCAAATAAAACCAAGATGAATTGTGTGAAAACTACAGTTTCAGATATAAAAGCGCGAGCTTGGGTCCACCATATTCCAAGGCTTATGATCTTAAGTAATTTAGCCTTAATTACTGGAACTAATCCGCAAGAGTTTTTAAATTGGATGAGGCGAGAGTTTATTGATGCTACCGATTGGGTAATGGTGCCCAATGTAATTGGGATGGGAGTTCATGCAGATAATGGCAAGATGATGAGTAAGCCATATGCAGCAGGGGGTGCATACATATCCAGAATGAGTACCTACTGCAAAGGATGTGCTTATGATCCAAAGCTAAGAGCTGGTGATAACGCCTGTCCCTTTACCACCTTGTATTGGGACTTTTTAGATCGACATAAGGATGAGTTTGTAAAAAATCATCGAATGAGCCAACAAATAAATGGTATAAAACGATTATCTGATCTGCCGCAATTAAAAGAGCGGGCGAAAGAGGTTTTATCCGGTTTAGATAAAGGTTTGATCTAGGATCTAGTAATGAAAACAAATTTTCAAAGTATTGCTGGCATTGTCGGGATTGCTTTAGTTTTTGTATATGCCATTGGCGCTGGCAGATGGACTACCACTGGTAGCAGTTGGTATCGATCATTAAATGCACCAAGTTGGCAACCACCAGATTTTATCTTTGGCATTATCTGGCCATATAACTTTGTCATTCTAGGTGTAGCTGCGGTAACTGTTGCTAACAAATTAAGTACTACTCAGACTATTACTTACTTAAGTATTTTTGCACTCTCAATAATTTGCGCACTTACCTGGTCATATCAATTTTATGGGCCCCATAATTTAGTGTTAGCATCAACTGCATTAGTTGGCACCGCAGCTCTAACTATTCCAATGCTCTATTTAATCTATCAGGCATCGGTGGGCGTATTTATAGCCACACTTCCCTACCAAATCTGGGTAATTATCGCTAGCTACTTAAGTTCAACCTACGCTAAGTTAAATTAGCTCTTATCTCTGTGAGCTGCTTTAGATAAGAAGATAGCAAAGACTAAGGCCACCACCACTAAGGCATTTAAACCTAACTCATATAAGGCTCTTCTAAAGGCCTCATCTGTTTTAGAGGCGGTCAAAGTAAGGGATGCACCAACCGTTAAAATATGTCGAACTGCCGCAATTACGCCAATTATTAAAAACTTATCTAATTGATAAACACCATCGGTAAAGCGTGAGATTACTGTGCGCAAGATTTCTAAAATAATTACAATAAATAAAATATCATTAACACCTTGAATCATGCCATTTGGAAAAAAGGGCGCAGTTTCAATTAAGCGCTTAATTGAGTAGAAGAAGGCACCAATGCCGATGATAAACAATGCAATCGCCAAGATGGCGTGAAATACATCTTCAATTAAATCCACATACTTAATGGGCAGAATTGAGGTTTCAATTCGAGCTGGTTTTTGTTCTTTTTTCATACCTTAAATGTTACGGGTAAAGGTAAATACCAATTGGTTAGACACCCCTGTTTACTTACCTTACCGGGAAAGAATCCTGCCAATTAAGCGCACAATTAGCGAGCTTCGATGAGTGGCCACCCAAAAGTATCCCCAGCTGCTAAGTGGGCCAAGTAGCGTTAAAGATTTTGAAAGTAGCTTATTGCCACGTTTTTTTAGTAAGAAAATCACCGCATCTATTGCGCCATATTTTTTATCACCATCAATGACAAAGACTTGCTGGCGACACTCATTTAAAGTTAAACCATACTTTGCTAAATCAGCTCTTTGGAAAGCGATTGATCTAATATCTAGTTTTTTACTCACCCAATTAACAGATTGCAAGCAAAAGTTACACTCACCATCATAGATAACGATTGGTGCCGGCATTAATTAATTTAAGTTAATTAGATAAGGCAATTACTCAGCGAAATCGCCGCCGCGGCCAGTACTCTTATTTTTTGGTGGTTTTGGCTTTTCATATCGATACAAAAACACCCCTAGCAAGATCACTAGAGGTGCTAATGTAAGTAAAAACTCTTTCATTGCTTAATTACATACCAACGATGGCCAGGTATGCAACTACAAATACCACTACATCTAGCACTACGATCAAAGCTGCTGTTGCTGATACAAATGATCGTGAGCCTGCGATTTTGGTGGCAAGTGCGCTCTTCTTAGCGATCTTTGCTAAGTCATCACAGACCGCTTCACCCTCACGGATTGCAGCGTATTGATTTAGCGTGGTTAAAATTCCAGTTACTGCAACAACAACTAGCGCAAAGTACTTAGCCTCATCAGTTGCCTTATCAAAGTAACCTAGTGCAGATAGTACAAAGGTTGCGATTAATACTAATACTGGCTGCATTTGGGCAGAGATAATTTGCCCTCTTTGCTTATTCCAGGTTTCAATTAACTCTTCTTCATTCATATTTACTCTCCTCTTAACTTATTGGACCTTTGGCTAGTCCATAGCGTAAGTGAAGTTTAGAGTTTTTTACCCACTACCCCCACCATTCCTATCTTGATTTAGGTGAAGATTCTGTGAACTTGACTACCCTTCACGCTCAACCAGGCAACTGGTGGGTAAGTAGTGCCCTAGATCTAGAGTTTTTTACTTTGTATCAATTGAAAATAACTTTGGGTAATGATTCTATCAACAATTTAACTTTCAGTAATCAATTATGTGGATTAAATAATTTTAAAGGTTTTAATTTATTCATAATTACTTGGTGCACCAATTTCCAAGTATGAAGATTAGAGATTTAATTAGATGCTTGTGTCGATCTCCGCTTTACTATAAAATTATTAGACAACGAGGATCACATAGGACATTAAAAAGTGCTTACTATCCAACCTTAACTATTGGATATCATGATTCAGTTGAGGTCTCTGGTAGATATATCAGAAATTTGTTAGTTAATGAGATTGGATTAAGTGAAGGTATGGCAAGGCAGGTAATTAGTTGAAAATTTCAGTTTTAATCCAGCAGGATGGATCCTCTTGGCAGGCTAGCTCAGCCCAACTTAAGGGCTGGGTAGCCTGGTCTGATTCGCTCACCAAATTGCGCGAGTTAATTATTGAAGGGGTTGAATACAATCTTAATTCTAAAGATTTTATTATTGAAGAACTTTTTGATCAATCTGTATCAGATCTAGTTGATTAATCTTTCCCTCACACCAACTCTGATATATCTCATCTAAAGCCCAGGCAGCAGTTGCCCTAATTGAAACCCCTCTAGCTCCGGTTCTTCTAATAAATCCTTTGGCGATAATTAAATTAGAGCTCTTAATAATATGAGCATAACTTTGCTGGCTATCCTCAAAGAAAGATAAGTCATTGCAGCCATAACCATCATCTAATGTTAAAAATAAGACCCGCTTGCCACTTCTAATTGGTGGCGATTGCAGAGCCACCTTTACCCCCACCACTAATACCTCTTGATTTGATCTTAATTTTATTAAATCACTTGATTTAAAAACCTTTAGCTCATTTAGAAAGTGGGCGTATGGGGTTAGTAGGTGCTGGCTTAAATCTAGCCCAAGATTTTCTAACTCACTTTTAATCTGCTCACCTTGCGTAATATCAGGTAAACCTAAACTATCAATCTCACCTGGGGATAAGGCAAGTGATAGCTGGCCAGTATGTTGCTTGCTGCCATTTAACTGCTTTAACTCCTGCAGGTGAATATAAAGATCTCGTCGATTTAATTTACTGCCCTGATTAATATTATGTAATTGATCAAAGGCGCCAATCTCAACTAGTACTTGGGTAGTTGGCCAAAAAGATCCAGAGCGGTAGGTAAAATCTGCTAGATCGGTATATGGGCGGTTATTAATAATTGATTCAATTTCAGCATTAGAGATACCAGCAATATCAGCTAGGCCAACTCGAATGCCATAACCAGTTGCATCTGGCAGGGTTAATACTTCGCCACTACTTTTAGTATTTGGCGCCCTATATAGATAGGTATTACTACTAGCAGCAACCTTCTCTACCCGATAACCCTTATCTGATTTATTAATATCAATTGGCAGAATTTTTATCCCCCACTGCCTAGCCTCATCAATTATTAATCGCTTTGGATACATCCCAGGTTCATGAGTTAACACCGATGCTAAAAATGCTGCGCTGTGATGAGTCTTAAGGTATGCCGATTGATAGGTAGTAAGTGCAAAGGCAGATGCATGCGCCTTACAAAAACCAAAGGAGGCAAAATCTGCCAAGATGCGCCAACACTTATCAACAACTGCTTTGCTATAACCACGTTTAGCTGCTGCTAAGTAAAACCAATCACACTCTGCTTGGGCATCATCTGGATTACCTAAATTACGTCGCATCTGATCGGCCCTGCCATAGGTAGCACCAGTCATAATGGCAATAATTTGAATTACCTGTTCATGAAAAACTACTACCCCTTGTGTTTGGGCTAAAACTTCAACTAGATCTGCATGGATAAAGGTGGGCGCACTTAAGCCATTTCGGCTATTTAAAAATGGTGAGATCATCTCCGATTTAATTGGTCCTGGTCTAAATAGTGAGATACCAATGACTAAATCACTAAATTGATTTGGTACTAACTTGCCAACTAACTCCCGCTGCCCTGGGCTTTCTACTTGAAATAAACCAATAGTTCTAGTGGATTTAACTAGATCAAAGGTTAATTTATCATCTAGTGGGATTTTATTTATATCTAACTTATCTTCCTCTACTCGCTCAATCTCCTTTAGGGTGTAAGCAATTGCCGATTGCATCCTTACTCCCAGTACATCTAACTTAAGTAGACCAATATCCTCCACATCATCCTTATCAAAGGTAAGCATTGGGTAATTGCTTTGATTTATGGTGATGGGTGAAAAATCCTGCAATCTAATATCAGAGATTGCCACCGCACATGGGTGCATTGCTAGGTGCCTTGGTAATTTATCTAACCGCATGGCTAGCTTTATGGTGGCCTTAATTAGCGGCGATGATAGATCTAGCCTTTTAAGCTCTGGAAACTCTTTGATAGCAGATGCAATATTGCGCGCACTTATATGGGGCATTGATTTTGCTAATAGATCTATCTGCATTCGATCTGCTCCTAGGGCAGCACCAGCATCTCTGATGGCATGGCG
>DAOROF010000027.1:0-13627 GCA_035441405.1 Candidatus Nanopelagicus sp.
GACCCAACTCAGTTGCCCACTCGTAGTAACCACTTACTGGTACTAAACATCTTCTACTCTTAAACGCCTCTCTAAATGTTGGCTTTTCACTTATAGTTTCAACCCGAGCATTTATCGCATTTGCCTGCCGGGATGAATCCTTTGCCCAACTTGGAATTAATCCCCAAGATGCAAGGTTTATAGCTCTAGTAGTAGATCCATTTTTACTCTCACTTATAAATGGAATGGTGGTAGTTGGTGAGATATTCCAATTACTTGCTACATAGGAAGAGTTTGGATTATTTGCGCTGTATTCCAGAGCTAAATCATCCCCTGAGATATTAAGCGCATATCTGCCACACATGTGTAAAGCCTACCTAATTAAATTACTAGTGAGCCAATTTGGGAATCGGCAGCAGTTAGCAGCAGGATTAAATCCACAATAACTGTAATTATTAAGGCTTTGAAAATTAATTTATCACTAGCAAATATGGTGATCACAGCAGCTACTAATCCAATACTTAATAGCACTGGGCTGGGAGTAACAAAGTTAAGTAATAATGTGGTGCCAATTAATAAGATGCCGATTATTACTCGAGAGGCTTTCTTGCCTAATTTTTGGGGCAAACCAATAATCTCAGATTTTAAATCCTCATTTATATCCTTAATTACATTAGCAAAATGCGCTGCTACCCCAAGGCAGGCGGATGAGATTAATAACCAAAGCGGTGGAGTGCGATCTGTTGCCACCACAATGGCGGCCACTAATGCAGCAAATGCCAAGGCATATGGCAGTGGGGAAAGGAGTGTAAATTTGAAGTAAAAGTTATAGGAAACACCTAAGCCAACACCTAGTAAGTAAATCAACCCACCCTTGATTCCTAGTGGTCCAAATAAATTTACTAAAATCATAAGTGGGATAACAATTTTTATCGCACTTTTTAGCTGAGCAGTTGTAATCTTGCCAGAAACTAATGGTTTATCAGTGCGATTATGTTTTAGGTCATCTTGGTAGTCATATAAATCATTGGTAAAACCAACTAAAAGTTGTCCTAGAAAAATACCAAATGCAATTACAAGAGCTGGGCCCTCCCACCAGAGGGAGGATGCTAGGAGAAATGAAATTAAAGTTACCGCACTTGTTGGTCCAATATGACAAGCGCGCAGAATGGAGATCAACTTTACTTACTACCGATAGCTTTCTTTAAATCCAAATACTCTTCACAATTTTCACCACAAAGCTTCTTCAATTTAGCAAGGTTTTTCTTTGCTGATGAGAGTTTTTTAGTCTGCAGGAAAAGCTCGCCTTGATACTCTAGCGCCCCTAAGTGATTTGGATTTATTTTTAAGGCTTTTTGGTAGTACTTAGCAGAGGTGGAAAATTGTTTAAGATTTCTACTACTAAATCCTAGTAAATTATTAATATCAGCGTTATTTGCATAACTTCTATCTGCTTGCTTTAACAAGTTAAGAGCTGCGGTGAAGTTTTTCTGCTTGATAAGTGCATCTGCCTCACTTAAGAATGCCGATAACTGCTTGGCAGCTGGCGCGGCTGGAGTTGGTGTATCAGCTTTTGCAGCAGCCTCTAATTTTCCTAACTCAAATCCTTTTAATCTAGATTTAGCAGAGTTTGAATTATTGTGTTGGCCAAGGAAGTTTGAGGTGCCATCCTTGCCACAGATAGCAGTAATTCTGGAAGATCCGCCCGGATGTGAATCAACCCAATTAGTTAAATCATAAACAACCCCATCAATAATGCTCCAGCAATCACTTGCTGAATTATGTTTTTTTACCTCATCCGATGTCAGGGGCAAATTTGTTGCTACTGGCTTTTGAGCTGGCGCTGGCGCTGGAGCTGAGCCGCCACCTGAACTTGCAGCTTGGACTGGAGTGATTGTTGTGAGTAAAACAATTGCTGCTAGTAGTAGTTTCATGAGGTAACTTTAACTTAAATTACTTGGAATTAGATTACAAAATTTACTAATTTAGGTGAAACAGTTATTACTTTCTTCACATCTTGGCCAATTAAGGCGGCTTTAATCTCAGCATTTTCTCGGGCAAGCTTTTCTAACTCCGCATTTGAGATATTTGGGGATACCTCAATCCGATCTTTGATCTTGCCATTTATCTGCAAAATTGCAATCACATTATCTGCCCCAATTAAAGATTGATCTATCGTTGGCCAACCAGCATTTGCAATCGCAGGTTTATGACCTAATTTCTCCCACATATCTTCAGCGGTGTAAGGGGCAACTAAAGAAAGTGAGATTGCAATCGCCTCTGCTGCCTCACGCACTGCCGGATCTTGCGCACCACAACCTGAGTCAATTGCTTTTCTAGTGGCATTGACTAACTCCATAATTCTTGCGATGGTGACATTAAATCTAAAGGACTCAACCGCTAACTCAATATCAGCTAATGTCTTATGGGTTACTTTGCGTAACTCTAAATTACCAGTTTTAAAATCAACTCCTGGTTTGCTTGTTACCTCTTGGCTTATCCGCCAGGCACGATTTAAAAACTTTAATGAACCAGCTGGTGATACATCTGCCCAATCCACATCATCCTCAGGGGGTCCGGCAAAAACTAATGAAACTCTAATGGCATCCACACCATGTTTATCTAACTCCTCCGATAATTTAACTAAATTACCCCGGCTCTTACTCATCGCTGAGCCATCCATTAACACCATGCCTTGGTTTAATAATCTAGTAAATGGTTCATTAAAATTTAATAGCCCCATATCATTTAAAACTTTGGTGAAAAATCTTGAGTATAAAAGGTGCAAGATGGCATGGGTTACCCCACCTACATATTGATCTACTGGTAGCCAAGTTTCTACAGCTTTTTTATCAAAGGCGACATCATGATTATTAACTGAGGTGTAACGAAGAAAATACCAAGAGGAGTCCACAAATGTATCCATCGTGTCTGCATCCCGCTTGGCATCTTTATTACATTTTGGACACTTAACATTTACCCAATCAGATGCTGCCCCTAATGGGCTAGATCCCTTTGGCTTTAGATCTAATCCCTTTGCCTGCGGCAATGCCACCGGTAATTGCGACTCTGGTACTGGCACTAATCCACAACCATCACAATGGATAATTGGAATTGGTGTACCCCAAAATCTTTGCCGTGAGATCAACCAATCTCGCAAGCGGTAATTTTTAGTAGCTTTACCAACTTTTTTATCAGCTAACTCTTTAATTATTTTTTCAATTGCCGCATCTTTGCTTAATCCAGAGATAGATCCTGAATTAATTACCTTGCCATCACCTGAGGTGGCTACCCCTGAGATATTTGGATCCTCTAACCCAGTATCAATCACTACTCGCACTGGTAATTTCATCGCTTTTGCAAAATCGAGATCTCGTTGATCATGAGCTGGAACTGCCATAATCGCACCAGTTCCATAATCTGCTAACACATAATCTGAGGCCCAAATTGGAATTTTTTCATTATTAACTGGGTTAATTGCATACTGCTCTAAAAAGATGCCAGTTTTCACTCGATCTGTTGCCAGGCGATCAATATCGCTGGCAGATTTAACACTCTCTAGATACTTTTTAAACTCACCCTCTACTTTAGTGCCTGCAACTAATTTTGCCGCCAACTCTGAATCTGCTGCTACCACCATAAATGTTGCGCCATATAAGGTATCTGGCCGGGTGGTGTAGACGGTAATCTTTTGATCTAACTTATCTACTGCAAAATCAACTTGCGCACCCGTAGATCGTCCAATCCAGTTGCGCTGCATTAGCAACACTTTCTCTGGCCACTTACCCTCTAACTGTTGCATGTCATCTAGCAAGCGATCTGCGTAATCGGTGATCTTGAAATACCACTGATTTAATTTCTTTTTAGTTACAGCGCTATCACATCTTTCACATAGCCCGGCTACTACCTGCTCATTTGCCAATACAGTTTGGCAATCTGGGCACCAATTTACGGCTGAATCTTTTCGATACGCCAAACCCTTTTCAAACATCTTAAGAAATAACCATTGGTTCCATTTGTAATACTCAGGGTCACATGTGTGAAGTACTCGATCCCAATCAAAGGAGCAGGCATATCTGCGCATTGAGGCTTTTTGTACTTCAATATTTTCATAGGTCCAAGCTCTTGGATCGGCATCTCGCTTAATTGCAGCATTTTCTGCCGGTAATCCAAATGCATCCCAACCAATTGGATGCATGACATTAAAACCTTTTTGAATCCAATATCTAGCAATTACATCTCCTAGGGCGTAAGCCTCAGCATGTCCCATATGCAAATCCCCAGATGGATAGGGGAACATATCTAATACATATTTTTTTGGACGATCATCATTGGCGCGAGCTGACTTAAATGGTTCTAATTTGTCCCAAATTGGCAGCCACTTATCCTGCACCGCTTTAAAGTCATAAGCTTCATGCATCGCTAAGCCCAACTAACCTTAGTTAACTCTTCACTTACCTGCCACAAATTCTTTGCCAACACCTGATCATAGGCAAGAGCTCTAGCCCTAGTTACTTTAGGCGCACCCTTAATCTCTAAGAATCCATCTGGCCCAATAAAACTTGCGCCATATAGCCCTGGATAAACAGCTGCCGCCAAGGTTGGTAGTGCACCAGCTGCTGCTGGTTGAGCTAATAATTTGTTTAGCAACTTTGTAACTTTCTCCTCAACTACAGCACCTCGCATTTGAGAAGCAACAGTTTGTAAGTTTGTATCTGAGTAACCAGGGTGAACAGCTATTGGAATGAATGACCAATTATTTTGAATACGTAAGCGCTCTAGTTCAGAGACAAATAAGAGATTTGCTAATTTACTTGCGCCATAAACCTGCCACTTTTGATACTTACCAATACCTAGCATCATATTTTTAATAGCTGGGATTGAGTTATCGCCAAAATTTCCCATTCGGTGGGCAGAACTTGAAACGACAACTAGGCGATCTTTAATTTTATCTTTAATTAGACCAGCAAAGGCAAAGTGACCTAGATGGTTGGTGCCTAGTTGTAATTCAAATCCATCGGCAGTTTTTCTAAAGGGTGTGGCCATAACTCCGGCATTAAGAATTACACCATCAAATTCGCGATCAACTCTGGTAGCTGCCTTTTTAACAGATTCTAGTTCTGTTAAATCCATTAGTAGATAATCAACTAATCCAGGTCCGATTTGTTTAATGGCCTGCCTGGCCTTTTCCACACTTCGAGCGGTGATATAAACATGAGCATTTTTACGGGCAAGTTGTGTGGCTGCTGCCAAACCAATCCCTGAAGTAGCACCGGTTATCAAGAATTTTTTACCAGTTAAATCGGGAATATCAGCTGCGCTCCAATTTTTTGGAATCACTAAAGCTTTTGGCACAAATACTCCCTTTTTTATCTTTCTTTTTAATCTATTTTAAAGTGGAGCTGAGGGGATTTGAACCCCTGACCCCTTGCATGCCATGCAAGTGCGCTACCAACTGCGCTACAGCCCCGCTTGATTTTTAAATCGTAAGGGGCAACCTTATCTAATTAACCGCATCATCTCCAAAGACAGGCTCAGGTAATGATCCGGCATTGTGCTCTGCTAAATACCATCTACTACCAGTGTGATGCTTTGTTAACTCCAATACCGACCAACAAGCATTTGATAGGCCACCAATAATTCCCCACTGTTCAATCGGTAAATTTAATATTGAACCCAGCACACTTCGAACTGTGCCACCATGGGTAACAAAGACAATAGTGCCGGAAAAGTTCTCTGTTTCTTTTTCAATTGCAGCTACTGCTCGTTTTGCAACATCACTTCTGCGCTCACCAATTTCACCTGCTGGTTCATCGCCACCTTCATACCAACTTGTAAATAACGCACCATGGGATGCCCGATTTTCATCAGCTGTGCGACCCTCCCAAAGTCCACCATTTGTCTCTCTAATATCTGGATTAATCTCAACTTTTTTATTGGTTAATTCAGCAAGAGCAGCTGCTGTTTTTTGTGCTCTAATTAAATCACTTGAAACAATTCGATCTGGTTTTAATGCGGCCAGTACCTTTGCCGCCTCTACTACCTGATACTCACCTACCTTATTTAATGGAATATCAGAGCTGCCTTGAAATCGATTCTCAACATTCCAATCTGTCTGGCCATGGCGCCAAAGTACGATACGAATTGGTGATTCTGATTTACTCATTATCGGACACTCTTTTCTAGTCCTAAATCTATTTTTGGGCAATCATTCCAGAGTCGATCCAGCATGTAGTAATTTCTTAGCTCGGTGCTCTGAATATGCACTACCAAGTCTGTGTAATCTAGCAGCACCCAAGCACCACTTCCCTCTTTTCGGACTGGCTTTTCACCAGCTTGCGCTAATTTCTTCTGCACCTCTTCTGAAAGCGCCTGTAACTGTGGCTCATTATTTCCGGTGACTAATAAAAATACTTGGTTTAAAACTAATTGCTCTGACAAATCTATTGCCACAATCTCACTGCCTAGCTTTTCAGCTAAGGCAGCTGCAGCAATCTTGGTTAATTCTAAAGTTCTATTACCTACTGCCATATAACCCATACTCTCGAATAAAGGTGACTACTTTGGCTGGTAATAAATTACTCACATTCTCTCGCTCTGAAATTGATTTCCTAACCTTAGTTGATGATATATCTAAAGCTTTGATATTTACTTCATCAAAATCAGAAGGTGCAGAGCCTGGTCGACTGATAACTAGTACCTTTACCTTTTGTAATAACTCTGCAGATTTATGCCATTGTCCGATACTTTTTGCAGCATCACTTCCTAATATAAGTGTGAAATTTGTATCTGGATACTTTATTAATAATTCATTAACGGTATCTAGGGTGTAACTATTGCCATCTCTATTTACCTCAAGTGGAAGTACTTCAACCTTTCCAGATAGCCCCATAGAGGTAATAGCTAAATCTGCCATTTGAAACCTTTGTTGGGCGGAGGCGATTGTGGGGTGTGGTTTTAGCCAGGGTTTTCCAGATGGAATTACTAAGACTTTATCAAATCTATTTGCGACCTCTTTTATCAGGTGTAAATGTCCAAGATGGATGGGGTCAAAAGTTCCACCAAAAATGGCAAACTCTTTTTGCTTAGTTTGAATAATTAATCTCGATCAATTCTAAGAGTTAAATAAAGTAAAAGTGAAAGTAAACCAAATGCAATTAAACCAAAGCCAATTGGTGGAATTGGTAACTCTCGTGTTGACTCTTCAAGTAAGTTCATGCTCTTAGTTTATCCCCTTATCAAGTAAAGATTTAAATCCTGCCTCATCTAGAATAGTAATACCCAATTCTTCAGCCTTATCCAACTTAGAGCCGGCGGCATCTCCTGCCACAACAAAATCCGTTTTACTCGATACTGAAGATGAGGCTTTACCACCTCTTGAAACAATCGCCTCGGTAGCACCATCCCGCGTGAAATCAATTAGCGAACCAGTAACTACTATCGTTAAGCCAGCTAAGGTTTGCTTGAGTTTTTCCTTTGGTGCATCAACCAAAACTACGCCAGCTTTTTCCCACTTTTTGATTATTTGTTTATGCCAATCAAGATCAAACCATTCAATAATTGCATCCGCCATAATCTCACCAACACCATCTATCGCCGCCAGCTCTTCTCTGTTTGCCTTTTGAATATTGGTAAGGGAGCCAAACTTATCGGCTAATGCCTTGGCACTTGTTGGTCCAACATGTCTAATTGATAACGCAACTAACACACGCCAGAGTGGTCTGGTTTTTGCCAACTCTAAACCAGCGATAAACCGATCTGCAATTACACTTCTTGTGCCATCTTTTTTAACAAAAAATTCTGATTTACTTAAATCTTTTAGAGTTAAGGAAAATAGATCACCTTCATCTACTACTAATTTATCACTGAGCAACGCGGTAGCTGCTTCATAACCAAGTACATCAATATCTAAGGCACTTCTTGAGCCAATATAAAATAAACGTTCTACTACTTGAGCAGGACAGCTCTGCGAGTTAGGGCACCTAATATCAACATCACCCTCACTCATTGCTCGCAATTTAGATCCGCAATCAGGACATTTAGTTGGCATAACAAAAGCGCGCTCTGTGCCATCTCGTTTTTCAATTATTGGTGCTAAAACTTCAGGAATTACATCACCTGCTTTTCGAATTAAAACTGTGTCACCGATTAAGAGACCTTTTCTTATTATTTCTTGGCTGTTATGTAATGTGGCATTAGTGATTGTTGATCCAGCCACTTTAACTGGCTCCATAAAGGCAAATGGCGTCACTCGACCAGTCCTACCAACGCTGACTCGAATATCAATTAATTTAGTACTTACCTCCTCTGGCGGATATTTATAAGCAATCGCCCATTTAGGAGCTCGTGAGGTAAAGCCCAAAGTATTTTGAACATCAATTTCATTTACCTTGATAACTACACCATCTATTTCGTGTTCGACGTTATGACGATTTTTCTCATACTCATCGATAAATTCTTTAACCTGTTTTCGATCTGAAACTACTTTATATCTGGCACTAGTTGGCAGGCCCCAACCTTTTAATAATTCATATGCTTTAGATTGTTTATCAAATGAAATTCCAGTGGCTGCCCCAATTCCATGTACAACTAAATCAAGGGGTCGGCTAGCGGTGATCTTGGGATCCTTTTGTCGCAGTGACCCAGCAGCTGCATTTCTTGGATTTGCAAACCTTGGCTTACCAAGATCTACTAATGAATCATTTAAGTCATCAAAAGCTTTTAGTGGAAAGAAAATTTCCCCTCGAACCTCAAGTTGCTTTGGAATATCTTTACCGATTAATTCAGTTGGTACTGACTTAATTGTTTTAACATTTAAAGTTACATCTTCACCAGTAGTGCCATTGCCTCGAGTTAGCGCTCTACTTAATCGACCATTTTCATAAAGTAAATTGATCGCTAACCCATCCACTTTAACCTCGCATAACCAGGTGTTTTTAACCCCTGCCTTATCAATGCGATCAAACCAAGTATCTAATTCGCCATCATCAAAGACGTTATCTAAACTCATCATCTTTTCAATATGATCATATTGCGCAAAGCTGGTGGAAAACCCACCCCCTACCTCTAATGTTGGTGAGCTTTCAAGTTTGTATTGCGGATACTTACGCTCTAGTTCAAGTAATTGATTCCATAACTTATCAAAAGCGGCGTCAGTAATTGATGGATCATCTAAAACATAATACTTAAATTGATGATCTCTAATCTCTTCCGATAACTCTTGAATCTTATGCCTAATTTCAGCACTCATATTAAATCGTTTCGCAGATAGTGGCAGAGCCAACTACTCGATCACCATCATAAATAACTAATGCCTGCCCGGTTGCCAAACCAAAGACTGGTTCATCTAAGTTTGCAATTAAATTTTGACCATCAAATTTATAACTTGTAGCAAGTGGTGAGCCATGTGCTCTTACCTGAGCAAATCCTCTTAACTCTTGATTAACTTCAGGAGTTGCACCACACCAAACTGGTGGGGTAGCAATAATTGTATTGACCGCCAAATTTTCATGTGTACCTACCACGACCGTATTACTCTTAGGTTCAATTTTTAATACATATCTTGGTTCACCGCTTTTATCAGGCACAGTTAATGCTAAACCGCGGCGCTGACCTATCGTGTAGGTATAAGCACCTTTGTGCTCACCTAGTTTGTTCCCACTTTGATCAAGAATATCGCCAGTTTCACTTCCTAATTTGTCCCGCAACCAGCCAGCGTTATCACCAGATGGCACAAAACAAATGTCATGTGAATCAGGTTTATTTGCAACAAATAACCCTCGATCCTTAGCCTCTTTCCTGGTATCAGTTTTGACCGTATCACCGAGGGGAAATATTGCACCCTCAATTTGATCTCTTCTTAAAACTGCCAATACATAGGATTGATCTTTCTCAATATCAGCTGCTCGATGTAATGTTTTTCCATCTGGGCCATCTTTAGTTATTGCATAATGTCCGGTAACTACACCATCAAATCCCAATGCTTTAGCTCGATCTAACACAGCTTCAAATTTGATTTTTTCATTACATCGCAAACACGGATTAGGAGTTCGCCCTGCTTGATACTCAGATAAAAAGTTTTCAACTACTCCCTTGTGAAACTCCTCTGCCATATCCCAGATATAAAAAGGTATGCCAATTACATCTGCGGCGCGCCTGGCATCATGTGAATCTTCAATTGTGCAACAACCTCTTGCCCCAGATCGATACTTTTGTGGATTACTAGATAAGGCAAGGTGCACACCAACTACTTCATAACCGGCATCAACGGCTCGGGCAGCAGCAACTGCAGAATCAACCCCACCACTCATTGCTGCGATTACCTTTAATTTTGTCATTTTTTCCCAGATGCAGCTTTTGATCTTGCAACTACTGTGGCAATTACCGAGCCAAGTTTTGCAATCTCATTAATAGTATTTGAATAACTAAGTGAAAATCTCAAAGTAGAGGTGGTTTCATCCTCGGTTAATCCCATTGCCATTAAGACATGGCTTGGCCGCTGTACACCTGCGCTGCAAGCTGAGCCGGTAGAGCAGGCGATGCCCTCACCATCTAATAACAAAAGTAGTCCTTCAGAATCGGTCTTAGGAAAGGTAATGGAAACAATGCCCGGCAAACTTTTCGCCTGATCCCCATTTACCCAAGCATCTGGGATATTTTTCTTAATTGTTTGAATTAACTCTGATTTTAACTCTCTAATCTTTAACTCACGCTCTTTTCTATTATCAACGGCATTTGCAGCTGCAGCAGCAAATGAGATGATGCCAGGTGCGTTAAAGGTGCCACTTCGTAAATCTCGCTCCTGCCCGCCACCATGCAACACCGGTTCGATATCTAAACCTTTACGTAAAATTAACGCCGCAACCCCTAATGGCCCACCAATTTTATGAGCACTTATAGTGGCTGCTGTGACCCCTAATTTTTTAAAGGAGAGCTCTACTTTTCCAAAACTTTGTACGCAATCTGAGTGAACTGGAATATCGCCAGCAATTTTTACTACCTGGTTGATATCTTGAATAGTTCCTACCTCATTATTTGCATGCATAATTGAGATTAGAGCAATATTATTTTTATGCTCTTCAACCTGGGCGGCTAATTGTTTAAGATCTACAAAGCCATTTCGATCTACATCAATTGCTACAACCTGTGCCCCCTCATGCTCGGCCAGCCAGGCGATTGGATCGGCAACAGCATGGTGCTCAAAGGTTGAGGTAATTATTACTTTCTTATTCTTCTTTACTCCCAGCCAATACAAACCTTTGATGGCTAGATTATTTGCCTCCGTACCAGTTGCGGTAAAGATGACCTCACTTGGCGCGCAATCAATTGCTTGCGCAATTTGCTCTCTAGCTTGCTCTAAATCTTTTCTAACTGATCGACCAGCTGAGTGTAAGGATGAGGCATTGCCTAATTTTTTTATTGCATCAGTTAAGGCTGCAATCGCGGGCTCAACCATGGTGGTGGTAGCAGCATGATCAAAATAGATAGGCACTTGCTAAGTCTAAAGGCAAGAGTTGATGGGTAAGTAATTAACCTTTACGGGCCTTGATTTTTTCCGTGGCCTGCGGCAAAACATTAAACAAATCACCAATAACTGCAAAATCTGCAATCTCAAGAATTGGGGCCTCTGGATCTTTATTAATTGCCACAATTGTTTTTGAAGTCTGCATGCCAGCACGATGTTGGATCGCACCAGATATTCCAGCTGCAACATAGAGTTGTGGTGAAACTGTTTTACCAGTTTGGCCTACTTGATGTGAGTGTGGATACCAACCAGCATCAGTTGCCGCACGGGATGCACCAACGGCAGCACCTAATGCATCGGCTAATGCTTCAACTGGTTTGAAATCACCATTTGTACCACGACCACCTGAAACCACAATTGATGCTTCAGTTAACTCTGGCCGGCCACCTTTTACCGCTTCCGTTGCACTAGAGATGGTGGCAAGTTTTGCTGAATCAGAGATGTTAACTGCAAACTCTTCAACTACCGGGTTTGAGGTAGCTGCGATTGGCTCAATTGAGTTAGCTCTTAAAGTAATTATTGGCACACCAGTTGTAACAGCTGAGTGCACAGTGGTTGAGCCACCAAATACTGATTGGGTAGTGATTAAATCCTTATCCACTCCAACTGCATCGGTGATAATTCCAGAGTTAGTTTTAACCGCTACCCGGGCTGCAATCTCTTTGCCATTAGCTGATGAGGTAATAAGTAAGGCATTTGGTTTTTTATCGGCAATAATTTGAGCAAGTCCATCTGCAATAGCTGCTACACCAAACTTATCCCAATCACCACTAGCAGTAATTACCTTATCTACCGGCAGATTGTTTAATTGCGCAACAATTTCACCAGGATTTGCAGCAAAGACAACGGCAATAGATTCACCAATATTTTTAGCAAAGGTGGCCAGCTCACTGCTTGCTTTAGCGATTTTGCCGCCAGAGTGATCAACTAAAAATATAACGCTGCTCATGCCAATCTCTTTTCCACTAGAAAATCAAATAATTTTTCCCCGCCAGATCCTTCATCAGTTAACTTAACGCCAGCACCCCGAGCAGGTCTTGGTAGAGCATCTTTTACTGTGCTCCAGGCAGCAGATGCACCCACGGAGGTGGCAGCAAGGCCAGTATCTGCTAATGACATAGTGGTAATAGTTTTTTTCTTAGCCGCCATAATTCCCTTAAATGATGGATATCTTGGCTCATTAATTTTTTCAACCACCGAAAGTACTGCTGGAAAGGATGCGCCAATTACTTGATTTCCAAACTCAGTAATTCTTTCAACCTCAACCTTTTTTGCAGCTGGATCGACCGCTACCTTGCCGGCAAATGTTAATTGGGCCCAAGATAGGCGCTCAGCAATCATTGCTGGCACCACACTCATTCTGGCATCGGTGCTCTCGGTGCCACAAAGTACTAAATCATAATTTCCTTTTTTAATTACCTCAGCTAGAACTAAGGATGTAGCTAGTGCATCAGAGCCTGCCAGGGCTGCATCACTAATTAATATTGCATCATCTGCACCCATTGATAAAGCTTTTCTAATTGCTTCAGTTGCGCGCTCTGGTCCCATTGAAATCAAAGTAATTGAGTGCCCACTTGCTTCCCCGGCCTCTTTTGTTGGTGAGTTTGCCTCCACAATTCGCAGCGCCTCTTCAACTGCGTACTCATCTAAATCATTTAATACCGCATCAACATTTGCTCTATCTAATACGCCGCCAGCCATTTTTTTCTCAGCCCAAGAATCTGGAACCTGTTTGATGCAGACTGCGATTTTCATACCCTTATGTTACTCGGCAGTATCAAATGGTGGCTAACTTCATCATCTCGTCACCGACATTTAACCTCAACCTTTACTTAAGGCTTTCTGGGGACCTCACCATATATTTATGAGAGTTGCCATAGTGACTGAGTCCTTTTTACCCAGTATTAACGGGGTAACTAACTCTGTGCTGCGCATTTTAGAAAGTTTGCAAAGCTCTGGCGATCAAGCGCTGGTTATTGCCCCGGCTACCGATGGCTTACCCAGCACCTACGCCGGACATCCAGTTAGAGGCACAGCCGCTCTTCCTACGCAAAACTTTCTACCGGTAAATATGCCAATGGGTATGCCCCAAAAAAGACTTAAATATTTAATCGATGGTTTTAA
>DAOROF010000028.1:0-13340 GCA_035441405.1 Candidatus Nanopelagicus sp.
CTAAAATCCTCCATAGCCATGTAAAGCATTTCTTCTGCAGGCCTAGACATTCTATGAATTTCATCGAGAAATAAGACTTCACCTTCAACTAATGAGGAAAGAATTGAGGCCAAATCTCCAGCATGCTGTATTGCTGGCCCTGAGGTAATTCGGATTGGTGTATTCATTTCTGTGGCAACGATCATGGCAAGAGTTGTTTTCCCTAATCCCGGTGGACCAGAAAAAAGAATGTGGTCTGAAACAGCACTTCGCTGTCTAGCAGCTGAAAGCAACAAATCTAGTTGATCACGCACTCTGGACTGACCAACAAACTCATTTAATGATTTGGGACGAAGAACCAATTCAGCAATTCTCTCTGAATCGTCTGCACCTTCATTAGTAACTCGATCAGACATCACTCTTTACCGCTATTCTTTAACGCTAACTTAAGGATTTCTGATGAACTTAAGTTTTCTTTTCCATTACTACTCAACACCTGCGAAACCATGTTCGCGGCATCCTTAGCTGAATACCCTAAACCTTGTAATGCATTTTCAACTTGATTACCAACTGGCAAACTCTTATTAGCATTCTTAGAAGCAAAGCCAGCCACTTTATCCTTTAGTTCAAGAACTAATCGCTGGGCCCCCTTTTTTCCTAATCCAGAGAAAGATTCAAGTGTTTTTAAATTACTAGATGAAATTGCCGTAGCAATTGTTGCTGAGTCAGAGCCTGACAAAATTGCTTGTGCAACCTTTGGTCCAATACCAGTTACTGAAAGGAGTAACTCAAAAAAATCTCTGTCAATTAGATCAGTAAAACCAAACAAAATTAATGCATCTTCACGAACAACAAGATATGTATGGAAGCTAGCCGTAGTTCCAGCACTCAATGAAATTGCTACCCGGTTTGGAACCTGAATTAAAATACCAACTCCACCTACCTCTACAACTACAGAGTTAAGTGAGATAGATTTAACAATCCCAGAAATCGAACTAATCATCTTTTTTTTGTCGCCTTTTTCTTTGCAGCAGCTAATCGAGCATTACCAACACCTCGCCAATGATGGCAGATTGCAAGGGCTAAAGCATCAGTACTATCAACTGGTTTTGGCATCTCCTTTAGTTTTAACAACCTTTTTACCATTTGAGCCACTTGTTTCTTGTCGGCTCGGCCAGATCCAGTAACAGCAGCCTTGACCTCACTGGGTGTGTGAATTCCCACCGGAATAGAATTTTTAGCAGCAAGCAAAAGTGCTACTCCTGCCGCCTGGCCAGTAGCCATTGCAGTCCTTACATTCAGCTGTGAAAAAACCCTTTCAATCGCAATTACATCTGGCTTATATTCTTTAATCCAAATAATTAACTCTTTCTCAAGTTCTAGCAATCTATATTCCAATGGCGCCTCGGGGTCAGTTTTAATAACACCAACACCTATCATCTGTAATTTTTGTGGCGCAGTAGAGTCAACCACACCTATCCCACATCTAGTTAAGCCTGGATCAATCCCTAAAACGCGCATAGGAGAAATCCTAATCAGCCGGAATTACTTATTAACTCAGGCTCGCCATCACTTCATCTGAAACATCGAAGTTGCCATATACATTCTGTACATCATCTAACTCTTCAATTGCCTCAATTAATTCAAAAACTTTTTTGGCAGTAGCGCCATCTATTGGAATTGACATAGTTGGCAAGAATGAGGTTTCAGCAGAGTCATAGTCAATTCCAGCACTCTGTAGGGACTTTCGAACCGCGACTAAATCAGAGGGTGAAGAAACTATTTCAAACGTCTCCCCTAAGTCATTAACCTCTTCAGCGCCTACATCTAATACCACCTCAAGCAAAGAATCTTCAGTTATTTTGCCCTTATCTTTTGAAACTAATACAACACCTTTTCGATTAAACAAATATGAAACCGATCCTGGGTCAGCCATATTGCCACCATTGCGTGTTACTGCAACTCTGACCTCCGATGCAGCTCGATTTCTATTATCTGATAAGCACTCAATAAGTAACGCAACCCCACCTGCTGCATAACCTTCATACATAATTGTTTCCCACTCTTTGCCACCAGTCTCAAGACCAGCGCCGCGTTTTACCGCACGATCAATATTATCTGCAGGCACTGAGTTCTTTTTCGCCTTAGCAATTGCATCAAACAAAGTTGGGTTTCCCGAAACGTCAGCACCGCCCGTACGCGCGGAAACCTCAATTGACTTTATTAACTTGGCAAAATTTTTGGACCGCCTAGAATCAATTATTGCTTTCTTATGTTTAGTTGTTGCCCACTTGGAATGACCACTCATGATAGTTTCCTTTAAAAAGTTGCTAACTGTCTACAAATATTTTCTACAAAAAATCTATGGACACGATTATCGCCAGTGAGTTCTGGATGAAAAGATGTCGCTAATAAATTTGCTTGCCGCACTGCAACCGGGTGATTAACGCCAAAACTATCAGTTACCTCTGCTAGAACTTCAACCTCACTACCGACTGACTCCACCCATGGAGCCCTTATAAAAACAGCACGCACCTTTGGCTCTGTAATTCCCTTAAATTTAAGATCTGTCTCAAAAGAGTCAACCTGCCTACCAAAAGCATTTCGACGCACGACCATGTTGATACCACCAAAACTTTCTTGACCATCTATTGCATCTTCAACCTTGTTGGCTAATAAAATCATTCCCGCACAGGATCCATAAGTTGGCATGCCATTTCGTATTCTGTCTTTAATGACATCAAATAGATCAAAAGATCTGGCTAACTTTGAAATAGTTGTCGACTCTCCACCAGGAATTACTAATGCAGAGATACTCTCGATCTCCTGCTTAGTTTTTACTGCAAGGGCATCGACACCACAGTCACTTAGTGACTGAATATGCTCACGAACATCACCTTGGAGTGCGAGAACTCCAATCTTCACAATTACCAGCCCCGCTCCGCAAGCCGGTGAGGAACTGGGATGTCTGCAACATTAATTCCAACCATTGCATCTCCTAGCCCTCTTGATACATCTGCGATTACCTTTGGATCAGTGAAGTAAGTTACTGCTTTAACACATGCTGCAGCTCGTTTTGCAGGATCGCCTGATTTAAATATTCCAGAACCTACAAATACTCCGTCGGCACCTAATTGCATCATCATTGCAGCATCAGCTGGTGTAGCAATTCCACCTGCTGTAAAAAGCACGACTGGCAATTTTCCGGTACTAGCAACTTCTTTCACTAATTCATAAGGCGCTTGCATATCTTTCGCAGCCACAAATAATTCATCTTCCCTCATAGAAGTTAGTCTTCGAATTTCAGAAGAGATTGAGCGCATATGGGTCGTGGCATTGGATACATCTCCGGTACCAGCCTCGCCCTTTGATCTAATCATTGCTGCACCTTCATTAATTCTTCTTAATGCCTCACCTAGATTGGTTGCACCACAGACGAAAGGAATTGTGAAATTCCACTTATCAATATGGTTTGCATAATCTGCTGGAGTTAAAACCTCTGATTCATCAATGTAGTCAACACCAAGTGATTGCAAAACTTGCGCTTCAACAAAATGACCAATTCGAGCTTTGGCCATAACTGGAATTGATACCGCCTCTTGAATAGCAGCGATCATGTCAGGATCTGACATGCGAGCAACTCCACCTTGGGCACGAATATCAGCAGGAACGCGCTCTAGTGCCATTACTGCCACTGCACCAGCGTCTTCTGCAATCTTCGCCTGCTCAACATTTACAACATCCATAATTACGCCGCCTTTAAGCATTTCTGCCATACCGCGCTTTACTCGTGCTGTGCCTGTTTCCTTGGACATTCCAACTCCTTGTTTGAACCTAGCCTCTAATTGTACTAATTATTCTCAAGCCATAAAGACATTAAATATGAAGCCCCGCTCACACCATAAGCGTAACTAAGGGGTAATTTTTGGCATTTGATCTGTGAGAAATACCCATATTCGACCAGGCTTGAAATTAGCGACTTCACCATCTGATCTGCGCCAGGTTGTTACATCTTTTTCACTCTCGCGTTCCCAAGATATTTCATGACTGAAACCATCTCTCAACAATATTGCTTTACCAGTACCCGTTGTCTTGCTAAACGGTGTGACACCGCCAAATTTATCGCCATAAATCGAAGGTGTAATTGAAACCAACTGAATAACTGCAGTGTCGGCAAAAAGATGCTCACCTGATGCATCCAAATTTGGCGAATCACCAAAATAAATTAAATACTTCTCTTGTTCTACACTCCATTTGAGTCTATAAGTTGCATTTGGCCATTTTATTTCAACCTGACTTGCCTGAACTAAACTTTCTTGTTGATCACCAAATACCCAAGGAGCAGTTACCGGACTATCAATGACGGTTGCCTCTCTTGCGTTGGCTCGCTCTAAAAGCAAATCTGGTTTTAATATCATATTCACAGGACCAGGTCGATTTGGGTCTTTGCCGTAAATACTAGGTGGATTTCGTTCAGCCGAAAGATTTTCTAAATTTGCTTCTGCAAGTACAGGTCGTAATTTTGACTGTGCCCCACTGTATGCAAATCCAACTCTGCCAAATTGTGCCAATAATTCAATATCAGAGATTCGTGCACTTCTTACCGGCCCAATAAGTGGTGGTAGCTCTGATGAGAAGATAGCAGCAAGCCGAGTTAAACCAGATTCAACTTGTTCAACATAAACAATATCTGCATCTGCAATACCAATTTGAGGATGTGCAATCTTTGTATCATCAATTTTGACAACTAGAATTTGATTATTCTCTCCTGGTAAACCACTTAATAGGTTGCGTTCGATCTCTGGTTTATTGGTGATTTCAGTCAGATCGGATAATCCAGCAATTGATGCCAGCACTACTACGAGTGAAGTAATGAGAAAAAACTTTCGGACTAGTTTCATAGTGAGTCATCTTCAAATTCGTATCGGACAGGTAACGGTGCTTTACCAGCTAACCTAAATAATCTAGTAAATATCTTCGAGCGTACATTTCTAGTTGCATTTACTGCTTCTAAGTGAATATTGATAGCCATTTTTACCTTGTTTGTAATATCTGAAAGCTCAACCAAAAGCTCAGAAGGAAGCTCAAGTGAATTATCTTGAGCTGAATTTTGCACAAGTTTTAATGACTCTGAAAGAACGCTCTCGGCTGCAGACCTTTCAATTATATTTGCTTTACGGGCCGAGATTGCTGAGGTAGAAATTAAGTAAGCTGTTGCTGGATCAAGATTGGACTCAGCCACAATTTGCTGAGCAAGGGCAGCTCGTTGTTGCAAAAGTGAATCCAATGTCGCCCAAGAAGTTTCAACCCGATGATGTAATCGGTCTAATCTTGAAGCTAAAAATGATAGATACCAACCAATAATTACAATGGCAAGGAGAGTTAGTAGAGTTTCTAGATTCATCTTCGACTCCAAAACTTATTCTCAGAAGAAAGAGTAACTCTTTGCCCTCCGGCAATTGCCATTTCATAAACACTTTCAATTTGCTCGGCAACTACTTGCCAATCATATTTTTGAGCGCTCAATCTTCCTTTAGTTGCTAGCTGTTTACGGCGTTCCTCATCTCGCAGCAAACTAACGATCACTCGTGCAAGATCAGCTGAATCCTCATTTTTAAATAAAGCTCCAATCTCTCCATTCTCAAGGGTAGATTTAAAAGCTGGAATATCACTAGCAATCACTGCGGTTCCAGCCGATAAGGCCTCGGTTAAAATAATTCCAAATGATTCTCCCCCTGTATTTGGGGCAACATAAATTGGAACAGATTTTAGGAAACTAGCCTTTTGATCATCACTAAGTCGACCTATAAATTTAATTCGCCCTCTTAATTGAGGATTAATTTCCTTTAATATTGCTTGACTATCTCCAGGGCCTGCAATTAAAACTTTTGCATCTGGTATAAATCTAGAAACTATTGCCAATGAATCAAGCAAAACTTGCAAACCTTTTCGTGGTTCTTCAAACCTACCCATAAACCCAATAGTGTTTTTACTGTGATACTCATCAATTATTTGAGCGTTTGCATATTTTTGCCCATCAATTCCGTTTGGAATTACTACTGCATCTGTGTCAAAGTGATCTTTAAGGGTAGATCTAGCCAATTCACTAACGGCAATACGTGCTGTTAATTTTTCAACGATAGGTTCAAGAATTGGACCGATGGCATATATAGCTTTCTTTTTTGAGGTTGAAACATGAAACGTGCCAACAAGTGGACCTTCAGCGGCAGAACAAGCCAATAGTGACAGAGATGGAATTGCTGGTTCATGTAGATGAAGTAAATCAAAATCACCAGAAGCAATCCATTGCTTTGCTCTTGAACTTGCTATAGGTCCAAAAAGAACTCTTGCTACAGATCCATTCATAGGGATAGAAATAGGTTTTCCAGCATTAACAACATAATTTTCATACACAGAACTTTCATCACCAATGGGTGCTAGTACTGAAACATAGTGACCTTCACCTATTAAATATTCAGCTAAATCTTTCATATGGGTCTGAACCCCACCTGGCGTATCCCAACCGTACGGGCAGACCATTCCGATTCTAATTTTTCTCATCTATCCAAATCCGTTGCAACATATGCCAATCAACCGGTGAGGCTTTAATTCTCTTCGCAAAATTATCTGCCATAGATTGGGTTAATAATCTTATATTTTCACTTTCATCACCGGTCGAAGGCAATTTTATCGTTTCATCAAATGTAATTTCGATACCTTTTTCTAAATATCGAATATAGGCTGTTAGTAATGGTGAGCCTGACTGCAAAGCCAATATTGCCGGGCCAGCCGGCATTTTCGCCGTACCATCTAGGAATTGAACTTCAATTCCATTGCGCGACATATCTCTATCGGCCACTAGAGCTACTAATTTTCCACTCTTCAATCGCTCCAACAAGATTGGAATAGTTTTTTCTTCGTGGCTAATCGGCTCAATACCAATGCTTTGCCGATAATCCAAAAATTTTTTAAATATTGCCTCTGGCTTAAGTTTCTCCACAACGGCAGTTAGGGTAATTCCTGTAGAGCAAAAATATGCAGCTGCATGATCCCAATTACCTGCGTGTGGCAATGCCACGATGCAGCCGCGCTTTGATTCAATACTTTCTCTAAGAAGTTCCTCGCGAATAACAGTAGTTGTGTCAATAATTCGATTTTTGCTCCATTTATTCAATCGAAAAGTATCAAACCAATATCTTAAATATGACCTCATACCTAATTTTGTTAAATTCGAAAGCTCAGACTCAGAAATACTTGGCATCACTCGCCGATAATTACTCCTCAATCGACGGACACCCTTGCCATCTTTCCGATAAGCGATATCAGCAACTCTATTCGCTAATTTGTAAGCCAATTTTTCAGGCAATAGTCCGATAATTTTCCAGGCTAAAAGATAAAACAAATACATCACTTCACCGCTTTATATACAATCATCATCCTTTGTAATACTGTGACAATTGAAAGTATAGCTACCAGCCACATACCAATTGCCATGGCATAGCCCAGGCCTAGTCCATGTAAACCATAAGCCACTAACACAATAATTAATCGTTCACTTCTTTCAGCAATACCACCGTCACATTCAATGCGTAAGGATTCCGCTCGTGCTTTTATATATGAGACTAGAAATGATGCAGTAGCTGCTATCAAAAAAATAACAATTAGGCTATCTGAGGTTCTAAGAAAGAAAAGTAGCCCACCAATAAATATTGCAGCATCGCTGATTCGATCAAGTGTTGAATCTAAAAGTGCCCCCCACTTACTCTCTCCACTTTGAGAAGCTCGCGCAACAGCACCATCAAATAAATCAAATAAAACAAAAAATGCAACTACGATTACCCCTACAAAAAACTCACCATTAGAAAAAAAGTAAAGGGCGGCGATCGTAGAACCTAAGCCACCTACAGTAGAGATCATGTTTGCTGTTATGCCTATCTTCACTAGAAATCTAACAAATGGTTCAATTTTTCTGGCGACAGGATCCCTTAATGAGCGCTGTAACATAATTCCCATCGTAGGCTTACCAATGATGAGTAGCCTAATTAACGCACGGTTTATTCTCGGAATATCTCCTGAGAATCACCAAATTTCTGTAGCACTTGGCTTACCAGTGGCCGAGATCGATAATCCGCAACTCATTACTGCTGATGTAGTTGTAGTAGTTGCTAGTGCAAAAACTGGAATAGATCCAAAAGTTGTCGCTAATTGGAGCACATTCAGGGAACTTTATATTCCAACGATTGTCGTGGTAATTGATTTTGAGACTGGCGATGTCGACTTTGAAGATATGAGTGCAATCATTGGAAAAATGTTAGAGCCGGTACTAACTCCCTATTTAGTTTTGCATTCAGACAGTGGTGAACCGAGTGCATTGATAAATTTAGAGAATCAAATGATCACTGATTATTCATCGGAAAAAGTGGTTCAACTTGCTAGCGAGACTGAACATCGAGAGTTGATATTGGAGTTTAAAGAAGAATTGTCATCCGCATTACTAGAAGGTGGCTGGGAACAATTTGTTCATGGCCTGGTAATTCCCGCCATTCCGCTGATGTTAAATAATAATTTAGGAGTGGATGAAGTCAAAAGATTTTTAAATATGATCCCAGCCAGCAGCCAGTAAGGATCTACTTTCCTGAAGTAATTGGGGTAAGACTTTAGTTTTTCCAATGATTGGCATGAAGTTGGCATCCCCTGCCCATCTTGGAACGATATGTTGATGAAAGTGACCTGCTATTCCTGCCCCAGAAACACTTCCCTGATTAATACCAATGTTAAAACCAACAGCTTTACTAGCTTTTCGTAGTACTTGCATTGCATGTACGGTGAGAACTGAAATCTCATTGCGCTCACTTTCTGTTAACTCAGGCAACTCAGCGACATGTCGGTTGGTACAAATTAATAAATGACCTGCGTTGTAAGGATAGAGATTCATTACTACATAGGCTTGATCGCCTCTGGCAACAATCAATGCCTCCTCATCAGGTAAATTTGGAATTCGACAAAATGGGCATTCGATTTCATTGCCAGGTAAGGGTCTATTTTCACCCTCAAGATATGACATTCGGTGCGGAGCCCACAGTCTTTGCCAGCTATCTGGCATACCAGCACCGCCTGAAATTGATTGATCTGTCATTTAAATTTGTTTGCGTTCTTTAACAGCAGCTAAAACTTCAGCTATTGCTTGATCTATTGGAATCTGATTTTTTTGTTCACCATTTCGATATCTAAATGAAACAGCATTTGCATTCTGATCTTCCTCACCTGCAATCATCATAAAGGGCACTTTCTCCATTTGGGCATTTCGTACCTTTTTTTGCATGCGATCATCTGAGGTATCAATATCTGCTCTAATTCCAGATGCTTTAAACTTCTTAACTACATCAGACAAATAGGGCGCAAAAGAATCAGCTACTGGAATCGCTCTAACTTGTACTGGTGCCAGCCATGGTGGGAAAGCTCCAGCGTAATGTTCAGTCAACACACCAAAAAATCTCTCGATTGATCCAAATAGTGCTCGATGAATCATTACCGGTTGTTTGATTGTGCCATCAGATGCTGCATAACCTAGATTAAACCTCTGTGGTAATTGAAAATCTACTTGAATAGTGGACATCTGCCAGGTACGACCAATTGCATCTCGAGCTTGAACTGAAATCTTCGGCCCATAAAATGCTGCTCCACCAGGATCTAAAACTAACTCTAATCCCTGTTTATTTGCTGCCAGTCTTAGCGCATCAGTTGCACTCTGCCAATCCTGATCATCGCCAACCGATTTCTCAGGGTTGCGAGTAGATAGCTCCAGGTAAAAATCTGAAAGGCCGTAATCGCGCAATAGATTTAACACAAATGTAAGTAATGAATCTAGCTCCCCAGCCATTTGCTCCTTTGTGCAATAGATATGGGCATCATCTTGAGTAAATCCACGTGCCCGGGTTATGCCATGCACAACTCCAGACTTTTCATATCGATAAACAGTTCCAAACTCAAACAATCTCAGCGGTAGATCGCGATAAGATTTTGGCGAAGATTTATAGATTAAGTTGTGAAATGGGCAGTTCATTGGCTTCATGTAATACTTTTGACCAGCCTTTTTTAAGGTTCCATCTGCATGAAACTCTTCATCCATTTCCATCGGCGGATACATACCATCGGCATACCATTGCAAATGACCACTTGTTTCAAACAAGGCTGCCTTGGTTAAGTGCGGTGAGTAAACAAATTGGTAATCCTCTTCTTCGTGGCGTTTTCGAGAATAATCCTCCATCGCTCTTCGAATAATTCCACCCTTAGGATGAAAAACTGCAAGTCCTGATCCAATCTCTTCTGGAAATGAGAATAAATCTAACTCTGCTCCTAATTTTCGATGATCGCGCTTTTCTGCTTCTTCTAACAAATGCAGATATGCATCTTGTGCCTCTTGGCTTTGCCAGGCTGTGCCATAAATTCTTTGTAACATTGGATTTTTTTCTGAACCTCGCCAATAAGCACCTGCTGCCCGCATTAGTTTGAAAGCTGGTATTTGCTTAGTGGATGGTAGGTGAGGACCACGGCAAAGATCACTCCAAACAGCTTTGCCATCTCTACCTAAATTGTCGTAAATAGTTAATTCAGCTCCACCTACCTCAACCGATGAATCACCCTCAATTGAGCCAGATTTCAAACCAATTAATTCGCACTTATATGGCTCACCCTTTAACTCTGCTAAAGCATCTTTCTCACTTATTACCCGACGCTTAAAGCGCTGGCCTGCCTTAATTATTTTACGCATTGCACTCTCTAGTTTTTCTAGATCTGCTGGGGTAAAAGGATTTTTGGGATCAAAGTCGTAGTAAAAACCATCTCTGATTGGCGGACCAATACCTAACTTAGTCTCTGGGAAAACTTCCTGCACTGCTTGAGCCAAAACATGAGCAGTTGAATGACGCAATACATTTAAACCATCGGGTGAATCTATGCTCACCGACTCGACTATATCTGCCTCTTTTAATTCACTCCATAAATCTTTTAGTTCGCCATTAATTCGACAAACCACAACATTGCTTTGCTCCTCAAATAGATGGGTCGGTCGTTTATCAGCATCAATAGTTATAGCTTTACCATCGAGAGTAATCTTGATTTGGACAGACATAACGCTAGGTTAGCAAAGTGGCGGTAAAAGCCGGGCGATTAACGTAGGTATTCGTACCAAATAACTAAGAATAAAAGGGAGGCTAAAGATAGACCTGCAAAAATAAGGAGTTGGTGCTTTTTTTGTATTTTTGCAGCATCAGCAGCTCTTGTTGCCACACCCTTGGCTGTGGTTAGGACTCGAGCTGCCCAAGCAAACTCTGATGCCAAAATTCCAAGCCCAGTGAAGATAATCAACCAGCCAGGCCCTGGCGCTACCAGTGCAACTACGCCAATCAAAGTAATCAAGCCACCAACAAAACCAACTAACACTCGTTTTACAATTGGACTCATGGGTTAATGTTACTAAACAACCTTTGATTAAATTGGCTAATTAACTCTTTTCCAAGTGAATTCTCGCTAAATGATCTACTTTCAATTCTATTGACTCGTTGAATCAATCTAAGAGATGAGGTTACATACACCGCTTGCGAAGTAAGCAATTCATCAAAAGAGATCTCAATCTCACTTACATCAAACCATTTGATCAATAACTCTCTGGTGATACCAGGTAAGCAACCCGTAGTTAAAGCCGGAGTAACCCATTTTGAGTTATTTAGTACCAATAGGTTAGAAAAACCAGTCTCTACAACAAATCCTGCTTCGTTTATAAATAGACAATCATCAAAGCCCAGAGATTTAGCATATCTAACTGCCAAAAGTGAACGAGCATAAGAGGTGGACTTAACAGTATTTAAGTAATCCTTGGAAAAAACTGGAGTATCAAACCTAGTAAGTGAGGTGCTAGCACTCTCTTCAGATAGCGGCTGGCAAGAGATAAACCAATTGCCATCACTTAACACCACTAATCGAAGTTTTGATTTACCAATCTGATTTTCTAAGACAGCGGTAATTGCGAGCTGAATATCGATTAATGCCGGAAGGGTAAGCAAAGAGATAGCTGCCGACTTTTCTATTCTGGCTAAATGGCGATCTAGGGCGACAGGTTTATCATCGATAGCCAACATCGTTTCAAATAGACCATCACCTCGAATTAGCGCATCTGAATAGGGCAATTTTGTTAAATCACTTTGGATCTGCCCGTTAACAACTAACTTCATACTTTAACCCCATCAGCAATTGAGATTAATCGCTTTGCTTTCAACTCAGTCTCTTCCCACTCACTATTAGGATCACTCTGCCAGGTAATTCCTGCGCCAGTACCAAAATTTATTTGACCATCCTGCTTAGACCAAAAAATTCTTATTCCTACCGAAAGAAGTGCTTGGTTATTTTCGATCCACCCAATTACGCCGCAGTATGGACCTCGCTCACTTTTTTCAATCTGGTTAATTACCCTTATAGCCGATGATTTCGGAGCGCCACTAATTGATCCAGCGGGAAGTAATGCGGTCAAAATCTCTTGCCAGCTTTGGTTTGATTTTAGAACTCCAGTGATATCTGAAACTAAGTGAAATAATCCTGGGTGAGATTCACTGGCTAACAATCTCGGCACATCGATAGATCCAGGTTGGCAAATTGCTCCAAAATCATTACGCATTAAATCAACAATCATCACATTTTCAGCTTTATCTTTTTCACCAAAATTATCTTCCAAAGCGGTCCCCTTTATCGGAGTGGATTTAATCTGATCACCACTGCGTTGTAGGAACAACTCTGGTGAGGCAGATGCGATCTCCAATCCCGGCAAAGATAGGTAACTGGCGTAAGGTGCGGGATTTGATTTTTGTAACAAATTTGCCAAGCCAAGAAGTGATTGATTGCAATCATTACTTAGAACTCGACAGAGATTTACTTGATAAATCTCTCCTTTGGCAATCAATTCTTTTATCTGGTGAACATTTGCTTCATAACTAGTTTGAGATTGAGAACTATGCCACTTGCTATCGATGCCTGCCCACGGTGAAATTGGCAGTGGTGCATCTTGAACATTTGTAAACCTGGCGCAAAACCAATCACCCTCGAAGGTGTTAACTACTGCCCAAAAACCAGGCTTACTTAAATCTGCTGGATCTTTAGAAATCTCGACGCAATTTGTTGCCAATCTGTTGCCCATCCAAAAGATTGATTCTGAGATCTCCATGTTTGAACGCTACCGCTAACCGCTCTTTTTGCAGGTTAAATCAATTAGATTGTGCGCACAATGGCATAATGCGATAGATTTCACCCTCGCAACATGCGGACGTAGCGCAGTTGGTAGCGCGGAACCTTGCCAAGGTTCAGGTCGCCGG